>DAHVFH010000196.1 GCA_027317105.1 Cytophagales bacterium
GCATTGAGCTCCCCACCCAGCGACTCTAACCGATTAAGAATATGGAAGGAATTGCGCTTACGAGTTCCTTTGAAGGCCATATGCTCCCAAAAGTGCGCAATACCTTGATTCGCGGGGCTTTCATCGCGACTTCCAACATCAAGCATTATACCGCAATGCACAATTTTAGTTGTGGTAATGTGGTTGTGTACCACGCGAATGCCGTTTTTCAATTTATAAATTTCGTATTCCCTCATGCTAACAAATTGCTTTAGGACGCAAAGTTACTCGAAGGAAGGATTCTTTGAATGGGCAATTAAATCCCTACGATTTTGTCAGCCTTGCCACAACTTGAGATCGGCTTACCAAGCTTACCTCAAGAAGTGTCAAATATCAGGTGAGTTGATGATTTTTATCATTCAATCGGGACATTTTTCTAATGAAATTCAAGTATCGATTCACTCAAGAACTTTGGATCGGCTTATAAGTATTGTGTAACCTAAATCACATCGTTATGAAAGCTTTAAATTTTAAAAAGTTAAATCCTGAAGTTGTTTACGGTATTTTAGCCATGATTACTTTAGATGCATTGAGTTTATTGGTTTCCCCGTTGTTATTCGCACTGCTTTCTATTTCCTTATTTGTGGGAAGCGTTTCAATGTTGCATCTGGATCACGACAATCTGAGCAAGAAGTAATGGGCTAAAGTTTACATCAACTTCACAGGGCGGAAGCAAAGGGCTTGCCGCCCTTTTCCATCAGCCTTCTCGCCTATTTAACGGTGCTTTTCAGTCAAGGAAATACCTAAGGCCTTCAGCTCATTCAACAGGGGATCATAAATCTCACTTTGCAAGGGAATGACTACACCGCTGCTTTTAATTTTCTCTTGTAATAAGAGTTTACAAGCAATCGCTAAAGGTAAGCCCACAGTTTTGGCCATCGCTGTTTTAATTTCATCATCTCCTGTCGTAGTCATCCACGCCTGGATTTCCTTTTCCACATCGCCCAATACATACTTAAACCGATGCCACATCACAATCAAATCTTTGTCGCCTAATTTAAGTTTCCATTTTTTGTTGAGAATATGTTCCAGAATTTGTGCGGGTGTTCCTTTTTCCAACCCAATTTTCTCATTAGTAAACAACCCACTCCAACTTAACCGTTTCATATCTTCCCCGTTTGCTGAAAGGCCAAAACGAAGGCATAAAACCTCTTCGCTTTTTTGGTCATTCAAAAATGAAGCGATAAAATCGTTGTGGCTCATCGTACCTACTCCCTCCATGAGGTACGTGTCATCGCAGCAACCCAGTTGAACCAAAATATTCCATGCGTTACAGTATCCAGCATTACGCAAGGTGCCTCTGACAATTGTTTTACATTCTTGGAGACCGTAAGCCACAACATATTTGAGTGAATCGCGGTTGGGATACCCTTCGTAGGGCTCCAAGCCAGGTACAGTAACAGGGGTAGTTCGTGTAAAAAGCTGTTGATAGGGAATGTATTTGAATTTACCTCCTTGTAAATACTTGGCTGTGCCTTGCCCTGCCAGCACTACATTACGTGGATTCCATGTAAATTTATAGCGCCAAGGGTTTTCAATATCCGTTTCAGGTGTAATCAATCCTCCTGTGAATGATTCAAACGAGGTGACTTTTCCTCCATCCAATTTAATCTTGTTTATCACCTGCATGGCACTCATGTGGTCAATGCCTGGATCGAGACCGCATTCATTCAAAAACAGAAGCCCTTTAGCTTTCGCCTCTGTATGAAAGCTTTTCATTTCATCAGAAACATAGCTTGCGGTGAGCAGATGTTTGTTCTCAGCAAGGCAAATTTTAGCTACCAAGGGGTGCATTTGGGGAGGAATCATGGAAATGACAACATCGGTATTTGCGATTGCAGCGCGACTACTTTCGGCATCTTCAATATTGAAATAAATCGCCTTCGCATTGGGCGATGGGCCAATCCGTTCTTTTGCCGCAGCTTCAGAGATATCGCCAACAGTAACCTGCCAATCAAAAGAGGGCGCGTTTTCTATTAAGTAAGCGATGAGGACGGTAGACGATCTTCCCGCGCCCAACACCAATATTTTTTTCATTCAGCAAAGTAATTCAAAATGAAAGTCATTTAGAAAGTGCGGATAAAATTTTTAATTTTATTACCACCATTTGTTCAGAACCCTATGGAATACTTTAACCACCTTGAAGAGCTGGATGCAGAATCGAAATACTTGGTGCACAAATCTAAAGAAGCCGCTGCCCATGCTTACGCACCCTATTCAAAGTTTTGTGTTGGATCAGCATTGATTTTAGAAGATGGCTCCATAATCACCGGTGCTAACCAGGAAAATGCGTCTTACCCGCTTTGCATGTGCGCAGAGCGTGTTGCCTTATATACGGCCGCTTCCCTTCACCCTGAAAAAAAGATACTGAAACTTGCGATCTCTGCCCATAAGAAAAATCATAAAGACCTAACTTCGGCTACCAGCTGCGGTGCCTGCCGCCAAGTGATGCTAGAGTTTGAGACCCGTCAAAAGAAGCCGATTGAGGTAATTATGCTTGGATCCGATAAAAAATGGATCAAAGCACCGAGTGTCGCATCCATTCTGCCCTTTAGTTTTTCCAAAGTTGACCTTGATTTTTAAGGTTTTACCATTTCTATGTTCCATGAACAATGGTAATATGTATCTAGCTCACAATGTCCGTACTTGGCAGGTTTCACGCAGAGTTAACCCATGTAATATTTCCACTACAATCTACCCTTCAATCTATGTTTGTAAGCCTATTTTTGCCTTCCTTTGAATTATAGCCAAAACCCATATTGTGATACAAGACATTGACATTGCAGACTTAAAACGTATTACAGAGCTTATCCATTCAAAATACGGGTATGACTTTCGCAACTACGCGATGTCTTCTTTTAAAAGGCGGATGCTAAGAATTTTGGAGGTAAAGAACCTCTCCATCGAGTCTTTGCTTAAAAAACTGAGTGAATCTCCTGTTTTTATAAATGAATTCTTGGACGAACTAACTGTAAACGTTACAGAGATGTTTCGTGACCCTGGCTTTTGGCGGGTCATTCGGGATGAAATAATCCCGGGTATTTTGCTGAACCACAAGACTTTTAATATATGGCATGCAGGGTGTTCTTCAGGCGAAGAAGTGATCTCAATGGCTATTTTATTACGGGAGATGGGCATCCACAACGATGTGTCGCTTTACGCCACAGATCTTGACACCACCATTCTTGAAAAAGCCAAAATGGCCTCGTATCCTGCCAAAAACATGGAACTCAATGAAAAAAACTACATCCGGTTTGAAGGAAAATGGACACTTAAGGACTATTGTAAAGAAGAGAATGGCAAGGTAACTTTTGACAAAGGATTGTTGGCCAATGTTACCTTCCGCAAGCATGATCTTGTGATAGGCGATGTCTTTAACAAGTTTGATCTAATCCTTTGTAGGAATGTGATGATTTACTTTAACCAGACGCTGCAAAATGAAGTGCTTAAAAAATTCCATGCAAGCCTGTTCAAGTACGGATATCTCGCTATTGGATCGAAAGAATCTTTAATTTGGTGTGATGTTGCCAACCGATTTTTGGTGGTGAGCAACGAAGAAAAGGTTTACAAAAAAATTAAAGATTAGCAAGGGCCTTATGAGCCAGTTCAACCTAAATAGCAGTTATAAGGCCGTTGTGATTGGCGGGTCAGCAGGGAGTTTTCAAGGTATTACTAAGATATTATCTCAGTTGCCGAAAACTTTCCCGCTGCCTATCATTATGTGCCTTCACAGATTAAAGCATGTTCGCAATGGTTTTGTGGAGGCCTTGTCAATAAAGAGTGTTTTTCCCGTGGTGGAGCCTAATGATAAAGAACAGATTAAAAAAGGGGGGATATATTTAGCACCCTCCAATTATCATATGTCGGTAGAGTTAGGGAACTATTTTGCCATGAGCACAGAAGAAATGATAAACAATTCGCGCCCGGCCATTGACATTACCTTGGGCACGGCTGCCTTTGTCTATAGAGAAAAATTAATTGGGATTTTGCTTTCAGGCGCCAACCGTGATGGCGGCATGGGGATGAAACACATTAAAGACAAAGGAGGCCTTACCATCGTTCAAGAGCCTTCAGAGTGCATGATTGACACCATGCCTAAAGCAGCAATAAACCTCACGAAAATTGACCATGTGCTGAAAGTAGATGATATTGTAAGTTTGATAAACGAATTAGATAAGTATTACCGATGATCGAGCAAATTCAACAGTTCTTTAAAGACCCGGCAAAAATGACAAGATTAACGGTGATCTGTTTTTTTGTTATGGTGTTTTTCACCGCCTATCAATTGTTCCGGTTAAGCGATGACTTAGTTTATGACGGGGGCATGATAGACTCTCACCGAGCAGGTGGAGTTTACAGCAAATTATTCATTGTCGTTGGCTTGGCACTTGCTTTTTGCTATGCCGCTATCCATTATCTCCAACTTTCTAAAAAAGAAGTTATCGTGTACCTCGATAAAAAAATTGAGGATTCTTTGGGGCAACAGGCTGATGGCAAAGAGAATACGCAAAACTCCTTTAACGCCAATTTGTTGCGCGAGGCGATAAAAAAAGCTAAAACAACAGAGGAGAAATGGCAAGATGGCCTTAATCAATTATGCAATCAAATGAATGCTGGTCAGGGCGCTCTTTATGTGGTCAATACCAAAGGAAACAAAAAAACAATTGAATTGAAGAGTGGTTATGCCCTGGTGTTAGGCGAAGATGAAGAAACGCCTTCATTTGATTTGGGCGAAGGATTGATCGGGCAGGTTGCCGTTTCTGGCAAAAGTCTCTATTTGGATGAATTGCCTGAAGGATATGCAGCCCGCGTGGAAAGTGGCCTTGGCAGTTCCCTTCCGAAGTTTCTATTTATCCTTCCGGTGAGAAAGGAAAATGAAATTATCGGGGTTGTAGAATTGGCTTTGTTTTCGCCTCTATCGGATGCCGAGAGAAAACAAGCACAAGAAGCAGGAAATATTTTAGCAGAGATTAGTTGACACCAAACGCATGTTCAAAAACATAAAAATTCGGACAAAGATTAACGGGCTGATTGTCGCTTTTGCGGCACTGGTAGCTTCGGCATTTTCTATTTTCACCTATCAAATTAACGTGAAGGCGGAGCAAGATAAACTCAATGCCAGTCTTACTGCAGTAGCCGACCAGCAAGCCATTATGCTTAATTACTTTTTTAACCACATCGGCACAACAGTAAAATTTCTTCAAAGCTCAGAACAACTAAAAAGTCAATTGATCAACAGCCCAGATACATTGATCCAAACCCTGCGAAAAATAAAAGATATTTATTCCTTCCAAGATGTTTATCTCACTAATAATATTGGAACCGTATTGGTTTCTACGGATTCAAATTCCGGCAAAGGCCGTAATTTATATGATCTGAGCAAAAACTTTTTTGATAAGGCAACTACTTCCTTACAATACAGTGCTGTTCGTAAAGAGAAAGAAAGTTATTTTGTTTTTGTGGCCGCTCCGCTGGCCGATCGAATCATTGCCTTTAAACTAAGCTTAGATCCAATTTATAAAAAACTAACAGACGGAAATGTGGGGCAAACTGGTGAAAGTGTGGTTGCCCAAATTGACCCTGAGTCCCAAAAAATAATTATCGTTAGTCCTTTACGTAATGATCCAGGGTCGTTTTTAAAGCCATTGGATTCTGACAGCAAAATCAGCCGAGAAATTCGCGCTGCCATGGATGGACAAAATGGAATTTCCATCAGTACCGACTATCGAGGAAAAGAAACATTAAAAGTGGTACGGAAAATCGATCAATCGGGCTGGGGTTTAGTTGTGAAGATTGACACGGAAGAAATTAAGGGACAAGGCAAAGAACTTTTCATGATTTATTTAGGAGGAGGCGTTGCACTCCTGCTCATGGCTTGGGCAGCCGCTATGTGGTTATCACGTTCGCTAACAGAACCACTTAATGACATGGGGAATACCCTTGACCTTGTTTCGAAAGGGGTATTACCCGAAAACATAAGTACAGGCTCTAGTGACGAATTTGGGCAAATGGCTGACAAGGTGGATTCTTTAGTCAAAACCCTTAAAGGGAGTGCGGAGTTTGCCAAGAAAGTTGGCGAAGGGAAATTAGATACCCCGTTTCAACCCGTGAGTGAAAACGATACATTAGGTCAGGCACTGATCCACATGCGGGATGACCTGATTGAAAATGAAAAAAGAGATACGGAACGCAACTGGATCGTTCGTGGAGTAGCCGAGGCCGCTGAAATATTACGCGCCCATGATACGTTAGATCAACTTGGTGACGAAGTTATCAAATTCATAGCAGGGAAAATAGGAGCCATTCAAGGAGTTTTTTACGATGTGAATAATGATGAAAGCAACCAGATCCTCATTGAAATCAGCGCTAGTTTTGCTTATAGCCGTAAGAAATATTTAAAAAAATCTTTCCGTCTAGCGGAGGGCTTGGTAGGGCAAGCTGCAGCCGAAAAAGATTATATACTAAGAACTGAAATCCCGGATGATTATTTATCCATTACTTCTGGAATTCTTGGTGAACAAAAGCCGAACTGCATTTTAATTGTTCCACTGATCACTAACGAAGAAGTGTATGGTCTGTTGGAGTTTGCAGGAATGAAAAAATTCGACTCTTCCCAGATAAAATTTGTTCAAGAGCTTAGCGTGATTTTAGCACGCACTATTTTCAATATTAAAGTAAACGAGCGAACCCGCAAGCTTTTGTCAGAAGCGCAGCAATTGAGTAACGAACTTCAAGAGAAGCAGGAAGTACTTCGGCAAAATGCAGAAGAGATGCAGGCCACGGGAGAGGAACTTAAACGCAGCAATGTGTTGCTGGAAGAGCAGATAGAAGAGGTGAATCAGACCCAAAAGCGGATGCAACTGCTGCTCGAGAACGCCTCCGAAGTAATTACGATTTATGAAGAAGACGGAACGATACGCTATGTATCACCTTCGGTAGAGTCAATTCTTGGTTACGGACAAAAAGAATTGCAAGGCAAGAGCGACATGGATAAAATTCATCCCGACAGTCGTGATGTAGCTCAGGGGATATTCAAAAGCCTACTTGAAAAACCTGACGAAAAAGTTACCGCTCAGTTTGAATATCAAACAAAACAAGGGAATTATATTTGGTTGGAAACGACAGGAACGAATTTTATGGGGAATCGTGCTATTCGGGGTTTTATCTTGAATTCGCGCGATATTACAGAACGGAGAAGAGCGGAGCAAGAGCAGCGTATGCGCAGTAAAATGCAAGCGCTATCTGAAAACTCACCCGACTTGATTACGCGTCTTGAGCATGATTCAATTTCTTATATCAACCCAGCAATTGAATCGTATACCGGAAAATCCCCGAACCATTTCCTTAATAAAAAGGTGAGAGAGTCTGAGCTGGATACCGTCATTCTCGACCAATGGCTTTCGATTGTGGAGCAAGTCAACGCCTCGCAAGAGACCGTTTCGTCAGAAATGGATTTTCCTACTTCGATGGGCAAACGCATTATGCAAGTGAATGCCATACCTGAATTTGATGAGCAGAAAAATATCGAGTCGGTGTTAGTGGTTTCTCACGATATTACGGAGCGAAAAGAGATCGAGCTGGAAATCCAAAACAAAAACAAAAAGATAAACGACTCCATCAACTATGCAAAAAGGATTCAAAACGCCATACTTCCAAATTCGCGGTTGATCAATAAAGTACTCTCTGATTCCTTTATTCTATACAAACCTCGCGATGTAGTAAGTGGCGATTTCCCTTGGTTTGTTCAAATTAAAAATGATATTTTCATCGCAGCTGTAGATTGCACCGGCCACGGAGTTCCTGGTGCATTACTTTCATTAATCGGGTACTTTTTACTCAACGACATCGTTCGCAGTCGAAAAATCACCGAACCCGGTAAAATCTTGGATTTATTGGATGAAGGGGTAACCCAAACTTTGCGACAGGATCAGGATGATTCGGCAACAAAAGACGGGATGGACATCGCCCTTTGCCGGATCAACACCGAATCCCGCACCGTGGAATATGCCGGAGCCCACCGACCGCTTTATTTTATGAAAGGCGGGGTGATGGATGAAGTGAAAGGAAATAAATTTCCAATCGGTGGCGGTATTTATAAAAATCAAACCAACTTTACGACCACAAAACTAGCTTTGGGTAAAGGAGATTCATTCTATTTTAGCTCGGACGGGTTCCCTGATCAGTTTGGTGGCCCCGAGGTGCGCAAGTTTGGCCCCAAGAAGACTCGCGAAATTATAGAACGAGTATATAAAGGCTCCATGAATGAAGCCGCCATGGTCTTTGATACCGAGTGGGAAGCTTGGAAAGGTGAACAGAAACAAACAGATGATGTACTTTTGATTGGAATTAAATTTTAAACCATAACTTCGGAACTTCAAACCCCCTAGCAATGAATTTTATCTACGACCTGCACCGCACTATGATGGCGGAAAAACTGATCTTGGTTTATGAAGGTGACTTCACTCAGGAGAGCACCAAATCAATCCTTTCAATGGCAGAACGAAATCTGGATTCTGCCGGAGAGAGTTCGGGCACTAAACGCAAAGTTTTTAATGTCATGGTCGAAGCACTTCAAAATATCGTGAAGCACAGCAGTGAACAAGGGCTGCAGGCTGGCTCGCTCATTAGTAGAAGCGCTATCTTTATGATCAGCAAAGACGACCTGCGCTATTGTGTCATGACGGGCAACCCTATCCCTAAAAGCAGAGTGGCCAAGCTCACCAACAACCTGACGGAGCTCAATAACAAGGATAAAGAAGGCTTAAAGGAAATGTATAAAGAGATCATCAAAAACACCCAAATATCTGAAAAAGGTGGGGCCGGATTGGGGTTCGTTGACATGGCGCGGAAATCAGGGGAAAAACTTGGTTTCTCATTTGCCGAAATGGACAGCGAGCACGATTTCTTCTGTTTAAAAGTCACTATCTCTCGCGAAAAAGAATAACTTAAAAAATTATAAAACTGTATCAATCATGGAAATTCTCAATCTGAAAGGAACCGAAGATACCCCTAGCATTCTACTGGATAAAAAGAATGGGATTTTTGAAATAAGCGGACGTTCATTGCCCGAAGATTCTGCTGAATTCTATCGTCCCGTGCTAGACTGGATCGGTTCTTATGCTGCCGACCCAAACCCTGCCACTGAGTTTACGCTCAAACTGGAATACTTTAACACTGCATCTTCTAAGCTGATTCTCGATGTTTTATCAGCCTTAGAAGAAATCAAAGGCATGAAAATTCTTTGGTATTTCCACGATGATGATGAAGATATGGAAGAAGCTGGCCAGGAGTTTTCTGAATTGGTAGAAATCCCCTTCGAGTTTAAAACATACTAGTACAAAGTTATCCGTTATCAGTTGATCGTTAATCATCTTCATACAATTAACAGGTATAACAGATAACGACTAACAATTAATGATCCGAGAAGAATGAGTGAGGAAATCTTAAAAGCGCTCACACAACTATTTGCCATTATTACCAAACAAGATGGTGGGGTAACTGAAAATGAGCGCCAATTTGTTATCAATTTTTTTCAACAGGAGCTTGACCAAGATACCGTCAAGGAATACCTGACCCTGTATGACGATTTTTCAGGTTACAGCAAGCAAGGAACTGGCGATGAAGAAAAGAACAAGCTCACTTCCGTGCGGGATTCTGTTAAAACGCTTGGCCTTTGCAAAAAGATTAACAGAACCTTAACCCAAAAACAAAAAGTCGTTGTACTCACAAAATTGTTGGAGTTGATTGGCTCCGATAAGAATTTCACCCCCCAGCGAATTGAAATTATCAACACGGTTTCAACGGTCTTTAACATTGATCAGGAAGAATACAAATTAGTAGAGACCTTCATCATCGCACAAGCGGTTGAAGGCCTTAATTTTAAAGATATTCTTTTAGTAAATTCAGCGGAAACAAAATCAGCGGAGAACCAAAAGCACACCCACGCTCACATCGAAGGACAGTTAATCTTCATGCGGGTAAAAAGTGTGGATATGTATTTCACCAAATACTTGGGCGACCAATCCAATGTGTTGAATGGCTTCATCATGCAGCCCAACAAGATTTATTTGTTTTCGCATGGAAGCACAATCAAAACACAAGCCGGCAATGCCTTGTATTACAGCGATTTGGTGGCTCATTTTAATGAAGAAATAAAAACCACAAAACTCTCCTTTAACGCCAATATTGAAGAGTTCAAATTCCCCAACGGTGCCATCGGATTGCGCAATGTGGTTATCTCAGAGGGCCCAGGAAAACTTATTGGGATTATGGGCGCCAGCGGAGCCGGCAAAACCACATTGCTATTAACCCTAGCCGGCCTAGAAAAACCTTCCAAAGGAGATATCCTAATCAATGGTTATAATATCCATACAGAAAAGGATAAGATAGAAGGCGTCATCGGTTTTGTCTCGCAAGATGATTTACTCATTGAAGAACTCACGGTCTACCAGAATCTTTATTACAACGCGAAACTATGCTTTTCGAATTTTACCGAAGCGCAATTGCACGAGCGTGTAATGAGCACATTAGAAAATCTTGGGCTCGATCAACGTAAAGATTTAACGGTTGGTAGCGTACTCGATAAAAAAATTAGCGGAGGGCAACGTAAGCGCCTGAACATTGCCTTGGAATTAATTCGCGAGCCAGCCATCCTCTTTTTGGATGAACCGACATCAGGTCTTTCTTCGCGCGACTCAGAAAATGTCATTGATTTATTAAAAGAACTTTCTTTAAAAGGAAAATTAATTTTTGTGGTGATCCATCAGCCCTCATCAGACATCTATAAAATGTTTGACAAGATGATCATCATGGACACAGGGGGTTTTCTTTCGTATTATGCTCCACCAGTAGAAGCCGTTACGTATTTCAAAAAGGCGACCCATCAGGTTGACAGCAATAGGGGTCAATGTGAAACTTGCGGAAATGTAAACCCGGAACAGATATTCAACATCATTGAATCCAAAGTAGTTGATGAGTACGGTCAACCGACAAATAAAAGAAAGGTTACACCACCACAATGGCACGAAATGTACTTGAAAAGGTTTAACCTTAACAAAGTAGAGGATGTTAAGGAAAAACCGCCAAGCACATTAAAAATTCCTAGCAAGCTTAGGCAAACCATCATTTTCACTTCACGGGATTTCCTTGCTAAACTTAGCAATAAGCAGTATTTGCTCATCAATTTGTTAGAAGCTCCTTTGTTGGCGATTATTCTCACTTTTATCATTAAATACAAAAGTGCGCCCGGAGGCCAAGAATATATCTTCCGGTTCAATGACAATTTTCCCGCGTTTTTACTCATGGCTATTATCGTAGCCTTGTTTATGGGTTTGACGGTGAGTGCAGAAGAAATCATCCGTGACCGAAAAATTCTGAAGCGGGAGTCTTTTCTCAATTTAAGCTGGAACAGTTACTTGGTATCCAAACTGAATATACTATTTCTTCTATCCGCCATTCAAACTTTCCTTTTCGTTATCGTCAGTAATCTAATCCTAGAAGTACATGGCATGACCTGGGCAATGTGGTTGGTGCTGTTCTCCACTTCGTGTTTCGCCAATGTGCTTGGTCTAAATATTTCTTCCGCTTTCAACTCTGCGGTTACTGTTTATGTGATGATCCCGTTACTGCTAATTCCTCAAATGATTTTGAGTGGTCTGCTTTTCCCTTTCGACAAACTAAACAACGTGATCAGCACGAAAGGTAAGGTGCCCCTTGTAGCTGACTTGATGGCCTCGCGTTGGGCTTATGAGGCTATGGCAGTGTATCAGTTTACAAACAATGATTACGATGCACCTTTCTACAAGTACGAAAGAGAAGAAGCCAAAGCTGACTTTAAGGCGGCTTTTATGGCCGATGAATTAAAAAAGAGAAATCGCTTTTTAATGGAATACTACGAAACTAAAAATGACTCCATCCGTAGATTGGTGGACAAAAACCTGGCGATCTTAAGGGACAATTTAAATGCTGAACCTTATCGGCCTGGATTTGAAAAGGTAAATATTGATGATGACTTCTCGAAAGAGAAATACTCAAAAGTGCGTGGCATGATGCTCGAAAGTTATTTTGAGGACTATCGCAAGCATTATCAAAATATCTATAACGACAACGTAAATCTTATCGAAAAGAAGATGGCCTTCTTCGAAAAAAACGGTGTAAAAATCAATGATGAGAAAAATAGGTACCACAACGAAAGCCTTAGCGATCTTGTTAAAAACATTTCAGTCAAGGATCGTTTACTGGAATATAATGGTAAGTTGATCCAACAAATTAACCCCATTTTCCAAGGCATTAACCCTACAGGTATTTTAGATTACCGAACCGCCTTTTTTCTCCCAGAAAAAAATCTACTGGGCTTTACGTTAAACACGTTCGTTTTCAATATTATTATTATCTGGTCCATGTCGATATTCTTCTATTTAGCACTATATTTAGAATGGCTTCGCAGGATCGTTGATTTTTTCGGAAATGTTAGTATTCCTGATAAAGTAACCATCCCTTTTCGGAGGAAATAAAATATTTTGTATCCATTGCTGAATTTTTAATTTTGTAACTAACAATGAAAGCTATGAGAATTGTAATGATTTGCTTGGTTGCCTCAATCCTTTTGGCCTCCTGCGGCAAAAGCAAAAAACCGGATGAACAGGCTTTTCTTAATAGTTTGGATTCCGCCAAAAAAGGCCCAACCATTGATGAGGAAGTAATCAACAGTATTTTACAACAAATTCCAAGCCCATTGGAGATTTCAGTTTTGCTTAAAGAATCAGGCACCAAATACAATTTTGGGTTGCTCAATACCCCTGAAAATCTCTCAAAATACAATAGCAATTACAAAAAGGCATTGAATTTGGGCATTTATGGGACGGACTTGGGGTACACTAACATTTATCAGCAAAATCAAGACGGTATCAAATATTTGGCATCAATAAAGAGCTTGGCGAATGACCTTAACATTGGCCAGTTTTTTGACATTGAAACCATTGGGCGTTTGGCAACCAATAGCAAAAACCTGGATTCTTTGTTGCTCATCACCACTCAGAATTTCAATGACATCAATCATTACCTTCAAACACAGGGAAGGGCTAATCTTAGCGTGTTGCTCCTTACTGGAGGTTGGTTGGAAGCGATGCAAATCACTTGTCAGGTGGCAGGAAAAGACCCAAAAAACAAGGAATTAAAAGAAAAAATTGGAGAACAGAAGATTATCCTTGAACAAATCGTGCTTTTATTTTCTTTTTACAAGGAAGACGAAAACATGGCATCATTATGGAAAGATCTTGATGAATTGAAAGCGGCCTTTGATAAGATCAACATTACCTACACCTATAAGGAATCTACCATGGAAGTGGTCAATGGGGTGGCCATAATTAAAGACAACAGCACGACTACCATTGATGTTACCGATAAGGACATCCAAAACATCACCAGCATCACGAATTCAATTAGAAATAAAATTGCCAGTTAATTACTTATCCATTTATGAAATACGTTATATCTTCAATTTTGTTAGTGTCATTTGTTGGGTTACTATCTATCCAACTTTCAGGGCAATGCAACCCGGATAGTTTTGCCACGGCCTGTATCCCAAAGCTTGCCACAGGATTTAACTTTTTGAAGAGCTATAAAGTGGATGGCGAAGGGGGAGCCAAAGAAAAAGTGGAATACAGTTATGTATTCACCAAAGGCACTCAATATATGATTAATCTGTGTGCCAATGGAGCCGCCACCGATGGAATTGTTGTTACGCTTTTCGATTCTGGACGCAACAAAGTTGCCACGAGCAAAATCAACGGGCAGTTTATTAGTGCCATTGCATATCCCTGCAATGCAACAGGTATTTACTACATTCAATACACGTTTGATGGTTCTTCCGGCAAATGTGGAGGAAGTGCACTTGGTTTCAAACGATAATCCATCAGGCAGTACTCAAATTATGCCTCGCCAATTTGGCGGGGCTTTTGTTTTTTAGATAGGAAAGCGGCAAATTGATTTTATTAAAACCAATTATCCATGCGAAAAGTCCTAATCATTGAAGATGAAGCAACCATTAGAGCTGTTCTAAAAGATATCTTAAAAGATCAAAAAGATTTAAAAATCGATGTTCTGGAAGCCAAAGATGGTGCAGAAGGCTTGGCGATGTTGGAGGCTGATCATTTTGACCTTGCCTTGTGCGACATCAAAATGCCTCGAATGGACGGCATGGAGGTGCTCCTAAAAGTGAAAGAAAAAGGAATTGAAACTACCTTCATTATGATTTCCGCACATGGCACCACCGAACTAGCCGTAGATGCGGTAAAAAATGGTGCTTTTGATTTTTTGCAAAAACCACCAGATCTCAACCGGCTTCTGATTACCGTTCGCAACGCGCTCGACAAAAATCTTTTAGTTAAAGAGACCACAAGGCTAAAGAAAAAAATATCGCAAAAATTTGAAATCATCGGGGAATCCAAAGGCATTTCAACCATCCTTGCTATGCTCGAAAAAGTTGCCCCTACCGATGCACGCGTGCTTATTACCGGACCAAATGGATCGGGCAAGGAATTGGTAGCCCGGCAACTCCATGAAAAGAGTGCGCGGTCATCCAATTCATTTGTTGAAGTAAATTGTGCCGCCATTCCCTCAGAACTTATCGAAAGCGAACTATTTGGTCATGAGAAGGGAGCTTTTACTTCGGCCATCAAACAACGAATTGGCAAATTCGAACAAGCCGATGGAGGCACGCTTTTCCTCGATGAAATTGGTGATATGAGTGTTTCAACCCAAGCAAAAGTACTGCGGGCGCTCCAGGAGAATAAAATTACAAGAGTCGGTGGTGAAAAAGACATTGAAGTAAATGCCCGCGTTATTGCGGCAACCAATAAAGACCTTAAAAAGGAAATTGCCGAAGGTCGCTTTCGCGAAGACCTTTACCACAGACTTGCCGTAATTATCATCATCGTTCCTCCGCTTCGGGAGCGGAAGGAAGATATTCCTCTCTTAGCGAATAAATTCTTAGAAGAGATTGCAGCCAATTATGGAACTAAGAAAAAAGAAATCGAAAAGACAGCGTTAAAGTTACTCAGTGAATATCCTTGGAGCGGAAATGTACGCGAACTCAAAAACGTAATGGAGCGATTGGTCATTATGAGCGAAGGCTCAATCAATCAAGCCGAAGTAAAAAAGTATCTATAAGGATTAAATTCTTTTTGTCTCGGTATTTTTTACTTCCTTCTTGCTGTAGGTAGGGCAAGTGTACTGGCTACAAGCGGAAATAAAAGCAACAAGAGCAATAAAAGCTAAAACTCTTTTCATAGTGGTTTCAATTTGGTCTTAACAAAAGTATAAATCTTTTATTTCCAAACAAATTTTATCGGTTCTAAATGGCCATTGGGCGAATATTATTTCAGCTTACCAGTAAATTGCATCCCCGGATATCACTATTATCCATTCTCCCAAGTACTTCAAAACTAAGCCCTTGATCCTCCCGCCCTAAATCCTCCGTTTCAATAAAGGCGCAAGAATGTGCATTTGCCAGATCAACCACATTTATCCCACCAATCTTGCCTTCTCTTAGATAATGAAAAGGGTCGTTAATGTCTCGAATCATGATTTTCATCCAAAGAGGGGACTTAAAGTAACCCTTACCCTTCGAATAAGCCTGTGAAAATAGCTCCGTCATTCCATATTCTGAATGGATTTCTCGTGCATTAAGTCTCTGGCATAAAAAGGAATGTAGTTCTTCACGCACCCACTCTTTTCGCCTTCCTTTCATCCCTCCAGTTTCCATTATGAGGGCTTCACTTAAGTCTACTTCATGTTTTTCGGCTAAATCAAGTAAAGCGAATGAAACGCCCCAAAGTATCGTCTTCTTTGTTGAATGTTTCAATTCCTCAATTTTGTGCAACAATTGATCAAAATTGTTAAGATAATAACCCGAATGACCTGTTGTATCCGATTTAATAAAATGATCGATCATCGCTATCAGCGAAGAGCCACTCCTTTCTAAATAAGAAGGAAGCAAGGCTAAAAAGTGATACCCTTCAAGCTGGCCGTAAAAGTGATTGAAAATAGCGGTGGCTGTATTCAAATAATAAGGAAGACTCCAAACTTGATGCTTGCTTTGAAGAGAACCCGTAGTTGCGCTGCTGGTAAATACCGTTTCTGGCGTCCAATTTCCGGATATCACGGTATGGGACTTGAAAAATCGAATTGGCAAAAATGGTATTTCATTGATGGATTTCACCTTGGCCACATCTTTACCCAGATGATGTACATAAGTTTGATAAAGAAGGTTATTTTTGTATTGCGTTTGAAAAAGCTGCAAAGCAATATCTTCGAAATTGGATTCGTTAATATGGGAAAGCGGGAAAGTAAAACTTTTGTTTTGTAGCAAGCGTTGAAGAATTGATTACTCAAAGGTAGAAAATGCGGTGGATTAGAAATTTCGGGGCGATACTGATTTTGGTTTGGATAGTCGGGGCATGCCTTAAACAGCCGGAATTGTCAATCATTCCACAAATCACCTTTCAAAGTGCCACTCTTGTAAAAGGCGCAGGTTCAGCCGCAACAGACACCATTATCCTTACTATTGGCTTTGCCGATGGGGATGGCGACTTAGGTTATGGCCCTGATGAAACGGCTATTTACAAAAGCAGCACCGATTCCATTAATCTTAATCCAGCTTTTTATTTCCTTTACGATTCAACTAAACCCGCTACCTCCCCATGGTATCAAGTTAATCAAAGTAATTTTACACCAGCTATTTTGGCTTCTTTAGGATTTCCCCAGCTCCACTATGTGGATTTAGCAGCCGTACGTAAAAACAAAAATGTGGTAGCCTTTGACACTTTGCCCTCACCGCCAACATGTAAATCTTGGACCACTACACCTACATCAACGCAGCAGCAAAAAGCCGATACCATTTATACCCAGAATAACCCAAATGCCAACAATATCTTTATGAATATTTACACTGCGCCTAACGCAGCCGGCCCGTTTACCTATTATGATCCATACATTCTTTTCGGAAATCAAATCCCATGCCCAAATAATGTGTTTGACGGAAGGTATCCTGTCTTATCCTCCAACCTCGGTAACAACTCACCAATTCAAGGCACATTAACTTGGAAATATATTTCACCCCTCTTGTATTATATTTTTCAAGGCAAGACCATTAGGCTAACGGTTTATATTACCGACCGTGCCTTGCACAAAAGCAATGTGGTTACTTCCAATGATATTGTAATCAACTAAACTTGGTGTGTTCTATTAGTAGATTTCTGGGAATCGATCCGGTTCTGCCGCTCTCATCATTTCATAAACCTTGTCAAAAATTTCTTCGGGATTCGGCTTAGAAAAATAATCACCATCAGACGCATAGGGAGGACGGTGGTCTTTGGCTGAAATCGTCATGGGGGGTGCATCAAGAAAGAAATAAGCCAGTTGTTCTTCCAATACTTTTTGCATCATAAATGCCGTGGCCCCACCGGGCACATCTTCATCAGCAAAAATCACACGGTTTGTTTTCTTGATCGATTGTGCAATAGCGTGGTGGATATCAAAAGGGAGTAAAGTCTGAACATCAATAACTTCACAGAAGATTCCATGCCGCTCTAAATCCTCCGCTGCTTCCATCACAATCCTGCACATGGATCCGTACGTAACAAGGGTAACATCATACCCCTCTTTTAAAATGGCAGGAATCCCAAGGGGCACTGTAAATTCGCCTATATTATCAGGCAGCTTTTCTTTTATCCGGTATCCATTAAGGCATTCAATAATCAAGCAGGGATCATCCGATTTTAGCATCGTGTTGTACATGCCAGCTGCCTGAGTCATGTTGCGAGGCAACAGCACATACATGCCTCTCAGGCTATTTAAAATCATCCCAATTGGTGAACCAGCGTGCCAAATTCCTTCGAGTCGATGACCGCGGGTGCGCACGATAAGGGGAGCCTTCTGCCCTCCTTTGGTTCGGTATTGCAACGTGGCCAAATCATCAGACAAAATTTGGAGGGCGTACAATAAATAATCAAGATATTGAATTTCGGCAATGGGTCTAAAACCTCGTAACGCCAACCCAATGCCCTGGCCAATGATGGTACACTCCCGGATGCCCGTGTCCGTAACCCGAAGCTCACCAAATTTTGCCTGTAACCCAGCGAAGCCTTGGTTCACATCGCCAATCTGTCCCACATCTTCACCGAAAGCTTGTATCAATGGATCGCGATTGAGGGCGGCCTCAAAGCAAGCTTGTAAGATTTCTCTTCCATCGAGCAGTGGGGAATTATCAGAATACGTTGCTGCAACAGTTTCAACATTTAACGCAGACCACTCTGATTGGCTATAGAGATAAGAATTATAGCGATCAAAATTCTGGGTGTCTTCAAATTTTAACCAATCGATAATTTCGTGCTGTACTGCCGATTCTTTCCCTGCCAAAACCCTTAGCGTTTTTCTTGCGGCCTTGACTGAATCCAGCCGATCAGCGTTAACGGTTTGCTCCAACCGTTTTTTAATTTCAATAACTTCAGGGGTCTCCTCACAGGCTTTGGCAAGCAAGGGCATCAATTTTTTCTGGCTTTTCTGAATATCGTTAGTAAATGCCTTCCAGGCTGCATCCTTGGAAGCTTTGGTAGAGGCCTTTGCTTCTTTTTCAATACTATCCAATTCTTCCGAAGAACCAATTCCTTGCTCGATTATCCACTCGCGCATTTTTAAAATGCAGTCATGCTCCTTTTCCCACACCAATCGTTCTTTTGTTTTATACCGCTCGTGCGAACCCGAAGTGCTGTGTCCTTGGGGTTGGGTCATTTCGGTTACATGGACCAACACAGGCACATGTTGTTCGCGACAAATCTTTTCAGCTTTTACATAAACGCTGCAAAGCCCTTCATAATCCCAACCTTTGGTGGTAAAAATCTCATACCCTTTTTCACTTTGTGTTCGCTGGAATCCAGAAAGAATTTTTGAAATGCTTCCTTTCGTGGTTTGGTATTCTTTGGGTACCGAAATACCATAGTCGTCATCCCAAACCGAAATGAGCATGGGCACTTGTAATACACCCGCAGCATTTATCGCTTCAAAAAACATTCCTTCCGAAGTAGATGCATTTCCTATCGTACCAAATGCGATTTCGTTTCCATTCACGCTCAGATTCGTAAATTCTGCCAACACGGGATTTTCACGAAAAAGCTTTGAGGCGTAAGCCAGGCCAAGAAGCCTCGGCATTTGCGCAGCTGTTGGTGATATATCCGCACTACTATTTTTAATCTTGGAAAGCTCTTTTAATTGACCCCGCTCATCAAGCATTCGGGTGGCAAAGTGACCGGTCATTTGTCGTCCAGCCGAAGCAGGGTCAGCCTCTACGCTCGTGTGAGCGTATAATTGAGCAAAATAATTAGCGAAAACCATCTCACCGATGGCGAGCATAAAAGTTTGGTCACGGTAATACCCAGAACGATGATCCCCGTTGCGAAAAACTTTAGCCATCGCGATTTGAGCCAACTCTTTACCATCACCAAAAATCCCGAACTTGGCCTTGCCCATAAACACTTCCTTTCGGCCAAGAATACTGGCTTCCCGACTTTCTATGGCAAGTTTATAGTCGGCCAAAATCGTTTCGGCTTTTGTGGTTGAAATACCCACACTCGCTGTTTTTGTTTGCCCCACATTAATCAGGTTTGATGGTAAAAATAAGGAAAAAGAAACGAGGGTTCAAAGAGAAAATCTCGGCCTAATTTTATTGCGACCTTTTGCGCTGCCACAAAAGAATTTATGGCTTTTTCAAGCGTCAAGCAAATAACTAAACACCAATTAATTTTGTGCTTAGATACCTGACTATCAAATGCAGTGAATGGCAATCGTATGCTATATTTGCGTTATCGAATTTTTTCACCATTTCAAATCGCACCTCCATGATTATTGGCATTCCAAAAGAAATTAAAAATAATGAAAACCGTGTGGCGTTAACCCCTGCTGGGGCGAAAGAATTTGTTAAACGCGGACATGTCGTTTACTTGCAAACAAATGCCGGTGAAGGCAGTGGCTTCAGTGATGAAGAATACATAGGGGCCGGGGCAAAAATACTCTCCAGTGCCGAGGAGATTTTTGCAATAGCCGAAATGATCATGAAGGTAAAGGAGCCCATCGAACAAGAATATAGTCTGATCAAAAAAGATCAACTCGTGTTTACCTACTTTCACTTCGCGTCTTACGAACCGCTGGCACACGCTATGATTAAAACCGGTGCGGTCTGTCTTGCCTATGAAACCGTAGAACGCGAAGACCGAAGCTTGCCCCTCCTTGTACCCATGAGTGAAGTAGCCGGACGGATGGCTATACAAGAAGGAGCAAAATATTTAGAGAAACCGCTGAAAGGCCGTGGTATTCTTTTAGGAGGGGTTCCGGGTGTAATGCCTGCGAAAGTTTTGATTTTGGGAGGGGGCGTAGTGGGTACGAATGCGGCTAAGATGGCCGCAGGAATGGGTGCGGACGTGATTATTGCCGATGTCAATATCAATCGGCTGCGTTACTTGGATGATGTAATGCCTAAAAATGTGCGCACATTGGTAAGCAATGAATATGTGCTAAGGGAGTTGGTAAAAACGCATGACTTAATTATTGGCGGAGTTTTGGTTCCTGGCGCCAAAGCTCCTAAACTCATCACCCGAGACATGCTGAAAACCATGCGTCCCGGAACGGTGCTCGTAGATGTTGCTGTTGACCAAGGGGGCTGCATTGAAACTTGCAAACCAACCACGCATGAAAACCCAACCTTCATTATTGATGATGTGGTTCATTATTGCGTAGCCAACATGCCTGGGGCAGTGCCCTATACCTCTACGCTGGCGTTGACCAATTCCACCTTGCCTTACGCACTTAAACTCGCTGGGCGAGGATGGAAAAATGCGTGCAAGGAAAACGCTGATTTAGAAAAAGGACTTAATGTAATTCTAGGCAAGGTTGTCTATAAAGCAGTGGCTGATGCTTTCAACTTGCCTTATACCGATGTAAAGGCTTTTTTGGGGTAACCACCCTCAATGTTGATTCAGTAAAAGGGATCAGTAAGGAAGGGTATGACCTTTTCCGATGGCCACTTTTGGGTTATCATAGCGACCCGTAACATGGAAGGGTATCTTTATTTTTGTTAAGGGTACCAATTCGATTTTTACCAGATAGTCAATTATTCCATTCATGGTGTTCACCCCTTCAATATCCGCATCAAATCCTGAAACTTTAATGGAGAAAGGTTTGACCACAATTTTATTGTCACGGATCTCAGTCACCATTTCAAAATCCCTCAAATGAGGGTTATTAATCTCCTTTTTCTTGGCACTTTTACTGATCTCATCAAACATTTTCATTCCATTAATTTTTGCATCCGCAATTCGCATCACTCCTCCTCCTTTCAGAGTTTCTAGCTTAGGTTGCATAGCCTTGTCCAATTCACCTTGTAGTTTATACGTTACAGAAAATTTACCGTAAGTATTTGCAGCAGAAGGTGCCAATTTCCTCATCAAATTTATCTCTTGAAAAGTTCGATGAATATCTAAGTCTTTAACATTTAAATCAAAATCAAAGATGGGATGTTTCATGTCAATGGTGTTGTAATCACCGCTAAAAATAAACTTTGCGTTGAGCGAATTAAATCCTGTTTCGTGCAGACTAAGCACTCCCTCTTTGATGGTGATCTCACCTTTCATATCGGTAATCTTTAGATCTTCGTATTTGATTCCCTTAATATCAGAATCAAAAACGAATTCAATATTCATAGGAACTTCTATGACCATGAGCTTAGTGTGCGCGGTATCGGCTAACGGTTTATGAGTAGCTGTTTTTGCTGGCGGCATCCATTCATTGACATCTATTGAATCGCAAGTAAGATTGAGATCGCCTTTGATCAGGTCTTTGCTTTCGGTAGCGAATGCCATGTAGTTTGAAATATCGCCTTTCAATTTCACATTACTTTTCCCCAATCTAGCCTCCATTTCTTCAAGGATGATCTTCTCAGGGGTAAAGGTTAGCAACGCCTTACTGATTTCAATTGGATTTTTAATTCCTGGCCCACTTACCCCAACGTTATTAAATCGAACTTGTCCTTCCGAAGAGACCTTGGTGTAATTCCCTTTTTCGAGATCGCTCAATAATCCGCTGGTTTTTAACTGCGCATCGACAATGCCTGTCAATTGAATGCCATTCAACGGATATACCTGAGCTAGTTTTGACAAATCAGCTTTGCCATTGATGGTCAAACTGTACTGATAATTGTTCAGGTCAGACAAACTTCCGGTAATTTCGAAAGGCTCGTCTTCCAGGGTGTAGGTAAGCTTGCTCACACTAAGTTTAGCGTCTTCACGGTTGCCTGTTTTGCTGGCGGCTTCTGCGAAAAATTGAATGTCCCTAATGGGGTATGGGTAATTTTTATATTTAACAGAACCATCCAAAAGTTTCATTTTTGTATCAACTAAAGGGAATTTCTTTTTTGACTTACTATAAAGCCCTTTGGCCAAAATATCTAGATTAAATTTACCATTGATTTTATAGTCCTTTAGTGGATAAATTTTTTCAATATCCGCCAAATCTAGATCGGCACTAATGTCCGCATCAATTTCAGTATCAGGGTATCCTTTTAGTTTCAAAAAACCATGTAGGGTATTGTCGTCTACCTCTGCATGAATTTTTCTAAAATCAACGATTGAGCTTTGCATTTTCCCGTCTTTGTTTTCCGCGTTCAGGTGAAAATTAATATTTGAAATAGGCCGGGGCATCGTATCGAATTTGATGTACCCATCGGCCAATTGCAAATTCAATGAGAAGGCCGGAGTAATTGATTTCCTTTCATCGTATAAACCGTTTGCTTTTAATTCAAAATTCAGTTTCCCCTTTAAGGCCAATTTTTTGATCGGGAAAAGGCGCTCCAACGTGGCAATTTCTAAATCAGCAAAAACGTCCGCATTGATTCTGGGTGTATGAAGTCCTTGGATTTTTATGCGACCATGGATTGGATGCATACCAAACTCAACATTAAAGTTCTTTAAGTCAAATATGGTGCTATCCAAAATGCGCTCCTGGTTTTCGATCGCAAGGTCAAAATTGATATTGTTAAAACCTTCCGGCAGACTATCAATCTTCACCATGGCATTCTTTACCCTTATATCGAAATGAAAGGCAGGCATTTCTTTTGTTTCTGCAGAATATACGCCATCCAACATTCCACTAAAACCAAGATCACCATTTGTCTCCATGTAGTCAAAGCTCTTCATATATAACCCTGGAACGAGTGACAAAATATTTTTGAACGAAGTCTCTTGTGCTTCAAACTTCAGCTTCATGGCATATTCATTAATTACCTGCTGAAAAAAACCGTCAACACTAAATTTAAAATGGTTGATTTGAATCTGGTTTTCTTTAAACGTAAACTTACTTTCCGGAAGGTTCATTTCCATGACCAGGTCAAGGCCAATAGTCTTTTCATAGAAATATTGTACATCGTCATACTTCAGCGAAAATTGACGGATAATGGTATTCGTATTGTAGTCAAAAACATCTTTCAAAAAATCGCCACCACCCTGGTGCTCGATATCGATGGCACTCACAAAAATATTCCTTTGCCAATCGGTGTAAAAAATATTACCACTGTGGATGCTAAATTTTTCAATTTCAATATTTACCGCGGATGGCCTATTTTTTTTTAGCGAATCGCTGCTTGATTTGGTTACCTTGTAATTTGCCCGGCCATTTTTAAGCACATAGACATGTATTTCCGGATCGTAAAGTTGAATGCTTTTAACTTCGATAAGATGTTTGGTGAGCAGCGACCATAATCTTAACTCCATACGGGCTTCTTTTATAGCCGCCAATGTATCCGTTCTAAACTCTTCTTTACCCATCACGAGTAGATCGTTGAGCGAAAGTGTAAGATTTGGATAGTGATTGAACAAACGAAGGCTCACCTTGCTAAACGTGACTTCGGCATCAATTTGGCTATCGATTTCCTTCTCCAAATCAACTCGAATTTGACTCTCGAAAACCGAAGGCAAAATAATTGCAGCTAAAATTAGAATAGCCAATAAAGAGAGAAATCCGATTAGGAGCCCTTTCAACAAACGCTTCATGCCGAAAGATAACCGCTAAAATTTATACTGGTAGGAAAAATTAGCAAATAGATATTAAATAAGAATTCCATACGCCTTGAGGCCTTCAAATCCAATCCGTTCAGGGTGATTCAGATATGCATAATTACAATTCCACAGGGTTTGGCCATTTTTAGGATATTTTCCTTTATTGCTTTTGAGGAAGTCCCTTACAATAGCCTAGCCAGAAAGTAACAAGTAATTAACAAGGTTCCATAAAAGAAGATAAGGCTGGAAAATCCAGCCTTATCCATGTTTTTCTGTCGGTTTCAATCCTCAATACCCAACGCTTTCATTTTCTTTTTCAAGTCAGCTATTTTTGGATTGTAAACGGCTTCATCATAAAGTGACAATTCATTGTAGATAGAAAGTAATCCATAAAGTCCATCCTGATCGTCCGGATTAGCGGCAACACATTTTTCCCAATAGGGCAAAGAAACCTTTAACATTTCGGGTATCTTAATATACAAATCCTGTCGTTTCTTAAGGTCATCAGGTCTCTGGCCAGTAATGGCATTGCGTTCATGGCGCATTTTTTGCGCATCCCCATAGGTGAACTTCGCCATTACCAAGTTAGCTTCAAAATAATCCGGATCTACCTTTAGTGCTTCTCCCATCCAATGTTTAGCTCCATCAATATCTTTTAATTCGTTGCAGATCAACCCGACAAAATATCTTGATTCTTTATCTTTTGGATCAGCGGCCGCCTTCTGTTCCATGAGTGCCTTAGCTTCAGGCAAGCGATTTGTTTGAGTATAAATATTATATTCAAAATTCAAATAGTCCATGTTTGTGGGGAATCTCGAAGTTAATTCCTTTGCCACATCCAATGCCTTATTAATGTTCTTCATATAGGAAGTGTCCTTTAACGCATCATATTTTTCTTTACCACTTACCTTCCCTGCTTTTTTTGCTGCATCTGCCTTTTTTGTGTAAATCGAATAGAGTTGCAGCAGGGCATCCGGATTTTTGCCACCAGCGGCTTGATACCTTGCGATGTAAGCTATGGCCTTTGCGTTTTCATCAGCAGCAGGAGCAAAATAAACACCAGCATTCATTAATTGAGTTGTGTCAGTAGGCAAGAAATAAACTACTTTTTCAATATCTACAAACGCCTTTTTGAAATCCTTCGCTTTGTAGGTATTATAGCCACGCTCTAAGTATTTCTGAGCATAATACGTTGCTACTTGGTTCTTTAGCATCGGAACTTGCAGCCCATTCATCACTGTTTTTACAAAGCTTTCTTCTTTTCCTTGGTTAATTTCCTCTGACTTGTTGAAGGCCTCCTTTGCAATCGGAAAAGGATCCGCTTCAAGTGATTTGAATTTTTCGTTTTTCGTGGTATCAATCGCGCAATAAATCATCCCCTTCAAATACCATGCCTTGGCTGCATTCTTGGAGGGTTTTCCTTTTTTGTCGATCATGTATTTTTCATTTGCCACGGTGGCATCAATGATCTCCTTGGCCTCATCAATATTGCCTTTTTGCAAGGCACTCTCGGCTTTATTTACACTTGGCTTTATCGGCTTTTGTGCAGCGACAAATAATGGAAATACAAGGAGAAATAGGATTAACTTTTTCATAGTAATTTAATTAAAGTATTCTGATTGGTTAAAATTAACTAAAAATTCTAATTTGTTGCCTCTTCTGGATTATTCTCTTCTTCCATTTTTTGTATTTTTTCAACAGAAGAAATCGCATCATCATCATTGAGTTTGATAAGCCTCACCCCTTGCGTAGCCCTGCCCATCACCCGCAACTCTTCTACGCTGATACGAATACTAATGCCTGACTTATTAATAATCATCAAATCATCCCCGTCCATTACGCTCTTTATCGCAACAAGCTTACCTGTTTTTTCAGTGACATTGATGGTCTTTACGCCTTTTCCTCCACGCCTTGTAATACGATAGTCACCAATCTCTGATCGTTTTCCATAACCCTTCTCAGAAACCACCAATAAATTAGTGTTTTCACGCGCAATACATACCATGCCGATCACTTTGTCCAGACCTGATTCTAAGGTTACACCCTTTACGCCTGCTGCCGTGCGACCCATTGGCCTTACATCCGCTTCGTTAAAATGAACGGCTTTTCCTTCACTCTTGGCAATAATAATATGATTCTTGCCATTCGTCAGTGCCGCATCGAGCAAGCGGTCACCTTCGTGTATAGTGATGGCGGTAATCCCGTTTGCGCGAGGACGAGAGTAGGCTTCCAATGAGGTCTTCTTTATAACTCCCTTTTCGGTACACAGGATCACAAACGTATTGTTAATATAATCCTGATCTTCCAGGCTTTTTAAGTTCAAAACCGCACGCACCGTATCACCTGACTCGATGTTCAACAGATTTTGGATTGCACGGCCTTTTGAGGTCTTATTACCTTCTGGTATTTCGTACACCTTTTTCCAGTACACTTTTCCGAATTCAGAAAAAATTAAAAGATAATTGTGTGCTTGCGCAACGAATAAATGTTCAGTGAAATCATCATCTTTCGAGCCGGTTGCTTTAGATCCGATTCCACCTCTACCCTGCGTGCGGTATTCGGAAAGCGAGGTGCGTTTCACGTAGCCTTGATTGGAGATCGTAATTACCATCTCTTCATTAGCGATCATGTCTTCCATGGTGATATCTTCCTCACTATGCACAATTTGCGTTCTGCGTGCATCGGCATAGCGCTCTTTGATCTCATTCAATTCATCCTTAATGATGCCCATTCGTACAGGCTCACTGGCCAAGATTTCGTTTAGTCGGTCAATCAGCGCTTTTACTTCTTTGTATTCATTTTGAATTTTCTCTCGCTCTAATCCCGTAAGGCGTTGCAGGCGCATTTCCAAAATAGCCTTCGCTTGGATTTCTGAAAGCTTGAAATTTTCCATCAAACCAACCTTTGCCACCTCAGGATCCTTTGAATTGCGGATCAAGGTAATGACCTCATCCAAATGGTCAAGCGCAATCAGGTAGCCCTCTAAAATATGGGCGCGCTTTTCTGCTTCATCCAGCTCAAAGCGGGTTCTACGCACCACTACTTCATGACGGTGCTCAACAAAATAAACGATTAAATCTTTGAGGTTGAGCGTCTGTGGCCTGCCTTTAACAAGCGCCACATTGTTCACCCCAAAGGAAGATTGAAGCTGTGTGTATTTGAATAAGTTATTAAGTACAATATTCGGGATAGCATCTTTTTTCAAATCATAAACCACCCGGAAACCATCGCGGTCAGATTCATCGCGCATATCGCTGATGCCCTCTATTTTCTTTTCGTTGATCAGGGCAGCCGTGCGCTCAATCATACTGGCCTTATTTACCTGATAAGGAATTTCCGTGGCAATGATTTGATCTTTTCCGCTGGCGCTCGTTACAATTTCAGCCTTGGCGCGAACCACAATCTTTCCCCTTCCCGTAAGAAAAGCTTCCTGTATCCCCTGATATCCATAAATAATACCGCCCGTTGGAAAATCCGGAGCGAGGATAATTTTCATCAGTTCGGGAATAGTTACTTCCCGGTTGTCGATGTAGGTGATTATCCCATCAATTACTTCGCCTAAATTGTGAGGAGGCATGTTGGTGGCCATGCCCACAGCAATACCCGATGAACCATTAATGAGCAGGTTGGGTACCTTGGCGGGAAGCACGGTCGGCTCTGAATTTTGATCATCATACGTAGGTTGAAAATCTACCGTGTTCTTGTTGATGTCAGCCAACAATTCTTCCGCAATCCTACGAAGGCGTGCTTCGGTATAACGCATTGCCGCTGGAGGGTCGCCATCCACGGAACCAAAATTCCCCTGGCCATCCACTAACATGTAGCGCATGCTCCAATCTTGAGCCATGCGAACCATGGTATCATAAATGGAGGCATCACCGTGGGGGTGATACTTTCCCATCACATCACCCACGATACGAGCTGATTTTTTATAAGGCCGATTATGGTTTACCCCCAATTCGAGCATGCCATAAAGCACCCGTCTGTGAACTGGCTTTAGGCCATCGCGCACATCGGGTAAGGCACGAGAAATGATGACCGACATCGAATAATCGATGTACGCGCCTCGCATTTCGTCTTCAATATTGATAGGGATTATACTCTGTCGTTCCAGGGGTGCTCCAGTGTCTTCTGCCACAGTAAAATTCAGTTAATAGGGGTGAAAATTTAGTTTGGCAAGGTAGTGAAAAAGGAGCAGACATTTGATCCCTAAAACGAAGGTTTTTGGGATTTTTTACCAAAAATGAGGACCCGTTAAATTGCCTTCAGAACCATGCCTCTGCACTCCCCAAATCCAATCCTTACGCCTTCCTTTTCAGCATGCCCTTTGATAATTATTTCATCCCCATCGAGAAGGAATTTTCTTTCAGAACCATCGGCTAAATGTAATGGCCGTTGACCATTCCAAGATAGCTCAAGCATTGAACCATACGATCCGGGAGAAGGACCGCTAATGGTTCCGCTCGCATAAAGATCGCCAACTTGAATATTGCATCCATTCACCGTATGGTGCGCCAACTGCTGCGCCATATTCCAGTACATATATTTAAAATTGGTGCGGCACACCGTAGTTGGCACTGATTTTTCAGGTTGAATTAATACTTCTAAGCTGACATCAAAATTTTTGGGGCCTTCAAAATTCAAATAAGGTAAAACCTGGGGAAATTGTTCTGGCCCTTTGGCGCGAAATGGTTCGAGAGCATCCAAAGTTACAATCCAAGGGGAGATTGTAGATCCGAAATTCTTTCCGAGAAAAGGTCCGAGCGGAACGTACTCCCATTGCTGTATATCTCGCGCACTCCAGTCATTAAAAAGCACCAAGCCGAAAATGTTCTCTTCTGCTGCCTCCGTAGTGATCTGCGATCCTAATTTCGTTTCAGCGCAGGTGATAAAGGCAACCTCCAATTCAAAATCCAATTTTTGAGAAGGGCAAAAAACAGGGTGTTTGGCCTCGCTGGATTTTATTTGGCCTTTTGGCCGATGAATTGGTGTGCCTGAAACCACAATGGATGATGCCCTACCATGATAGCCAACGGGGAGATGTTTCCAGTTGGGAAGCAACGCATTTTCCGGATCGCGAAACATGGTGCCCACATTGGTGGCATGCTCTTCACTACTGTAAAAATCAGTGTAATTTGGAATGCGGACGGGCATGCACATTTGCACCTCACTCATGGGGATGAGCGCTATTTCGCTGGCCGCTTTATGCGCTTTCAATTCGTTGTTATCGTGTTGAAGCAATTCGGAAACCCGCTGACGTACTTCCCCTCCCTTTTTTCTTCCCAGCCCCAAAAAATCATTGAGATACATTTGATTGAAGATGCCCTGCGGCAAATTCAAATCTTGAAAGAATCCATTTTCATGAAGGTAGACAAGATCAAGGACGTGGTTGCCGATGGCCACGCCCGCTACTGGGTTCAAATACCTCGTCTTAAAAATCCCGAAAGGCAAATTTTGAATTGGGAAATCTGACCCGTTGGGGACTTCCACCCAGGATTTTAGTTTGGGCTCGTTGGCTTTGATTTTCATAGAAAGAATACCCGAAAGTTAAGGTATTCTAATTGAAAATTACTCTCCCCAATACTTCCATCCCAATAACCTGGCCTGCTCAATGCGGGCAGCGCACAGTTGATATTGAAACTGAATCTGGTTTAATGAAATCCGTTGAAGGTTAGACGATGAATTGAGTAGATCCAAATGGGTGGCCACGCCTTGCTTATAGCGCGATTGGGTGAGTGCTAAAGCTTCTCGCGCATAGTTCACTTGTCCTTCAGAATTTTTAATCCGATCTTGATTAGAGATCAGATCGGCCTGCACTTGCGCAAGGTCTTTTCGTAAATTATTTTCTGTGGTCTTGATGGCCAATTGATTTGACTCCAATACCTTTTGCGCGATGTGCATGTTTTGATTGTTCTTCCCCGCATTATAAATCGGCACACTCAAGTTGACCCCTAGAAAATAATTAAAGATCAACGGATATAGGTTGGGCTGATAACCGTTTTTGTAGCCGGTTCCCCCGCCAAACGAAAGAATCGGAAGACGGTTGGATTCGGCATATTTCAAATCCATTTCACTCGCCAGACTACGCTGGTTGGCCAGCCGAATATCAAAATTGTTTTGCTTGGCATACTCGGCAATAGACGCCTCCGCGAACTCGGGGAAGTCAAAATCGGTAGAAGTCGGTTCAGCATTTGTACCCGTAGAATATTCCAACATTGCTTTTTGCTTTTGCCATGAATTGACAAAGTCGACTTTTCTATTTTCCTCCAAATCAATATTGCTTTGAATATTGGACAAGTCAATTTGCAATGCATCGCCTCGGTTGATGCGACTTTGAACAACCGCTTTATTTACCTTAAGAAAAGACAAGATCGAATCTTCCACGATAATGGCTTTCTTTAAATAAACCATCGAATAGTAAACCGTAGCAACTTGCGATGCCATTTGTGCCTTGGCCTGCTCAATGTTGGTAGTGGCGCTCAAAAGTTCTGCTTTTGATTTGGCAATCAGGGCATTGGTTTTTCCGAAATCCCAAATTGTTTGATTCACCGAAATGTTAAAGTTCCAATTGTTGTTGGGCTGGAATTTGAATTCGTGTCCATTCAGATTTGCTTTACTGAGTGGGGTCACGTACGTGTAGTAGCCATTGCCAGCGATAACTGGAAAGTAATTGCTACGCGCTAAATCAACCCGCATATCTGAAGCCTCGGCCGACTTTTTCAATTCCTGAATGCGCGGGAAGTAGCTAAAGGATTGGTTGATCAAGGTTTTTAATTCTGCATTGGTCTGCGCTTTGGAGAAAGCAAATACAAACAAAAGGGGAGCGACTGCAATTATTTTTTTCATAGCGTCTTGTTAAAAAATTTTCTATTAATCTCGTTTTCCATTTCACGAGGAATTATTTTTTTACTCTTTCTTTATCGATTAATTACCGATAAGAATTTAAAATCGCTAACCTATCTTTTTAGCAAATGCTTTTAAATAAGATCGAGGATTCATCTGGTTAATGTTGGGCACGTTTTCGGAAAACATAGACTTACCCGATTTGAAATTAGTCCATGCTTTCTGAATCACCATTTCGTAATCGAACTGTATTCTGGTCTGTTCCATTTTATTTTTCATGATCTAAATTTTTAAGATTACTATTAACTAAACAGCATTGATTATTAATGACTTTCTTCGGCAATTTTCTGTATGGTGGCCTTGCTCACTTTCTGCGTCTTCAACAAAAACATAAATGGAATGACGCAAACAAAAAACAGCGTGATCAGCAAAAAGGTATCCGCATAGGCCATCAAATAACTTTGCTTGGTCACGGCTAAATCCAATAGTTTATAACTAAAATTAGTGGTCTGAGTGGGATTAATACCCGCGTTCAGCGCACCAGCCTGGTATTGCGATAACCGCAGAAGCAGATTTGGATCCGAAACCTGAAGGTTGCTCACCAAGTCAGTACGATGTACCGCATACCGTTGTGTTACGAAGGTATTCATGACCGCAATACCAAAAGCACCACCCAATTGTCGGAGCATATTTGTAAGCGCTATTCCACTCGGCATTTCCTGTGGCGTGAGCCCAACAACCGCCTGATTAATCAGTGGCACGGTTAAACAGGCTGTGCCTATTCCGCGAAATACTTGCGTCCAAAAGAAAAAAGGAAGCCCCACATCGGGCGTCACCAAGGACGAGGTATACCCATGAAGAATAAAAAAGATAAAGCCGATCACCACGAAAACTAATGGAGGTGTGCCTGCACCCAGCCTACGCCCAATTATCGGCATGCAGAAAATGGCCGCAATGGCACTGGGTACTAATCCAATGCCGGCATCGGTTGGCGAATAGCCAAGAATGCGTTGAACCAAAACCGGAAAAATAAATACGGATCCGAACATACCAAAGCCGGTAGCAAACGTAAGTACGTTACTCGCCCACAAATTCCTTCGCTTCATCACGTGCAAATTGACCATCGGCTTCTCAGCCACCAATTCTCTATAGATAAAAGAAAATATGCCCACCGCTGCTAAGATGGTAAGGAGAATTATGGTTTTATCCTGAAACCAATCGTCCGCTTCACCGCGCTCTAATACGTATTCCAAACTGCCAACTCCCACGGCCAAAAAAGAAATTCCCATGAAATCGATCACTGGCTTCTGACGATTGGGATTCTTCTCATCCTCCGTTCGCCTGATGTATCGCAACGTTAAGATGGTGGCTACAATCCCGAAAGGAATATTAATGTAAAATATTAAAGGCCAGGAATAATTGTCGACAATAAGCCCACCTAAAATCGGGCCGATCGTAGGGCCAAGTACAATACCCATACCAAACATAGCCGCAGCTATCGGTCGTTTGGCAGGCTCAAAAGCATCAAACAAAATTCCTTGTGAAGTAGATAGCAGCGCACCTCCACCAATGCCCTGAATAAATCTCCAAATCACCAAGGATAGCAGACTGCCGGCCTGACCACACATGTAAGAGGAGATGGTGAAAATAAAAATGGAAGCGATATAATATTTTTTCCTGCCAAATAAACGCGCAAAAAAACCAGTCAACGGAATAATGATCACATTCGCAATGGCATAGGCTGTAACCACCCATGAGGTGTCTTCAATGGTAGCCCCCAGATTTCCACTAATATCGGTTAAGGCCACATTGACGATGGACGTATCAATCAGCTCCATGATCGCAGCCGAAATCGTGGTGATCACGATTATGGCCCGCGCAAAACCGGTGGGAAATTTGGTAGGAGATTCCGATGACATTTTTTTAGTTCACTTTTACATCCACTTTCACGCTCAAACCCGCTTTGAGTATATCCTTATATTTCGAATCATCATCGAACTCAATTTTCACCGGCACGCGTTGGGTGATCTTCACAAAATTTCCAGTTGAATTATCAGGCGGTAGCAACGAAAACTTTGCCCCTGTGGCCAAACTAAAGGAGGCTACCTTGCCTTTAATGTCTATGGCCGGATAGCCGTCCAACTTCACCGATACTTCTTGGCCAACTTTCATCTTCTCTAATTGGGTTTCCTTAAAATTAGCTATCACCCAAAATTTGTCATTGTTCACCACCGTCATCAAAGGTTGACCCGGCTGAACATATTGCCCTACTTCCAAATTTCTTTTCCCGATTTTTCCGTTTACCGGAGCGTAGATATTGCAATAGCTTAGTTTCAGTTTGGTCAACTCCAATGCTGCCAGTCTTGTTTCTACGGTGGCTTGTGCCTTTTTGATTTGCGCCTCGGAAGTGCCCACTTGCGAAACGGCATAAGAAACCTGCCGCTGATTGGCGGTCAATTGCTTTTGCGCAGCTTCAAAATTATTTTGCGCATCGTCCAACTGCTTTTGCGTAATGGCCCCATCTTTAAACAAGCCTTCATCGCGCTTCAAATCATCGTTAGCCTTTTGCAAACGCGTGCGCTGTACGTCTTCGTTGGCTAGTGTTACCTGTTTGTTCGACAAACTATTATTTAAACCCGCTTCGGTGTTTGCCAAATCAGCACGGGCATTGGCCAAGTCCGTTTCCGCTTGAAGAACCGCCAACACATATTCCCGATCATCAATTGAAATTAACATCGAATCTTGCTTGACTTCACCATAGTCCACCACTGTCAATGAATCGATAAAACCTGCCAGACGGCTAACGATGGGTATGGCGTTGGTTTCGATTTGTGCATTGTCAGTCGCTTCATAAGCCAGGCTGTGAAGCAACGCGCGAATACCAAAGAATCCAGCGATCAATACAATCGGTGCAATGATAAAGGGAGCTTTATTTCTTTTTTTAGGAGTGGTCTGGTTCGGTTCCATAGTTTTTTGAAATTGAAGGCACAAAAGTAAACTTGGTTGACTAAATAGTCAATACAGTTGACTATTATTTTTTTATTGCCTAATTTCGCATCCGAAAACGATGGCACTCGATCATAAACTTCAAGATTCAGAATATATCCTCGATTGTGGCTGGGGAAAAGTACTTGTCCATTTGAAAAAGCAATTTGATCAATGGGCTACTGACCGTTTGACTCAAAAGGGCTACAAGGATTTTAAGATCCACTACATGCCTGTGATCATGAATATCGACCTGAATGGCACCAACAACAACGATTTGGCGGTTCGGGCCAAAGTGACCAAACAAGCAATGAGTAAGGTCATTAAAGAATTAAAAAAACTGGGATACATTTCCTCAAAAACGGACCCTAAAGATAAGCGCAGTGTCATTTTTAGCCTCACGACAAAAGGAAGAAGCTTAGTGATAGGCGCGCGTGAAAGCGTGGCCGAACTGATGAACGAATACCGCAAAAAACTCGGTAAGAAAAATTTTGACGATCTTTTGAAAAAACTGGTGTCCATAATTGATTACAATGACAATAAGATGAATGGCTGATCGCTTCCCGTTTCCACCAGCCTTTGAACAACGTATGCAAGGGAGCCTTCAAAAGGATTGGCAAGAATTTATTTCCGTCCACGAACACCCCTCTCCTACCAGCATCCGAATCAATGCAAAAAAAAGCAATTCACTAAGTTTTGAAAAAATTCCCTGGACGGATTTTGGATACTATTTAAAGCAGCGTCCTTCGTTCACTTTCGATCCCCTATTCCATGCCGGCAGCTACTACGTGCAGGAAGCGAGCTCAATGTTTCTCGAGCAAGCACTTAAGCAAACGGTGGATCTAGCACAACCCTTAATGGTCCTTGACTTATGTGCCGCCCCGGGCGGAAAATCTACACACGTATTGAGTTTACTGAATGATCAATCTTTATTGGTATCGAACGAGACGATTCGTTCACGGGCAACTGTGCTTGCGGAGAACATTCAAAAATGGGGCAATACCAATGTAGTGGTTACCAACAATGATCCAGAGGATTTCCAAAAATTAGAGGGATTTTTCGACATCATACTGGTTGATGCACCCTGCTCTGGTGAGGGATTGTTCCGAAAAGATCCGAATGCCATGCGTGAATGGTCGGAACAAAATATTGAATTGTGCACCACACGGCAACAGCGGATTTTGACCCAGGTTTGGCCTTCCCTGAAACAAAATGGGATTTTGATTTATTGCACTTGTACTTACAATAAAAAAGAAAACGAAGAAAATCTGAACTGGTTAGCGCGCGAGAAAAAAATTGAAAGTTTAAAGTTGAATATTGAAAGTGATTGGGGTATTGAAGAGGTTTTTTCTGACGGAGTTTGGGGCTATCGGTTTTATCCTCACCGAGCAAAAGGCGAAGGGTTCTTCATTTCTGTCCT
>DAHVFH010000197.1 GCA_027317105.1 Cytophagales bacterium
TTTATAAGCAATTATGATGTGTCGAATTTGCCAAAGGGCGAATACATTATACAAATAAGAATTACTCGATCAGAATGGACAAAAAAAATCGACACAGATAAGAAATTTACCTTGCCGTAAACAAAAACTAATTAACCGAAATTTAAATATGAATATTGCATTAATCACCGGTTCATCTGGCCTAATAGGAAGCGAGGCTGTTTCCTTTTTTTCAGATAAGTTTGATTTGATTGTTGGGGTAGATAACAATCTTCGCGAGTATTTTTTTGGCAAGGAGGCGTCCGTTGAATGGAATAAAAAAAGATTAGAAGAAAAATTCAAAAACTTTAAAAACTATTCGGCTGATATTAGAAATGTGCAGAGCCTTGAGGAAATATTTAAGGAGTATGGTAATGACATAAAACTTATCCTTCACACTGCAGCGCAACCTAGTCATGATTGGGCTGCTAAAGAACCATTTACTGATTTTACAGTAAATGCGAATGGCACACTCAATATGCTTGAAATGTGCAGGCTCAATTGTCCTGAAGCTGTTTTTATTTTTACGAGTACAAATAAAGTTTATGGTGACACTCCAAATTACTTACCGTTGGTTGAACTGGAAGAGCGTTGGGAGATAGACACAACACATCCATACTATAAAGACGGTATTGATGAGAGCATGAGTATCGACCAGACGAAACATTCATTATTTGGAGCATCAAAGGTAGCAGCCGATGTATTGGTGCAGGAATATGGTAAATACTTTGGTATGAAAACCGGTGTGTTTCGAGGAGGCTGCCTTACAGGTCCCAATCATTCAGGAGCACAGCTTCATGGTTTTTTAGCATACTTGATGAAATGCGCGATAACTAAAAATCATTATTCAATTTTTGGGTATAAGGGTAAGCAAGTAAGGGACAATATTCATAGTTCAGACTTAGTGAATATGTTCTGGCGTTTTTATCAAAAACCCCGACAAGGCGAAGTGTATAATGCTGGAGGTGGAAGGTTTGCCAACTGCTCCATGATCGAAGCTATAAAAATTTGTGAGCAAATTAGCGGTAATAAAATGAGTTACAGTTACACCGAAAATAATCGAATAGGCGATCATATTTGGTGGATAAGTGATGTAAACAAATTCAAATCCCATTATCCTGGTTGGATTTGGAAATATGATTTAAAAACCACGTTGGTTGAGATGCACAGCAGCATGTCGTCCCGTCTTTAGGATATAAAACCAATTAACACAGGAACTTGCGTAAAGTTTAGTGAGATGAAATACCTTTCCTTACCAAAGGAAAAATAATCTAAAAGTACATACTTGAAAATTCTTAATCTGTTAGAAAGCAATCCTCTTTTTCAAAAATACTTTGTTTCTGGAAAGAACGCCCGTTCGGTCGTGGCGTTGAGAAATGTTATTTATTCATCGCTTAGCAAAGTGATTGGAATGTTGATTGGATTTTGGATGGTTCCATTGACTTTAAATTACCTCAATCCAACCAAGTATGGAATTTGGCTTACGCTCAGCGCAGTTATTTCCTGGCTTGCGCTATTGGATATTGGTCTTGGAAATGGATTAAGAAATAAATTTGCTGAGGCATTGGCGAAAGGGGATACACACTTGGCAAAAATTTACGTGAGTACGACTTATGCCATCGTGGGCATTATTGTCATAGTTGTGTATGTCGTGTTCATTATTTTTCACTCAATCATTAATTGGAAAGCCCTCTTAAATACACCACCTGAATTAGCTGGTGAAGTTAGAACCCTGGCTTTAGTGCTTTTTACTTTTTTTTTATTCAGACTATTTACGGGCCTTATTACATCCATATTAACAGCCAATCAGAAATTGGCTAGTGTTGGATTTATCGATCTTATAATAAATGCTTTATCGCTTGTTGTAATAATTATACTTCCCTTCTTAGTTAGTAACTCGTTGCTATGGGTAGGAACCGGTATTGGTTTTGTAACAATGGCCGTACCTGCGATGGCTTCTATATATTTCTTTTCTACTTCCTTTAAGCGGTATGCACCGTCCCTAAAATTTGTTGATTTTAAATTTTTTCAGGAACTAAAGAATTTAAGTCTTGATTTCTTTATACTATCGGTCAGCACAATCATCATTTATTTCAGTCAGAATTTGATCATATCACGATTATTAGGGCCAGCGGAGGTGACTACGTTTAATATAGCCTATAAATATTTTTTTTATGTTGTAGTGATTCACACGTTGGTATTGAATCCCATGTTGCCTGCAACAACGGAGGCCTATTTTAAAGCCGATTTTGATTGGATAAAACGAACGTTGAGAAGGCTAATCTATTTATGGATATTTTTAGTGATTTTAGTTCTCGGAATGGTTTTCTCCAGTGAGTTTGTTTATAAGCTTTGGATAGGTAATACGATTAAGGTTCCATTTTCCATCAGTTTGGCAATGGGGTGTCATATTATATTATTTACCTGGTATGCAACCTTTGCTTACATCATTAACGGAATTGGAAAGATAAAACTTCAGTTGTACCTCATGATCATAATTAGTCTTTTGGTCATCCCACTCTCAATTATTCTTGTCAAAACCTTACATTTAGGAGTAGAGGGGGTTATCTTTGCCGGATTTATATGCACAGTGCCAGGTTCAATAATTATTCCTATTCAGCTTAACAAGATACTAAACAATAAGGCTCGAGGCCTTTGGAACAAATGAAAAAACTTATCAATAATATTCTTCGCAAGTCAGGTTACAAATTCAGTCGGATTGATAATTACGAGGATATCAAATATTTGTGGCTCGCGAGTTTTGATATCAAAACCATTTTAGATATTGGAGCGAACGAAGGACAATTCGCCTCAAAGATTTCCAAAGCTTTACCCAAGGCAAAGTTACTTTCTTTTGAGCCCTTGAAAGACACCTTTAACATTTTATCAGCTTACATGATGAAGAATTCGAATATGAAAACTTATAATGTGGCATTGGGTGATAAAAATGAAAATGCAAAGATTTTCAAAAATGAATATACACCCAGTTCATCTCTTTTGGAATTGGGGGAAAAGCATTTGGAGTCGTTCCCTGATTACGAAAAAGTTTCCTTTGAAGAGATTACGGTAAGAAGATTGGATGACTTCCTGAACGATGAGAAAATCGTTTTGGACATGGAGGTGTTGCTGAAGATGGACGTTCAGGGTTTTGAAGACAAGGTTATAAAGGGCGCGGAACAAACTTTAAAATCAGTTAAGGTAATCCTTGTTGAAGTAAGTTTTTGGGAACTCTATAAGTCGCAGGCGTTGTTCGAAGATATTTTCTTTTTATTAAAGGGTTTTGGTTTTAAGTATCGAGGAAATTTTGATGTTTTCTATAATAAGGAGACTGGGCAACCTATGTTTTCAGACGCAATTTTTATCAGAGAATGAATCCGTGGACTATATTATAAATTTGCAAAACCGGGTCCTTTCTTATTTTGACTTGAAAATTTTAAGTTTCTGAATTCAAACTTTATCGGAATATGTTTAATCTAGGCCTAAAGAATATTAAGAATCTTGTTGACGACTTTGTCGAGTCAAGACAGCGAATTGGGGAGATTAAAAATCATTATTCTTTTAACGAGTTAAAAAAGATCAGGATATCCTTTAAGCAAAATTTTTGCAATTTTAATTTCATACGGTTGCAAACCCCCGGTCAATTGGGTGTTTGGGGTGAAACAGCATTTGTGTCCACCCTCAACCCCAATGTGGAATTGATTGTGAATAAACCCAATCCTTATCTTCCACTGAAACGAGACATTGACATGAATTGGATTCTGCATATCGAGCCACCGGGATATATAAGGAAACTAGGATTAGATGACCCAGCGATACTCAAACACTTTGGAAGAGTGTATACTTCGGACCCGCAACTTTATGAAAAGGGAGGTAAATTTATAGCAGCACCTCCTTATGTGCACTGGCATATTGCCCTAAGTTCTTACACAAAGAATAAAAACAATACTGTGTATGACTATGATTTTTTAAAATCAGTGGTAACCCCTCCTGAAAAAGAATTTAATCTCGCTACTATTAATTCTAACATGAATGATCTACCAGGGCATAAAGTAAGAGCGGATTTTGTAACCAAAATAGCCGAGAGCAATTTGGATTTTAATCTATATGGAACCTCCAATTGGACTAAATTTAAGCAATACAAAGGACCAACAACAAATGGTAAATGGCCAATCTATTCCAAATCTAAATATGTATTAGCTATTGAAAATGAAATTTCCGATTACTACTGGACAGAGAAATTCACAGATGCAATTCTTTGTTATAGCATGCCAATATATTATGGATCTCCTAAAATAAATGATTATTTTCCTGAGGGCTCTTACATTCCGATTGATATAACAAAAAAATCAGCAGTCGATGATTTGGCAGTTATTATTAAGAGTGATTACTATGAGAAAAATTTGCCTTCATTGATAGAAGCAAGAAACTTAATACTTACCAGACACAACATGTTCAGCTTCATGGATTCGGAAGTCAGAAAGCAGTACTAACTAAAGTCTATGATAAAGAAAATTAAAAGAATATTGAGGACTTTTGGGATTGAGGTTACTCGTTTCCGACCGGAACTATCGAATTCTGCTTTGTTGAAAAAATGTCTTGACTTCTACAGCACTGATCTTGTCATCGATGTGGGTGCAAACATAGGTCAATACGGAGTTGTACTGCGTGAAGCTGGGTATAAGAATTCGATTATTTCTTTTGAACCAATGGAAGATGCGTTTTATAAATTAAGCTTGACAACAAAACGCTATTGGGATTGGACTCCGTACCATTATGGTGTCGGAGCATCTAACGGAGAACTGACCATTAATGTGTCGAAGAATAACGCAAGTAGCTCGATACTCAATGTAACAAGCTTAAGTACCGATGCCGAACCACTAACCACTACTTACAAGCACGAAAAAATACAAATTGTATCTTTAGATTCATTTTTTAATAATAAGCTCAATGACTATAAATCAATTTATTTAAAGGTTGATGTGCAAGGTTATGAACTTGAGGTTTTAGAAGGTGTAAAGGAGTTGCTTTCACATATCAGAATAGTTCAATTAGAAATGTCTTTTGTTCCTTTGTATGAGGGCGGACCGCTTTTTAATGAAATAATATCGTGGATGGAAAAAGCAGGATTTGAAGTCTATTCCATTTTGCCCGACTTCAGGGATATGACTTCAGGAAGAATGCTTCAGGCAGACGGTATTTTTGTTAAGAAAACGCCTTAATTTTTTTTTGAATTTAAAAATGATGGATTCTTCTTTTAGCCCGCATGATGAAGTTGTTGAAAAACCCATTATTACAATCATAACAGTCGTTTTCAACGCAGGAAAATTTCTTGAACAAACTATTTTAAGTGTTCTTGAACAAAAGCATCACAAGATTGATTTTATAGTGATTGACGGGGGAAGCAAAGACGAGACATTGAGTATAATTGAACGGTATAAAAGTAAGATACATTACTGGGTAAGTGAACCCGATAAAGGAATATATGATGCTTTCAATAAAGGATGGAACGCGGCAAGGGAGGATAGTTACATTTTATATCTAGGAGCTGGGGACAAGATTATCAGTTTGCCGGATGATAGCATTATTTATAACTCACAAGTACTTTATGGGAGAGTAATATTGGAGAACGAGACCTACCTTTCCAAGGCAGATTTTAGACTTAAGTTGGGAAACATCATGCATCACCAGGCTCTCCTAGTTAAGAAAAGCCTTTCTCCAACACCGCCATTTGATATTAGGTTTAAGACCTATGCAGATTTTGATTTCAACCAAAGACTATATATTGCCAATGTGAAATTTACTTATTCCGATAACCTGCTTTCGTATGCCTTGCCTGGAGGTGTAAGTCATCGGTTTAATCTCAGTGAGTCAATTTCCATTGTCAAGAAGAACTTTGGTATTGCATACGCGTTTTTTGCATGTCTCTATTATTTGTTTCAGAATATTAAGAATCGATTTAGATCCGGTGACTAAGAAGAAAATTGCAGGAGTTGTTATTTTATTTGAACCGGATTTATCGGTTGATCTTAATATTCTTTCTTACTTGAATGAGATCGATAAGCTTTACATTGTTGACAACTCCGAGAAAAATCATTTTGTCATCAGTGAATCATTGGCAAATTCTAAAATTGTCTACATAAGAAATACCTCAAACCTTGGTGTTGCAGAGGCTATCAATATTGCAGCTAACTTAGCGGTATTGGATTCTTATGATTTTCTTCTGACCATGGATCAGGATAGCTCCTTTGAAGCACAAGATATTGCAGAACTTGTTAATCTGGCGAATAAAATTGAAGCGAATGACATTGGCATCATTTCGCCACTTCATACGAATAGAACAATAAATCAAAATCCTATCAAAATGGAATTGGAAGAGGTGGATTTTGTGATGACCTCAGGAAATCTACTTAACTTGAAAAGCTTCATCAACGTTGGGGAATTTTTATCTATTTTGTTCATAGATCATGTTGATCATGAATATTGTTTACGGTTGAGGTCAAACGGGTATAAAATTTTGGAAGCAAAACATATTCATTTAATTCATTCATTAGGACGGTTATCAAA
>DAHVFH010000207.1 GCA_027317105.1 Cytophagales bacterium
GGTGGCCCACGAATACTGCATCGTCCCAAATGCCCCTCCCGTCTTCACCTGGACATCAATATAGGTTGTGGACGTGGCCGTGAACTTGAACCATACGTTGTAGTTCGGGCCATTGGGCGCGCAGGTCCCCGCTGTCTGGTCAGCAGTAGCTCCCACGGTAGTATATAATGCATTGGCGGAACACCCATTGATCAGGGTGGTGACGTCTGTCGCGCTTGCCTTGTTATCATTTGCAGGCTGCGCAAGCACTTGAGTAAACTCGAATAATAAGCTTATAATTAAAATTGTATTTTTCAAACCATCAAAGTTATAATTTACAGTTCATGTACATAACCGGAAGCAACTAAACGAAGCTATCTGTTAGACCATTGCCAAATAATAAATACTGTAAAGTTAAAAATCGTAACTATGATAATAGCTTCCTTAGCAATATTTAATATACTTGCATTATGGAAAAGAAAGCCGACATGCAGAAAACAATTTACGATAATGCCAAGAGTCACTTCCTTGGTAATTTTCCTGATTCATTGCCCATTGAACAAGCGTACGTGCATATCGGTATGTACTTGGGTTGGATAATTGAATCCGAGCTTTATTCGGACTACTTTGAGGAAGAGGCCTCTGGACAGATTTTTCGATTTAATCGAAGAGAAATTTCCTGTACTATTCTAAGCGAAATTTGGGATGGTTATCTTGGGTTTGAGCTTTTCAGCCGAGAAGGAAACATGTTTACCTATTATTATTATGGAGGAGGTCTCTATCACGCTGACTATGATGAGGTTTTGGTCAAATCATTGCCCTCAATTTACCATGTCACTGATAGTTGGGAGAACTACGACAAAATGAAACAGCGCATTAACCTGCGCTATCAGGATTGGAAAAAACTGACTGGAAATTAATTTTTAATTTTTCCGGTTTTATCTACTGCCATTATTTGTTCAGCCCCATCCGCACCAGAAGACTTGATGGATATGCTACCGGTTTCAGTATCGAATTTTAATCCAGAAGGTATATGCTCGAAGCTGAAATTTTTAGTCCATGACAATCCATCGGAGCGGTAAATTTTAACAAGGGTAACTGGAAAATGTTCATTCGTTTTTTGGGTAGAATAAATCAAAAGAATAAATATATTACCTAGTTCATCAGAAGTTGACATGCCCTTTGCTAAGGGGAAAAGGCGCTTACTAAAGCTGACCTGTTCTACCGGAAAACTAACCTTCACGTCAGGAATCCTGGATGGTGTAATTGTGAAGAAATAGCCGGTTGCCAGTGAATCTTTGTAATTCAATCCGAAAGTATATTTTTCTTGTTCGATAAAAAGCGGCTTATACTCTAAGTCAACATTACTCTCGTAAAACAAGGGTATTGAATCCGATTCGCTTGTTAACCATTTCAAAGATTGACTCTCGGTTTCCCATTCCGTTTCTCTTTTGAGAAGTTCCCGTTTGGCATAATCTTGGGTGGCATTGACCGTACTCTTTAAAACCAATGGTGTTCCGTAGGCTTTCGTAATAAAGTGATGATAGTCTTTATCCTCTTCGGGGTAATCGAGCCTGCTTAACTTAGTCGCTATGCTGTCTATTTTTTTTAAATCAACGATTTCGGATTTGATGGCATTTAATCTAAGCCACACATCTGCAGAGTCTCTAAATATTTTATTTTGAATTACATTAGAATGATACTCTAACTCAGCAATCTTCATAGCAAAAATCGAAAAGGGCATCGGATCAGGGTCATATTTTTTTAAGGAAACTGATGAGAATTCTTTCAAATGATTCAAGTCGCTCTTCACAGAAACCGAGTCCTTTTTTAATTTTTCGCGCGCCTTATTGATTTCAATGTCGTAAGCCACAAGGTTTTCCCACATGGGAAAGATTTCTTTTTCAATAACATTAATAGTTCGCAGTGCCCATTCTTTGTAATTCCAAAGAAGTAAATCTTCCTTCATAAAATCAGCAGGGCTGGAGCCATCACGCTTGATGTCTTTGATGGTCTGTAAATCAATGAGTTGATTATATCCTGTTTTGCCGAGTTCTTTCGAAATGGATTTATATGAATCGAAAGCGTTTACCGAAGAATCAAATACAGAAATCAGGCTTTTCAATTTTTCTACCATTTCTTCATTTGATCTCAGAAAGAATTCCCTTTCCTTGCCATAAAAGGCCAATAATGATTTGTACTGTGAATTAGCTTTAGTATAAGCTTCTGATGCCTCGTTAAAATAGGCCTTCAATTTTTTTACCCTTTCCTTCCGCAGCCCTAAGCTTTTCATTCGGTTTTCAATATCCAATTGCAGGTCAGAAAGTTTGATCACAAACTTACCTGTACGCAAATCCCTTCGCATATAGGCTTCGTAATACTCATCGTTCTTTCGCAGTTCGCGATCTGTTATCGTCTTGAAAGCCTTATCGTAGAACAACGCTGAAGAATCAATCGTAGCACAAAGGTCTTTCGTTTGAAGTAATGGGTCCATTTGAAGCGATTTCTCCTGGAAAATGATCCCCATATAAAGAAATGCGTTGGGATTATCGTCATTATCTTTTAAGTACCGTTTTAAAAAAGGCTCAGCCTTTTCATATTGTTTGGCATTGAGGAGCACGATTAAATCTTTGTACTTTACCTTTTGGGCAGAAGCATTTAGGCTATAAAAAATGGGCAACAGAATCAATAGCACGAACCGAAGCATCATTTTTCTCATTTTCATTGTGGAAAGTTATCAAAATAAAGACATTTGTAAAACCAATCATTGACCTTGCAAAAGATGAAAACGATACTCAAGTCCTTATCATGGATAGCAATTCTGGTCATTCTTTACTTCTCAGGGGTGTTGAACTACGCTTCTTCCTTAGCACAAGGTGCGGTACTCCATTCTGGGTTGCTCGATGCTTCCACTGAAATCAGAAGCGAAGAAGATTTCGATTTTAATTTTACAATTAAGGACATCCATGGCCAAAAGGTTGATTTTAAGGATTATCGGGGGAAAGTTATTTTTCTGAATTTGTGGGCCACTTGGTGCGCCCCTTGCCGCAGTGAAATGCCAGCCATCCAAAAGCTGTACGATGGTCTTGACAAGAATAAGGTATTTTTCGTCATGCTTTCGCTCGATAAAGACTCTCAACTTGAAAAAGTTAAAAGCTTTGTAAAAAAACAATCCTTTTCTTTTCCAGTGTTCATGCCTTCGGGATATCTCAGCGAGCAACTCCAAGTTCCCTCCATACCCACTACATTTGTTATCAACAAGGAAGGGCGAATAGTATTTAAAGAAATCGGTATGAAAAATTATAATACTTTAAAATTCAAAAGATTTTTAAACGAATTGGCCAAATAGATCGGCTATTTTTTAACTTCGTAGCTAACCAATTGAACCGAACACGCATGAAGATATTATTTTTACCATTTACCCTCCTCACATTTTTAGGCCAAGCACAAAATTCTCCCCTATGGGAAATTTCTGGCAATGGCTTAACCAAGCCTTCCTACATTTTTGGCTCACTAAAATTTACGCACGAAAAACATTTTAGGATACCCGCCATTGTTGAAGAAAAGATCAAATCTTCCAAAATTTTTGCCATTGAAGATCAAGTGGATCATCATGCACAACATGAATTAAATTCAGCGCTTCATTTCCCAAAGGGTCAAACGCTCGCCTCTGCGCTCAAACCTGCTGAGTACAAAGAAGTATTGGATTTTTTTATGAAAGAATTTAACTTAAACAAGCAAAGCTTTGAAGCAAAGTATGGGACAATGAAACCATTGGCCTTATCGATCGCCATGACCCGCTTGTCGTTAGGAAATAAAGTAAAATTCTATGACATTGAGCTCTTACACATCGCGATTAAAAACAAACTAAAGCCATTTAGTCTAGAGCCTATCGAACGAGAAGCAGAAGCCTTAAACAGCTATCCGCTGCTAAACCAGACCCGCTCACTGCTCTACAGCGTAGAACATTTTGATGAACAAAAATCTGATTTTGAAAAGCTAATGGTGAAATTTCCATTTGGAACTTTAGATGAGATTTTTGAGTATGCCCAGCACCCCACAGAAAGAAACCCCATTTTCATAGAAGAGTTTTATTCAAAACGCAATGCAGAATGGCTTCCGAAAATCGATAAAATGGTTCACGATCAGCCCGCTTTTATTTGTATTGGTGTATCCCACCTAAATGGCGATCTTGGTTTATTGACTCTCTTAAAGAAGGAAGGTTATACACTTACTTCCATTCCGTTAGGAAAATAGATTTTAACCAATTCTTTTGGCCACCAACTCAGAAAGAATTAAGAGACCCTCTCTCAGGTACTCATCTTTTAACTTTTGTATTTCATTTTGAGGAAGTCCTTCCTTAGTGGAAGTTAATTTAGTGTCCAAACTCTCGGAAGCCTTTTTCTTTTCGGCTTCTTCCATCTGCTTTTTACGTTTAGCCTCGTTCAAAGAAATGTTGGTTTGATGCAAATTTTTACGGAGGTCATCGGTATCGACAATAAAATTTTTCAGGGTAGGATCATGTTTTATTCGGTCGTCATAGGATTTATTTAAGCTGGCAATCGTCTTGTCGCTTATATCCGAAGTCTTTTGAAAGGAGGCTGCACCAATAACGTCCCATGGGAGTGCACTCAAATTGGCACTTTCACCATATTGCTCCGCGTCCAGCGCGGACGGTAGTTTAATGTCGGGTATTACTCCTTTATGTTGTGTGCTGCTGCCACTTACCCTATAAAATTTCTGAAAAGTGTATTTCAGTTCTCCCACAGGCTCGTTCATTTCTTTATCATTCATTACTTGTTTCAAGTCTTGAACCCGTTGAACAGTACCTTTTCCATAGGTAGATTCACCCGCAATAACCCCGCGCTGATAATCTTGAATGGCTCCTGCAAAAATCTCGGATGCCGATGCACTAAAACGATTCGTGAGCACGACCAATGGGCCATTGTAAGCAATCGTTTTGTCGTCATCTTGGCCTACTTGCACCTGATTGTTAGGGCTCCGCACCTGCACAACAGGGCCATCTTTAATGAATAGCCCCGTTAGGTCTATAGCTTCCATCAACGAGCCTCCGCCATTGTTTCGAAGATCCATAACTAATCCATCAATGCCTTCACCTTTCAGCTCTTCGATTAATTTTTTCACATCACGCGTAGTGCTTCTGTAATCTGGATCACCCTTTTGATACGCGTCAAAATCCATATAAAAGCCTGGCAAGGTGATAATGCCCAATTTCATTTCTTTTCCATTGAATTGGTACTTTATCAAATTCTTCTTAGCCGCTTGATCCTCTAGTTTAATTTTGTCTCGCACTAACGTGATTTCGTGGGAGGGGCCGTTTATCCCAGTAACTACAGGATAAATCTGCAACCGAACCAATGTGCCTTTTGAGCCTTTGATTAATTTCACCACATCATCCAAGCGCCAACCAACAACGTCCACCATTTCTCCGTCCTTGCCCTGGCCTACTCCAATAATCAGATCATTCACATGCAGTTTACCCGATTTATCAGCATCTCCACCAGGCAATATTTTCACCACTTTAGTATAATCGTTTTCAGCCGATAGTTGCGCTCCAATTCCTTCTAACGAAAGGCTCATACTCTGTTTGAAAAGTTCTGAAGCCTTCGGGGAAAGGTAATTAGTATGAGGGTCGAAAGCCTCTGTGATACAATTCATATAGATGTTGAACACATCCTCTGATTTGAATTGATGGAATGATTTCAGAAACCGATCGTAGCGTTTTTTTAAAATATCAGCGATTTCATCAGATTTTTTTCCAGAAAGCGTTAAGCTTAAAGCCTGACTTTTAATTATCTTTCTCCAAATATCATTAAGTTCTGCAGGGTTGGTAGCCCAAGCTGTTTTATCCCTTTCACTGTCATAATATTCATCGATCGAATAATCAAAATTTTTACCGATGAGACTAGAGAAAACATAGTCCATTCTTTCTTGATAGCGTTTTTCAAATACGGCATAGATTTCATACGCTGGATTTACGTCTTCATTTCGAGTAAGGTCATCGATGGAATATTTATATTTATCAAAGGACGTTATGTCTGAAGCCAGGAAGTAAGTTTTGTTGTTATCCAGTTCATTGATATAAGATTGAAGAATGGCTGCAGAAAGGGAATCATTTAATTCAATTCTTCGGTAATGATACTTATCAAGTATGTATGAGATTACGCGGGCTTCACGCCCGAAGACCGCCTTTGGCTTCAGTACGGTTGTATCGGAAATGCCTCCTTTCGCAAATAAAAAGGCCAGTGCAAAAACGCACAATGTCAATAACTTTTTCATTTTTAAATTTTTAATAACTAACGGAATACCTAAGCACAAGTTTCGAAAGAGGATCAAGACAATTTATCAAAATTGAATTCTTTCAGGAATTTTTCCAATTCTTCGATGGATTTAAATTCAAAAGATTGTTTGACTCCAAGGGCCGAGTGCAAATCTATTTTGACCAGGTCAATGTTGCGCGTGTTGCGTTGCAAGACTGGCTTCTGAAACTTGTAGTCCTCAACTTCTTTTTTAGAAATATGAAAGGCAGTAGCCCTGATATTTTTGCAATAGGAGCACTGGTAATGTTTTAGCAGTTCTTTTGGTGTTCCATCCTCATTTCTTTCAACAACCTCTTCGCGTTTTACTTTCATGGTATAAAAGCCGCAATTATTACATTGCAGGGCTACTAAATGGCCATCGTATTTTTCAATCAATACATCAGCGGTTGTTTCGTCTAACCACACATCATAATCGATTGAGAAAATATTTTCTTCGGCCTGCATGCCTTCATTCAAATGAACATCTTCCTCATCTTCACTTAGCAAGCGCATACGATGCCCATTCTTTGGGTTTATGCGCGGTGTGAAACGAAGTTTCCTTAATTTATAATTAAGCTTTGTAGGGTAGTAAAATTCAAGGATAAGGGCAGCCACGTAAGCTATTAAAGTACCCGTGGCGATAGAGAAAAATACGCGAACAAAAAACCAAAGCCCCATGGAAGTAAACTTGTCCATCCCATAAAGGTTGACTGCGCAAGCCGCAGATATTCCGAAGAATAGAAAAGCGCGCTTATACCAGCGGATTTCCTCTGAATTAATAAAATCGTATTTCTCTTTCGGTTCTTTCAACATTGAAACCCGAAATCGATACAACAGGTAAACAAGCAAGCCAATAGTTGCAAAGCCTATTGTGCCTGCAGTCATCACTTCGTTCCATGTTACTAAAAAGGGAAGAGGGTTGGCCGATTCTTGCATATTTCAAAAAATTTAGAGCAAAGTTAATCATAATACTCATAATTTGATTCGGCATGAAAATAACCGGATATTTCCCTGATATAGTGACCAATTCGATCCCGAAATTACAATCAACCTCGGTACATTGTGGTGGATTTGAAGGCGAAGCGAGGCAAGGCGAAAATTATTCTAGCAGACCATACGATCTCTACGACTGTGTCTAGGTCGTGGGCGACTCTAAAAGAAGCTATTTCCGATTATTCTTCAAAGATCGATTTATCCCAACTCAGAAAAAATTACCTTCGAAGGTTGTAGGCCTTGAGCTGAACTATCTCTTCGGTTTGGTTTTTCACTAAAGCCAGCAGGATACGAAAATTGGCTTCACTAAAGACAGCCCTTCCATTTTGTTAAAAAATCGAAGCATTAAACTCAAACCAATGTTCCACTTTATTGTTACATTTCAAAATCGGATAGCTGAATAGTAACAAAAAATTATGGAGCATGTAATATTGGTGGACGACAATGACAATGCCATCGGCACGATGGAGAAGATGGAAGCCCACCGCAAAGGGTTATTGCATCGTGCTTTTTCCGTGGTTCTCTTTAACTCGAAAGGAGAAATTCTAATCCAAAAACGAGCCCAATCAAAATACCACAGTGGTGGTTTGTGGACGAATGCCTGCTGTAGTCATCCGCTGCCCAACGAGCCCATAGCCGAAGCCACACAACGAAAACTTAAACAAGAAATGGGCATTGAACTCCAAACAACCTTTGCCTATAAGTTCTTTTACTATACCCAATTTGAAGCCAATTTGATTGAGCACGAATGCGATCATGTTTTTACAGGTACTTTTGATGGCGTACCAATAATTAACCCGAATGAAGTGGAGGACTGGAAATATATTTCAATGGAAAAACTTTGCGAAGATGTTCGGGCTAATCCTGATCACTATACCTATTGGTTCAAATTAATTTTGGATCAACCGCTGCACGCATTGAAAAAGTGAACGGTTCAAAAGGAAACCTGATATCGAATTATAAATTTGTCATTTGATTGGTCAAAAGTCACAAAAAAGTAGCTATAACAATGCATTGCTTTGTCCAGACAGTCGTAGAAGGCATTGAAGGTAGGCTAAAGTGCTATCTTTATGTCTCTGCAATATTAGCTTAATATTGCCTTATTGTTAATGATTAACATCAAGGCAATATTCCTTTTTATGGCTAGAATTATCATTCAATACTTTTCAGTGTTGACTTTGAATTAAATTCGCGATAAATGGCCTTTTTGTGACCAAAGTCACTGTACCGCAGTATCTTCTACGGTAACTTTGTTATAAATTAAATCAAACGTATATGAAAAAGAATATGGGTTCAGCCGACCGCACGATCAGGATTATTGTAGCGGCCATCGTAGCAGCACTTTACGCTACCAATACAATCAGTGGTACACTCGGAATAATCTTGCTGGCCGTGGCAGCAATTTTTGTACTCACCAGTTTCGTAAGTTTCTGTCCGCTCTACCTGCCTTTTGGGTTAAGCACACTGCGAAAGAAAAAAGATGCTTAGCCTGAAAAAACACGCACTCACCTTGATAGGCGTTCTGGTGGGTACAGCTGGTGGGTTTCTTTACTGGAAATATATGGGCTGTGTTTCAGGGACTTGCCCCATTACCTCAAGTCCTACCAACTCCTCACTTTATGGCGCAGTAATGGGTGGTTTGCTATTTAGCATGTTCAAAAAAGAAGAAAAATAAAAAAATAAAGCAAAACTAATGATAGAATTATTAAGGAAAATATTTGGATTGGGTGCTTCTGTTGACTACGCACAATTGGTAAAAGAAGGTGCTGTGATTTTAGACGTTCGGACGAAATCCGAGTATGCAGGTGGACACATCAAAGGTTCAATCAATATTTCAGTAGATCAATTAAAGGCCAATCTACATCGGTTACCCAATAAGGATAAAGCAATAATTACTTGTTGTGCATCTGGCATGCGCAGTGGTTCTGCCAAAGGAATCTTAAAATCAAATGGTTATGCTGCTGTTCACAACGGAGGCAGTTGGGTTAGTTTACAATATAAATTATAAAATTATGGACCCTCATTTTTATCATGTTGATATTGCCTGGAGCAGCGATAGAAAGGGTATGATGTGTTCCCCAGAATTAAATGCCGCTCTCGAAAATAAAGGTTCTTGCATAGAAGTAGCCACTCCTCCGCAATTCCCGAAAGGAATGCCCGGCATCTGGTCCCCTGAACATTTGTTCACCGCGGCTGTAAGCAGCTGCCTGATGACTACCTTTCTTTCCATTGCCGAAAATTCAAAATTGGAATTTCAATCCTTTCAATGTTCCTCCGAAGGAAAACTTGATCAAATGGATGGAAAATTCATGATGACCGAAGTCTTGCTCAAGCCCATTGTGGTGATCAATAATGAAAAGGATAGAGATAGAGCCTTACGTGTGTTGCAAAAGTCTGAAAGCAATTGCCTGATCTCTAACTCCGTAAAAGCAAAAGTTGTGATGCAGCCCCAAATTGAAGTAGTAGCGTTAACAGTTTAAATTATGGCGAATACTAATTTTTCTGAACTCATCAACAGCGAGCGGCCAACATTAGTCGATTTTTCTGCCGAATGGTGCGGTCCCTGCAAAATGATGGCGCCTATTTTGGTGGAATTGAAATTTAAAATGGACGAAAAAATACGGATTATTAAGATCGACATAGACCGCAATCCTCAGGTGGCTCATCGTTTTCAGGTTCAAAGTGTGCCAACGTTGATTTTATTCAAAAAGGGAAATGCGGTATGGCGCCAATCAGGAGTAATGGTTGCGGAACAATTGAAGGGAATAATAGCGAAGCATATCTAAAAAAGAGCCGCTTGGCAATGAGTCGAAACAAAATGAATCAATTGCTCGCCTTGGCAGGTAATAAAGATGTTTTAGTAAGGTCACCTTATTCGTAGCTGTGCTTAGTCTCTAAGCGACAGATCAATTCATACGGCTGTATCATTTTTTCAAATAGGCTCTTATTTTTACATTCTTGAAATAAACACGATCGCCATGATCCTGTAACAAAATTCTTCCCTTCTCAATCAAACCGAAACCGGGAATGTATTTGTATTTGCTTTGGGCAACTAATTTATTAAAGGCTTCACTACCTCGTTCGTATTCCAGAACTTTTAAGCCGTTAAGCCAATGTTCTACATGCTTCCCATTCGTCACAATACATGCCTTATTCCATTTGCCAATTGGTGTGGCTGGCTTGGTACTGCTTGCAGGAATAAGATCATATAGCGAACCGATGGTACGATTGCCGTCACGGCCCAACTTGGCATCGGGATGTCTCGCATCATCCAACAACTGAAACTCTAATCCATAGGCAGACCGGGGACTTGCGGGCGTTGCCTGCTTCGCGTCAACAAAATATTTAATGCCGCTGTTGGCTCCTTCGGTTAGTTTAAAATCTACTATCAATTCAAAGTCAGCATATTCTTTTAAGGTTACAATATCTCCTCCGTTGGTAGATTCATGTCCACCGGAAGGCTCCACCATTAAAATTCCCTTCTCAATTTTCCAGCCCTTCTCCGGAAAGCCTTCGATAAAAGCCCCTTTCCAACCCGTAGTTGTTTTTCCGTCAAACAACAGCTGCCAACCTTCGTCTTTTTCTTTTTTGGTCAATACATTGTCTTGAGAAAAACCTGGCAGACAAACTAGTATGGCCAACATCAAAAAATAGATTTCTTCAATTTTCATCTTATCTCACTAGCCTTTTGATATTACTCAAAGATACTCAATTGGTTAGAAGAAAGTAGTTCTTTGACATCATGTTGTATTGGTTTATCAAATAGATTTTCTATGGGAGATTTATCGAACACGTTAATGCTTATCACCTGCAATATTTCATAAAGGGTTTGCTTCAAGCCAAATCTTTTTTTTTGGCAATGGCGACAATAACATAAGCGCATACGGCAATCCAAATTTGTGTTTTCACCGCATTGGCTGATGTGCCCCAAAAGGATTTTATTTTCTGGTGCTGCTTTATCCATTTGAAGAACAATTCAATTTTCCATCGGTGCTTGTAGAGGGCCGCTATATCGGACGGTTTGCATTCAAAATTATTCGTCAGAAAAACCAACACTACGTTGTTTTCTATGTCCAAGAATTTAATGCGCCTCAAGTGGATTGGATAATCTTTCGAAGAATAATAGTTGCTCAGCTTCCCTTTTTTTCACGAAAATTTTCAATCTAATCCTATTTTTTTTAGGTTCGATATGTATATTTGAATATATCGAATTTTGCAATGAAAAAATTAGGCGTGATTCTCATACTCTTGTACTCTATTACGGATGCCAAGGCGCAATCCGAGCCAGCACAAAAAGAAACGTATCCGGTTATTATTGGTTATTTCAGTTTCATCCTACCTATGGTAACCGCCAATAAAAGCACAACGACTACCGATTTTTCAAACAATTTTCAAAATTTTGCAATTGGATTTCCTGTGGGTATAAACTTCTTGTACAGCGATAAATTAGGTTTCAGTTTTGAAATGATTCCTACTGTGAAGGCGGTTCCCGGCACGACCAAAATGAGTAACTTGTTATTTGATCCGGGCGTGATGTTTCGTATGAAGAAAAATTTTATTTTGATTCCGCGTTTGGCTTTTGAAACTTCGGGCCGATACGGCTTCACGCCTGTCCTTACTAAAGTGCTCAAGGGAAAGACCTTCAATTATTTTATTTCAACTTCCGTACCGGTTCGTTTTGGTAATAGTGAGCTTACCTCTATTGGTGCGAACTTACAGTTTGGGATCATCTTCAAAAAATAACTTATGAGTCGTATGACTTGCTTTGAAATGTTATGAATAAAATAAAAGCCATTGTCCTATTTTTAATTATCGGGCATAGCCCACAAGCATTTGGGCAGCCAACAAACGCACTGCTCATTGGCGCAGCGTCTGACCTGAAATTTGCTCTTGATTCGATTAAGATTGCATTTAATAAAACCCACAGTGGCACCCTAGAAATTACCTACGGTTCGTCCGGAAAATTAATGGAGCAGATATTGCATGGCGCACCTTTCGATATTTTCTTTTCCGCTGACATCAGGTATCCAAACCAATTGAAAGCGAAAGGATTCGCGAGCTCAGAAGTATATCCTTATGGCATTGGCCGAATTGTACTCTGGAGCAAAAAGATCGATCCTACTTTAAAAGAGATGAATGCGTTGCTTTTGCCATCCCTTCGGAAAATCGCAATTGCCAACCCGGCTCACGCCCCCTACGGTAAACGAGCCGAAGAAGCATTAATGCATTACAAACTGATGGAAGCGATAAAAAGCAAATTAGTGTTGGGCGAAAACATCTCGCAAACCGCACAGTTTGTTACTACCGGTGCTGCCGACATTGGGATCATTGCCTTATCCCTGGCGCTGTCACCAGCGATGAAAAAAGAAAACGGAAAATATTTTCTTATCCCCGAATCAAGCCACCAACCACTGGTGCAAGGCTTTGTAATCACAAGCCACGCTCGTGGAAATGAGTTGGCACATGCCTTTCAACAATTTGTAGAGCGTAAACAAGCTACGGACATTCTTCGTTATTTTGGCTTTTCTAAACCGAAATAGAAATGCTTGATTTTGAGCCTTTCCTGCTTACCTTAAAACTTGTCACCGTCACCACCATGCTATTGTTTGTGCTAGGTATTCCTTTAGCGTATTGGCTTGTCTTCAGCCGAGCTAGATGGAAAGTACTAGTCGAAGCATTAGTGGGCATGCCTATCGTACTTCCGCCTTCGGTTCTAGGCTTCTATCTCCTCCTCTTATTCAGTCCCGAAAATAGCGTAGGGAAATTTCTTGATCACTATTTTGATATCCGGCTGGTCTTCACTTTTCCCGGATTGGTCATTGCCTCGATGGTTTACAGTTTGCCCTTTATGGTTCAACCACTACAGGCTGGTTTTCGAATGGTGCCAATGGCATTAAGTGAAGCTGCCTACACGCTGGGTAAAACCAAACTTACCACCTTGATAAAAGTGTTAATCCCCAACATGAAAACCTCTCTTCTAACCGCTGTTATTCTTACTTTCGCACACACCGTTGGGGAATTCGGTGTCGTGTTAATGGTAGGTGGAAATATCCCGAAGGAAACGCGTGTCATTTCAGTAGCGATCTACGATGAAGTTGAAGCGATGAACTACCATCAAGCCAATATCTATTCCATCATCCTTCTGGCTTTCTCCTTTGTAGTGCTTGTGATCGTTTATGGGATTAATCAACGAATGCATAAAGTACACTATTTGCCATGATCAAAATTGCAATCGAAAAAAAACTTTTGGGTGCGAATGGGCAAATGAATCTGCGCTTTCAGGCCGAAATTAAACCAGGGGAATTAGTGACCATTTACGGTCCCTCAGGGGCTGGAAAAACCAGTGTCATACGCATGTTAGCCGGACTATCCACACCGGAAAATGGAAAGATCGATGTGGATGACGAACTGTGGTTTGACAGCAGCAAAAAGATTAACCTAAAGCCACAATCCAGAAACATCGGCATTGTCTTTCAAGAATATTCACTTTTCCCAAACATGACGGTACGGGGCAACCTGGAATTTGCTTTGGAAAAAGGACAACCCAAAGCAGTGGTGGATGAATTATTGAACCTGACGGAGCTAAGTGAACTCCAAAACAGAAAACCCCAACTCCTTTCCGGGGGACAAAAGCAGCGGATCGCATTAGCCCGGGCACTCATCAGAAAGCCTAAACTGCTTCTGCTTGACGAACCGCTATCGGCCTTGGATCGGGAAATGCAAGCCAAACTTCAAGACTATATTTTGCAAGTTCATCAGCACTATAAACTTACTACTATACTCGTCAGCCACGACATCACGGAGGTGGTGAAGATGTCAAAGCGCGTGATCCTTTTTGAAGATGGCAAAGTAAAGAATGAAGGCACACCTACAGACGTACTTCAACTCAACCATTTAAAACTTCAGCGAGCAGATGCTATTTAATAAAGGCGCTAGGATACCGCTAGCAACGCTCTTTTCAAATAGACTTTAGCCAGATGCTTTCTGTATTTTTCGGAAGCGTAATGATCACTCAAGATATTGACACCCTCCACGGCCGCCTTGCTTGCTGACTCAATTGTGGAAGCATCTATTTTTTTTCCTGAAATGGCCTTCTCGGCAGCCTGGTCGCGAAAAGCACAATTAGAAATTCCGGTGAAAGCAATATTCACTTTTCCATCGGCCATTTTCATTACCGCGCAACCCACAATGGCAAAACGCGATGCGGGTTGAGGAAATTTAGCGTACGATCCCTTGCTTCCAACTGCAAGGGGAACATGTACCGCAGTGATAATTTCATCGTCTTGCAAAGCCGTACTAAACATGCCATTAAAAAATCCGGTCGCCTTTATTTTCCTTGTGCCTTTTCCGCCCTGGACTTCAATGGTAGCATCCGATGCCAAAACGATCGCAGCCCAATCAGCAGCAGGGTCAGCATGAGCAAGACTCCCTCCTATTGTGCCTTTGTTCCTCACCTGAACATCTCCAATCGAATTTCCACCTTGAGCAAATAAGGGCAACTTGCTTTGAATTATTTTATTTGTAGCAATCTCCTGATGGGTAGTTGCCGCACCAATAATAATCTCTGCGCCTGACTCTTTTATTCCGCGCAATTCGGCCAACGCACCAATGTCCACTAACTTGGAAGGTGAGTTCAGTCGAAGTTTCATCGTAGGGATAAGGCTATGTCCGCCAGCTAAAATTTTAGCCTCGCCTGAAGAAAGCGCTTTAATTGCTTCGGCAACTGAATTTACTTTTTGATAGGAAAAAGATGAAGGAATCATAAGATTTGCGATTTTAGATTTATAGATTTAGTTCATGGCCTTCCAAACACGCTCTGGCGTTAATGGCATGCGAATGTCTTTAACTTTCTTTCCACTGCTCCACAAGGCATCGATCACGGCATTGACCACGGCAGGCGTTGAACCGATGCAACCCGCTTCACCCGCACCTTTTACACCTAGCGGATTATGCGGACAAGGGGTGACCTGGCTTGCCGTTTCAAACATTGGAAAGTCATCGGCACGAGGCATACAATAATCCATATAGGATCCATTGGAAATCTGCCCGTCTTCATCATACTCCACTCCTTCAAGAAGGGCTTGCCCCATTCCTTGTGCCACACCGCCATGAATCTGGCCTTCCACAATCATTGGATTAATGACATTGCCCACATCGTCAACGGCAATAAAACGTTTCAAATCAACCTTTCCGGTTTCCCTATCGATTTCCACCACGGCAATGTGACAGCCAAATGGATATGTAAAATTTTTAGGATCGTAAAAACTACTGAAGTCAAGTCCAGGCTCTAAGTCCGCAGGATAGACATGAGGCACGTATGCCGTCAACGCAATCTCTGCAAAATTCAATGATTTACTTGTCCCTTTAATCGTAAATTTCCCATCCACAAACTCAATATCCTGTTCGCTGGCTTCCAGTTTGTGTGCTGCTATCTTCTTTCCTTTCTCTACAATCTTTTCAATGCTTTTTACGATCGCAGAACCACCTACCGCCAAACTTCTAGATCCATACGTGCCCATTCCAAAAGCCACCGTATCGCTGTCACCATGAATGATGTCAACATCTTCCATGGGAATTCCGAGTTTGTCCGCCACCACCTGCGCAAAAGTAGTTTCGTGACCTTGTCCATGAGAATGGGAGCCGGTAAACACACTCACTTTTCCGGTAGGTTGAACCCGTACCTGCCCTACTTCATATAAACCAGCCCTTGCTCCTAGCGAACCAACCACCGCAGAGGGCGCAATACCACACGCTTCAATGTAGGTAGAGAAACCGACACCCAACAATTTTCCGTTCTTGGCAGATTCCTTTTGTTGTTTTCTGAAATTCTTGTAATCTAAAATTTCTAATCCTTTCTCCAGCACCCCATGGTAATTACCGCTGTCGTATTGCAAAGCCACCTGAGTCTGATAGCCCGGTTGCTTGACGCCATCGAAGGGTGGAATAAAATTCTTGAACCTTAATTCGGTAGGATCAACATTCATTTCAAGCGCACTCAAATCGAGGAGCCGCTCTAAGATATAAGTAGCTTCGGGACGACCAGCACCACGATACGCATCCACTGCATTGGTGTGCGTGAATACCCCAGTGACATCTACATTTATTTTAGGCGTGGTATAAAGTCCTTGCAAAAGAGTTCCGTGCAGGTAGGTGGGAACGCACGTAGAAAATGTAGAGAGGTAGGCACCCAAGTTGGCGAATGTTTTAACGCGAAGCGCCAAGATTTTCCCGTCTTTATCAAAACCCATCTCGGCTTTGGTCACATGATCGCGACCATGAGCATCGAGAAGAAAGCTTTCTGCCCGTTCGGACGTCCATTTGATTGGCCTTCCGATTTCTTTAGAGCACCAGGTCACTAAGGCCTCTTCCGTATAATGATAAATTTTGCTTCCAAATCCTCCCCCAACATCCGGCCCAACCACACGCACTTTATGCTCCGGGATGCCCAGCACAAATGCACACATTAACAATCGAATCAGGTGAGGGTTTTGCGTGCTTGTATATAAGGTGTACTTATCACTGGTCTCATCATAAGAGCCAATGTAAGAGCGCGGTTCCATCGCGTTAGGAACAAGCCGTTGGTTCACAAAATCTAACGTAGTGACATGAGAAGCTTTCGATAGGGCTTCCTCTACTTCAGATTTCGGATTACCTAATTCCCAATCAAAACAAATATTGTTGGGCACGTCATCATGAACCAATGGCGCACCGGGTTTTACTGCCTCCGCGGGATTGGTAACACACGAAAGTTTTTCGTAGTCAACCGAAACCATCTCAATAGCATCCTTAGCTTCTTCGCGGGATTCAGCGATGATAAAAGCGACAGGATCCCCAACATGCTTAGTTCGATCAGCGACCAACAAAGGATGCTTGGGTTCCTTCATGGTATCTCCATTTTTAAAATTAACCTGCCATCCGCACGGCACGCCATTAATAGCGGCCACATCGGCTCCCGTAAAAATTGCGATGACACCGGGCATCGCTTTCGCTTTGCTGATATCTATTTTTTTGATTTTCGCATTGGCGTGTGGACTACGGACAAAAGCACCATGAACCATACCTGCTAAAATGATATCGTCTGTATATTTTCCTTTTCCCGTGATAAAGCGTTTGTCTTCCACACGCTTTACCGATTTTCCTATATAAGAAGTTGTAGCACTCATAGTTTTACTGTTTACATTCTTTCGGCCGCATATTGAATAGACTTCACAATGTTATGATAACCCGTGCATCGGCAAATATTGCCTTCCAAGGCATGTCGAATCTCTTCTTCAGTAGGTTTCGGACTATTTTTTAGCAAATCGGCAGCCGTCATGATCATGCCGGGTGTGCAGTAACCGCATTGAAGACCATGCTCTTGATGGAAACCTTCCTGGAGCGGGTGCAGTGTTCCGTTAGTGGAAAGCCCTTCAATGGTCAATACCTCGCAACCATCCGCTTGTACAGCCAAAAGTGTGCAACTTTTAACCGCCTTACCATTAACATGAACGGTGCAGGCTCCGCAGCCACTGGTATCGCAACCAATATGTGTACCGGTGAGCCGCAACGTATCGCGCAAGAAATGCGACAAGAGCAATCGGGGTTCAACTTCATGAACATGCTCCATGCCGTTGACCTTTACTTTAATTTTTACATGCATAAAGAATAATTTAAAAATCTGAAGTTAACTGGACTTTGTTCGATGACCACAGAGATGAATTTATTTCATCTTAATTTAGGTTAATAATTACCTTTTGGTCAAGGAAATTTACAAATTAAATTTTATGATTTTCAACCCTAGTTGACGATTTCTCAAAACTGGCCATTGAAAAGGTCAGAAAGCTTGCTTCAATTCATGATTCGAACAGGGAATTTCAACTTCATAACGTTCGTGTAAGCAAGATCGTCTTCGTTAAAATTTACATCAATGGCAAAGGATGGGGCTTCACCGGGTCGATTCCAGACCATTATTTTCCTTTTGCTAAACCTATAGCAGAATTAATCGAGAAACTTTCCCTTCCCTCAATTCCAAAATAAAGGGATACGTGTAACGGAAGTAGGGTCCAATGCCTGGCAATGTTCTCTAATTAAGGGATCTTCAAAACTGAATGGCACATCGTTCCGATAAATCCAAATAACTTTCTGGGCTACCCCGCACGCGGAGAAAATACCAAGTACGGTATTGCCGGAAGCATCAACAATGTTTCCTTTTATTTTCGCGATTGGTGGTTGAAATAAATTGCTGGCGCCATTGATTTGCGATTGAACCAGTTTCCAAAATTGATAGGTGCTTTGGGAGACTGTTAACTGGCGCACTTCCAAATGATATTTCTCCAAAAAATTGCGCGCCACAAAAGGGAGGAAGGCTACTGGATAATGCTGAAAGGAAGTATTGGAAATAAAAACATTATCCGAAAGAAAGGGGACAGAAGGTGTTTCCGTAATGTAGCAAATGCAACAGTGGCAAGGTCTTATTTGTTTAACGGTTTGGCACCAGACGGTATCGGCACATACATAACCACTGCAGGGCTCTGGTAAAAGGCTCGGCGGGCAACAGTGACCCAATGGTATTTGTTCAAGTTCTGGATGCGAAAAAACTTTATAGGTGCCCGTCCAATTCCATCGGAGCAGACTATTTTGTGCGTTGTCCTTTGCATTTACATAGATTTTAAAACCGTCTGCCTGAACGGGTACCCCTCCTACAATCGCTTCACCAGATTTAAACTCAAAATACAAGCTGTCGATCGTTCCGGGCGGAGCTAAAAACTCAGGGACTGAAGCGTACTTTTGTGCATCAGGAGTGACAATCTCCACGTGATAAGTCCGTCCAGGAATGCCCTGAATTCCGGCACCGGTACTATCAGTTTTGTAAACTCCTCGACCAAGCTCTTGAAGTGTTTCGCTCATGCCTTGGTCATCCAAAATAGTGACCTGCGCCCCCGTTACTGGCGTTGGCAGTGTGCTAAGCGTTCCTAAAAAGCCCAATGAGGTGACCACCGTTGACGTCCAAAAAAGTTTCACTGTATACGGACCAGGAGCCGAGGTGATCATCCCATCTACGGCAAGTAGCTTTGCCACTCCACCGGGATGCAGGGTAAAGCTATCGATGCACGCACTACTGATGAAAAGGAACAGGATGGTTATTGGAGATGTTCTCATCTTCGGTTGATAAAAATTCTATTCGAAAAGGATAAATGCGATTTCTTCATTGCATTATGCATTTAATTCCAGAAGGGAGGTATTTGTGAAGTGGAGCTAGGATCTACGACATGACAATCATCCCTTATTAGCGGATCTGAAAATGTGTACGGCACATCATTTCTGTAAATCCAAATTTTTTTCTGTGCCACTCCGCAGGCCGAGAAAATACCAAGGGCCGAAGTGCTGCCCGAGGTAGATACAATGTTCCCTTTAATAACAGCGATCGGTGGTTGGAATAAATTAGTACTGCCTGTGATCTGCGATTTTACCAGCTTCCAAAATTGATAGGTATTTGTATTTAAGGTGAATTGCTGAACCTGCAAATAGTATTTTTCATAAAAATTTCTTGCCGTAAAGGGGATGAAGGCGATCTGATACTTTTCGAAGGTATTGCCACCAAAAAGGTTATCCGAAAGGAAAGGTACGTCCTGATATTCTTTTACGTAGCAGATACAGCATTCACACGGGCGTACTGGCCTTACCGCAAAACATTTTAACAGATTTGGATCGATGCATACATAACCGCTGCAGGGAAGGGGATTATAGGGCCGCGGCATGATAAGTGCTCCATATGTCAATTCAGGATGTGCAAAAACCTTAAAGGTTCCCTGCCAATTCCAACGCATAATGCTTTGCGTGGAGTTGCCCTTTGCGTTCACATAGATATTGAAACCGTCTGCTGGTACAGGCAAACCATTCACAATGGATTCGCCATATTTAAATTCAAAATACAGGCTGTCGATCGTTCCCGGTGGAGCTAAATATTCTGGTGTTGATGAATAGCTTTGTCCATCGGATGTGGCAATTTCGATGTGATAGGTCCTTCCCGCCAAGCCCTGAATTCCATTGGTACTGGTCTGGTAAACCCCAGAATCCCTATAGCTTAGTTTTTCGGCCAATCCCTGGTCATCAAATAACGTGACTGTTGCACCAACCACAGGAACCGCCTGCGCTTGGATGTCGCCCACATTGGATGACCAAACCAATTTAACAGAATAAGGGCCAGAAGCTGTGGTGATCATCCCATCTACAGCAAGTAGCTTTGAATTTACGCCAACATTAAGATGGAATGGATCAATGCAGGCGCCTGAAATCAAAATTACCAATATGGTCAACGGAGATGTTCTCATCTTCGGTTGATAAAAATTCTATTCGAAAAGGATAAATGCGATTTCTTCATTGCATTATGCATTTAATTCCAGAAGGGAGGTATTTGTATCGTGGATGTAGGGTCTAATATTTGGCAACTTTCTCTAATAATAGGATCTGAAAATGTGTACGGCACATCATTTCTGTAAATCCAAATCGTTTTCTGTGCGACACCACAAGCGGAGAAAATGCCAAGGGCTGAAGTGCTGCCCGAGGTAGACACAATGTTCCCTTTAATCCTTGCGATCGGGGGTTGGAATAAATTGGTAGCGCCTGTAATTTGGGATTGAACGAGTTTCCAAAATTGATAGGTGTTCGTAGTTAAGGTGAATTGTTGAACTTGTAAATAATATTTCTCAAAAAAGTTTCTTGTCGCGAAAGGGATGAATGCTACCCTATATTTTTCGAAGGTATTGCCACCAAAAAGGTTATCCGAGAGAAACGGCACATCCTGGTATTGTGTAATGTAGCAGGTACAGCATTTACACGGGCTTACTTGCCTTACCGCAAAACATTTTAGTGGAATTGTATCGATGCATATATAACCACTACATGGCGCAGGAGCATAGGGTTCCGGCATCAAGGGAAATTTGCTATATTCCAATTCGGGGTGGGTGAAAACCTTATACGTTCCCTGCCATCTCCACCGCAAAATGCTTTGCGTGGAGTTGCCCTTTGCGTTCACATAAATATTGAAACCGTCTGCCGGTATAGGCACTCCATTCACAATGGCTTCACCATATTTAAATTCAAAATACAGGCTGTCGATCGTTCCGGGTGGTGCTAAATATTCTGGTATTGATGAATAACGCTGTCCATCAGCGGTGGTAATCTCGATGTGATAGGTCCTTCCAGCCACGCCTTGAATTCCACTGGCACTGGTCTTATAAACTCCGGAATCTTGATAGCTAAGTTTTTCCGTCAATCCCTGGTCGTCAAAGAGCGTGACCGTTGCATCACTTACAGGAACCGCCTGCGCCAGGATGTTGCCCACATTGGATGACCATACCAATTTAACAGCATAAGGACCCGGAGCCGTGGTGATCATCCCATCCACAGCAAGTAGCTTTGAGTTTCCGCCAACATTAAGATGGAATGGATCAATGCAGGCGCCTGAAATCAAAATTACCAATATGGTCAACGGAGACATTCTCATAATTAAAATTTGAGGGAATACATGAGCGAAGGTAAGATGGTGCCAATGATCGAAAGTTTATGGGCTTGAAAAGTGCCGGGTCCGGTAACATTGTATTGCGAGGCCCCCGATCCATAGGATTGCGTACTGCCCGTATTCTGAAAAAAGACGGAATACGGATTCTTCCTCCCGTACACATTGTAAAAAGACAAGGCCCAGTTGCCGCCCCAGATCTTGTGGCGCTTGTGGTTGCCTTCAAGAACAAAGGCAATATCCAACCGGTCATAATCAGGTATCCTGAATTGGTTCCGGTTTGAAAAATCCAATACCGGAACATTGTTTACGGTAAGGCTTCGTAGCGGGTAAGAGATCGGCCTGCCGGTGCGGTACGTAAAATTTCCGGTGAACGATAAACGCCTGTTGATGTCATACTTCCACGAAATATTAAGGTTATTGGGTATGTCATAATTGGAGCGGTATTCTTTGCCGTTATTGATGTTCTGATCGGAGATCGGGCTGGCAAATGTCCGCAAGGATCGGGAGTAGGTATAATTGAACGTGCCCGAAAACCGGCCCGCTGTTTTTGTGATCGAAAATTCTATCCCGTACATCCGGGATTTGCCTTGCAGCAAATCCGTTTCCAAATGGTTGTTCAAAATCAACTGCGCCCCGTCTTTGAAGTCCAGCACATTGGCGATCTCTTTGTAAAAGCCCTCAATGAATGCTTCGAAAAGGTGATTTTTATAACTCCGGTAATAGCCGACTGAAACCTGGTCAGCCTGTTGCGGTTTGAAAAAATTGTTACTGGGCTGCCAGATATCCACCGGTGTAATGGCGGCCGTGTTGGAGACCAACTGCATGTACTGGTAAATCCTGTTGTAGCCCGCTTTAATAGAGGCCGTTTCGGAAAAACTGTGCCGCAATGAAAGCCGCGGTTCCACACCGTGGTACGTTTTGTAAATGCCATTGACCTGTGTGGTGCCGATCTGGTTATAAGTTTCTAAGGGCAAACCCGGTTGATAGGTATTGATCTGGCCTGGGCCTATGGAATTGAACACAGAGACCCTTACCCCAGCCTCCAAAAAATTCTGGGGATCAAGCGAAATGCCGTCCCCTAAAAAAACGCCACTTTCCAGCGACCTCTGCTGGTCAATATTAATTGGCTGCACATTAGAAAGGGCGGAGCTGGGCGTCAGGTTACCGGGCATAAATGCATAATAAGTAGACTGCACACCAAAAGAGATTTTATGGATGCCCAACTGCCAGTTGAAATGAGCAAGGGCCGTGGGGAAGGTGAGTGAATATTGCAATTTAAACCCAGAGAAAAGATTCTTATCGGTGACCTGATAGCCGTAGGCGCCCTGACCAACGGTAAAAGCACCATGCAGCTTGGATGAAAACACATGATCAAACTTTAGTGACGCCACCTGGTTATGCCAACCATAGGTTGAGTCGCCCCCCAGGCTGAACTGGTCCTGGCTGCTGTACCAGGTAAACGACAGTTTTGAGCGGTCGTTGAATTTGTGCGACAGCTTGGCTGTGCCATCATAAAAGAAAACTTTGCTGTTTTTCAAATCCGCATAGTTGGTACGGATGGAATGCACCAGCCAATCCGAATAGGTAGTCCTCCCCGAAAACGAAATAGAGGTCTTGTCTTTGTTGATTGGGCCGCTCACCGTCAAATTACTGGCCAGCATGCCTATGCCCCCATTTACTTTCCACTTTTGGTAGTCCCCGTCCTGCGTGTTGATATCGAGCACCGAAGAAGCCCGTCCACCATATTGGGGAGGGATACCCCCGCGGTAGAAAGTAACATCGCGTACCGCATCGGCATTGAAGGCACCGAAAAACCCAAAGGCGTGGGAGCTGTTCAAGATCGGCACCCCATCATATAGGATAAGGTTTTGGTCCACACTCCCACCACGAACATTAAACCCAGTGGCCGCCTCCCCCACGGTCGAAACCCCTGGCATCTGTTGGATCTGCCTGATGATGTCCACTTCACCAAGTATCGTAGGCTTCTTTTTAATCTCGGCCACCATGAATTGCATCTGGCCGATGCCCGAAGTGGTGACTTCCCTGTAAGATTTGTCGGTAACGATCACTTCGCTCAAAAGGATAGGGCTTTCCATTAAATTAACTTGAACCTCCCCGTCTTCATAGATCTCAAGGTCAACCAGTTTTTCTTCATAGTTCAGGTAGCCAAAAGTGATCACGTGGAGGCCCGAAGGCAAATCGATTTCATAGCGGCCTTGGCCATCCGTGGTCTTGCCCACCTCCATATCATTGACATAAATACTGGCCCCTGCCAAGGGATCATTATTTTTTCCGTCCCTGACTTGTCC
>DAHVFH010000209.1 GCA_027317105.1 Cytophagales bacterium
GGGTAATACAATTATAATAGCCGATTCCAATAAAGGATTTGTAAATTTTATTTTTAGAAACGAGCTTTTTGAATCCGTTTAAGAACTCGTACTCCGATTGAGCAGCGGGCAAGTTTAGCGGATGCTTTAATCGAATGCTGGCGGGCACAGTCTGGCTTATCAGTTCGTCTACTGATTTTGCCTTTACCGCTTTTAGCATTGCATCGATTTGAAGCGCATCCGGTGCGTTGTGCCTGCTATCAAATTTTTCGGAGTAGGAAGGATTCATAGATAAAAAATTATTCATTAATGGTAAATGGTTAATGGTAGTCCGAAATTATTATTAACAAGTAACGGACAACGATTAACCAATTTAGAAACGTTCAAATTGCGAAAAGAAAAAGCTCCCTTCAATTTCAGCGTTTTCATCGGAATCAGAACCGTGGATCGCGTTGGCATCAATGGATTTGGCAAACAAGGCACGGATCGTTCCGGGGGCGGCCTTCTTGGGGTCGGTAGCGCCAATCAGTTTGCGAAAGTCTTCCACGGCATTTTCTTTCTCTAAAATCATGGGCACAATTGTACCGCTGCTCATGTAGCTCACCAGTTCACCATAGAATGAGCGTTCCTTGTGTATCTCATAAAATTTACCCGCTAGCGCTGCGCTAAGCTGGGTTTTCTTCAGTGCCACAATTCGGAATCCTGCCTCTTCGATCATTTTCATGATCGCTCCACTATTGCCTGCGCCAGTTGCATCAGGTTTAATCATCGTAAAGGTCCTTTTTCCTGCCATGTTCTTTGTTTTTTTAAATTATAATTGTAAATCTTGAAATCACGACCTTGTCAGAAGCTCTAATTAATTAGAAGATTCCTAAATCCTGATCTAAATTGCGCGCAAAAATATCAAAAGAAGTTTGATTCAAGAAGTTTGGGGAATCGCTTCATTTTTCGTTTCCGCCATTTATCTGCATTTTTGCTGACTTTAATGAAAAATTTAACCGACCTAAAGGCTTTGTTAGCCTCTCCCAGGAATGTGGCGATAGTGACCCACTTTAAGCCGGATGCGGATGCGCTTGGGTCTTCATTGGGCTTAGGGGGGTATTTAAAAAAGAAAGGCCACCATGTTGATGTAATTACGCCTAGCGATTACCCGGAATTCCTTAATTGGATGGTTGGCTCAGAGGCGGTGATTGCCCTCTCGAAAAAATCAAAGGGACCTGAAATTAAATCGGCCGCTGTATTTGAAGCTGCTGAAATTATTTTTTGCCTAGACTTTTCAAACCTTAAACGGATTAACGAATTGGGTGACCTGGTCGCTAAGGCAAGGGCAGCGAAAGTAATGATCGATCATCACTTGGAACCTGAACAGTTTGCCGGATTCGAAAAATGGGACGTTACGGCAGCCTCTACTGCTCAACTTGTTTACGACCTTATCGATTCTCTTGGCGACAGGGATTTAATTGATCCACCAATTGCAAACTGCCTTTATGCAGGATTAATGACCGATACGGGTGGCTTTAGACATAATAATACTACTGCCCGTGAATTTAAAGTGGCTGAAGAGTTAACTGCGCTAGGCGCAAACCCGAGTGAAATAGCTAGACTGGTTTATGACACAAACTCCTTGGGCCGGCTTCGTCTTACAGGATTTGTATTAAGTCAAAAACTCACTGTGCTCCCCGAATTCCGAACGGCCTATATGACACTTTCTCAAGAAGAACTCAAGAAATTTGATGTGCAAACTGGCGACACCGAAGGGTTGGTAAACTATGGGCTGTCTATAAAAGATGTGCAAATGTCTGTTTTAATGTACGACCGTGGTGAGGAAATCAAAATTTCTTTTCGATCTTTGGGCGCTTTTTCGGTGAACGACTTGGCGCGGAGACATTTTGAAGGCGGGGGGCATAAAAATGCTTCTGGGGGTTCTTCAAAACTATCCCTTGAACAGGCCCTAGAAAAACTTATTAAACTACTCCCGGAGTACAAAGAAAAATTAAACCTTAACTCATAATTTTTAACAATGAAAAATTCAATTTTAGTATTCTTAATTGTCGCTTCGCTTTGTTTTGCTTGCTCCAAGGATAGGGAAACAGCCTCAGGCCAAAAATTTACAGTGCTCCGTGCAGGTGATGGAAAGAAAATCGATTCAGGCAGGTTTTTGATTATGAATTTTATGTTTAAGGATGCAAAAGATTCTGTTTGGAATGATACACGAAAAAGTGGAATTCCAATTATCATGCAAAAACAAGGGGTTATAAGACATGGCGACAAAGTTTTGGAAGTGATTAGCATGCTTACCAAAGGCGACAGTATTATGTTTAAGGTTCCCGTTGGTGATATCTTCAAGAATTCCTTCCGAACCCCTGTCCCTCCTAAAATTGATTCATCATCCTTATTCACTTTTGTCATTGGCATGAAGGATGCAATGGATAGTGCCACATTTGCTACCTATAGAACTGAACTTATTGCCAAGCAAAATGAGAAGGCCGCTATAGAGCGTAACGTGCAATTAGCTAAAGATACCTTGATAATCGATGAATATTTAAAGGCCAAAAATATTAATGCCTTAAGAACTTCAGATGGTCTTCGCTATGTAATTACCAAGCCTGGAAAAGGAGCGTATGCAATGGATGGCCAAACGGCCAAAGTAAATTATGCAGGCTATTTACTCAATGGTAAATATTTTGATACGTGCATTGAATCCTTGGCAAAAGAAAAAAATCTATTCCAGCAGGGCCGTCCGTATGCGCCTTATGATGTAGTAGTGGGTAGAAGTCAAGTTATTTTAGGATGGCACGATGCGCTTAGGTTGATGAATAAAGGCAGCAAGATGACGGTTTATATTCCTTCTACTTTGGCTTACGGGGGGCAGAAAAGAAAAGATATTGTAGAGAACTCTATTTTGGCTTTTGATTTGGAATTGGTTGATTTGAAGTAGCCAAAAAAAATGAAACAACTTTCGCTAGTTTTATTTACCCTCCTTTTTGGGTTATTGAGTTCATGCTTAAAAACTGACAACACCTTGTCGCAGCAGGTTGCTCAATTTAATTCAGATACGACTGCGATAGCTAGTTTCTTGAAAGCAAATCAAATAAGTGCGACTGAGTTGTCTGGGCAAGGCGTTTGGTTTATTATCGACTCAGCAGCAAGTGGAATTCGTCCTACGTTTAGTGACACCGTGTATGTAAAGTATTCCATCAAATCGATACCGGGCAATACTGTTTTTGCTCAGGTTAACACCACAACGCTGATGACCTTAAGTGATTTCATGCAAGGGGTTCAAATCGCCATGCCACAATTTCAGAAGGGAAGCAAAGGAAGAATATTTTTACCTTCTTCGCTTGGATATGGTAATGTGGCTAATGGGAATATTCCGGCCAACTCCGTCTTAGACTTTGAGTTTCAGTTGGTCGATGTGAAAGATCACCAATTGATGATGGATACCACAGCGATAGGCACTTATCTGAGAACCAACGCTATCAATGCCTTTAAGGATCCAAGTGGTCTGCGATATACAATTCAAAGTCTTGGTTCTGGAGGCGTTCCTGCGTTGACAAACCGCGTTCAAGTGACCTACAAAGCAAAAGTTTTAAGCAATGATGTGACGGTTGTTGATCAAGGAAATTCTGTGGTGTTTCAGCTGTCGTCCTTAATTTTGGGTTGGCAGATAGGTCTGTCAATAGTGCCCGTGGGATCAACAATAACTTTATATGTTCCTTCCAGCCTGGCCTATGGCCCAAGAGGCTCGGGAACAAGTATTAAGGGCAATCAGAATATGATTTTTAATATTCAATTTCTGGGTATTAGTCAGTAATGAAAATTGAATGGCTGTGCAATGAATTATGAAGAATATTTTAATTGTGTTGCTGATCAATATTCTTTTTCAGTCCTGTCTGAAGGAAAAAATCGTAACACCTCAAGCGCAATTAAAATCGGACACCACATCCATTAGTGAGTTCTTAATAAATAATAATATTACCGCCACCAAGGTGGCTGGAGGAGCTTGGTACAAAATTGATACGGTAGCCTTGGGATTTTATCCAGTGCTTGCTGATTCGGTCATAATTTCCTTTGATACTTATCATATCGCCAGCAGCACTGAATCATTATCTTCGCTAGCGCTTATCGGAAGTTCCTCCTCGATTAAGGTCTTGCTATCCAGTTCAATCGTTGGCATTCAACTTACATTGCCAAATTTTCCGGTAGGAAGTTTCGGTGAGTTATACATTCCATCTGGCCTGGCTTTCGGTGTGAGCGGCAATGCTGATCCATCTGCCAATGCCAATTATAACATTCCACCTAATGCCAATTTGCTTTACAAAATCAAGTTATTGGGAGTGATTGGCACGCATCTAACCAATGATCAAACTTCTATTACGACCTACCTAACCTTGATTGCAGATTCTTTGAGCGCCAAATCAATAACCGTAATTACCGACCCATCATCTGGTTTGCGATACTCAGTGGGCGGTGTGACTACGTCTTCAACATTTCCTTTGTTAAAAGATTCAGTTATACTTTCCTATTCCAGTAAAATACTGAATTCGAGTGCTTTCATTACCGCAGACACCACTGTTAAGGTTGCCCTAAATACTCAAATACCAGGCTGGAAAATTCTAATGCCACATATTCCGGAGGGAGCCAACGCTACCTTTTATATTCCTTCTGCGTATGGTTATGGTAGTGCAGTGAGTTCTAAGATTCCAGCCAATTCTAACTTGGTGTATCAGATCAAATTGATCAAGGTGATCCATAATCCATGAGACTCTGCTTTGCAACAAATAACCAACACAAATTTGAGGAGGTTAAGCCTTTTCTTAGTCCAAAATTCAACCTCCTTAAATTGACTGACGTTGGTTGCCATGAAGAGCTGCCCGAAACAACGGGTACGATCGCAGGTAATTCGAAACAAAAAGCGGACTATGTGTTTAATAAGTTTAAGATCGATTGTTTTGCTGACGATTCTGGTCTGGAGGTATTTGTGCTGAATAATTCACCGGGTGTAGATTCGGCCCATTATGCTGGGGCTCAACGGAATCATCAGGATAATATTAATCTGTTGCTTAATAACATGGAGGGAATCGATGATCGAAAGGCGCGTTTCGTTACTATTATTACGTTGATTCTGTCAGGAAAATATTTTCAGTTTGAGGGAGTGTTGGAAGGCTCTATTTTGAGTGAGCAAAAGGGAGCTGGTGGTTTCGGTTACGACCCTGTCTTTCTTCCGCAAGGATACTTAAATACGTTGGCCGAGATGACGTTGGAAGAGAAGAATAGGATAAGTCATCGCGCAAAAGCAGTACAACAGCTCGTTGATTTTTTAACAGCTGCATAAATTCAACGCCCAAAATTGAAGACTAAATTCAATTTTGAAGCTTTAATCTGTAATTTTGAATCTAATGAAATCCCTCACCATCGGCATTACAGGAGGAAGTGGCTCTGGCAAAACTTTTTTTTTGCAAGGCTTATCGGCCCACTTCAAACCGTCTGAGATTTGCCTTATCTCACAAGACAATTATTATAAGCCGCGCGACCAACAACCGCTTGATAAAAATGGCGTAAAGAATTTTGATTTGCCTGAATCCATCGAGCGAGAAATTTTCTTAAAGGATTTATTGAAACTTAAATCTGGAAATGATGTAATCAAAAAGGAGTACACGTTTAATAATCCTTCGGTTATCCCGCTGCAATTGGAATTTAAGGCCGCTCCCATCCTCATTGTAGAAGGATTATTTGTTCAGTATTTTGAGGAGATTCGGAATGAACTTGACCTGAAAATTTTCATTGAAGCCAAAGATCATGTGAAACTAGGAAGGCGGATTAAACGCGATCAAATCGAACGTGGCTATGATATTGATGATGTGTTGTATCGCTATCAAAATCATGTGATGCCCATCTATGAATCACTGATCGAGCCTTTGAAGCACGATGCGGATTTAGTGATTCCGAACAACAGCCATTTTGATCGCGCGTTGGAGGTGCTGAAAGGCTACTTGGAAAATATGTTGGCGGTCGGACAGTAAGCATTTGAAATCAATTTGAGCAAAATGAAAATTTATTTAATTGTGCATGAGCGCAAATGCTTTGGATTCAATTCTAAGCCTGCTTACTGCCTTCCGCCTACTGCCTACTTTTTACTTTCCCATCATGCCTAAGAAAGTGCTCATCATTACCTATTATTGGCCGCCAGCGGGAGGCATTGCTGTCGTGCGATGGGTTAAGTTTGCTAAGTACCTTCGGGAATATGGCTGGGAACCATTGGTGTATACGGTTAGTAATGGAAGTTATCCCATTCTCGATGAATCCCTTTTGAAGGACGTCCCTGATAATATAACGATATTAAAACAGCCAATTTGGGAGCCGCATCACTTGTATCGCTTCTTCTCTCTAAAAAAAAACACAAGCGGACTAGCAGACATCAAGCCAAAGAATCGTGCTACCTTTTTTGAGAAAATGGCCAATTGGGCTCGAAGTAACTTCTTTATTCCGGATGCCCGTGCCTTTTGGATTAAACCCTCGGTAAGGTATTTATCAAGCTACTTAAAGTTGAATCCAGTCGATGCTATTGTCTCTACGGGCCCGCCTCACAGCGCCCACCTCATTGCATTAGCACTGAAGAAAAAATTAGGATTGCCTTGGTTAGCAGATTTCCGCGACCCCTGGACAACCATGGACTATTACAAAGAACTTTTGCTCACGAAATGGGCAGATAAAAAACATCACCGCTTGGAAGTCGAGGTTTTGAAAGGAGCGGATTCAATAACTGTGGTTGGTAGAGGAATGAAGAAGGAATTTGAAGAAAAAAGTGGGAGGGAGGTCAATGTTGTTACCAACGGTTATGATGAAGACGATTTTCTGAACGATGCCCCCACGCTTGATTTAGATTTTTCAATCATTCACGTAGGTACTTTTTTCGCTCGCATTAACCCCATCAATTTATGGCAGACCTTAGCTGAATTAAAAGACGAAGGCCATCCGATGTTTTTGAAATTGAAAATTAAATTGATGGGAAGGGTTGACCCTATGGTAGTTGACGCGATCCGTAGTTTTGGATTGGAAAAGTTTTTAGAGTTGATTCCTTACCAACAACATGATCAGGCTATCAGAAATATTCGTAGCGCCCAGGTTTTGCTCATGTGTGTTTTTGAGCCAACTAAATTTGTGCTCACGGGCAAATTATTTGAATACCTGGCAACCCATCGCCCGATCTTAATGGTGGGGCCTGTGGATGGCGATGCCGCTCAGGTAATTAAGGAGACCCGGGCAGGGGAGTGCTTTTCATTCTCAGATAAAATTGAAATCCGGGCTTATCTTTTAGATTTGTATCGAAAATTTGGATCAGGCGATCTGAATTCCATAAAAAATGATTCAAGAAAACATACCCACCGTTTATTAGCAAAGCAAATGACTGATCAATTGAATACCATTATCCCAGGATCTTGATCACTAAAAAATTTATCCGTAATTCAATTATTTATACCGCTGCTGGCGCACTGCCTATGGCCAGCGCTATCATTTTATTGCCCTTCTATCTCAAGTACCTCACCCCCGATGTTTTTGGTACAATGGCTATCTATACAGGATTTTCATTGCTTGTTCAGGTATTCGTCACCTATAGTTTTGATACTTCCGTCTATAATTATTTTCACGAGTTCAAAAATGATAACGCAAAGCTGCGTTCGTTTATCAGTTCAGTGTTCATTTTCATATTGCTTACAAGTCTTCTTTTAGGAAGCCTGTTGGCTATCTCCGGAGGTTGGATTTTTGAAATTGTTTTTAAGCATGCATTTGCCGGGATAGAAATTTTGTTTTATCCCTATGGTATGATGGCAGTAGCAACTGGGATATTTCAAGCTGTTTTTAAAGTGAATAGTAGCCTGCTCCAAACCCAAGAAAAAGCCAGTTCTTTTTTGTGGTATAACATTCTATCCTTTTCATTAATCTCTGCTTTTACCATTGGAGGACTCATCATTTTTCCTGATAACCTGATAGGCCCAATCGGTGGACGATTTGCTGCTTCGGCCATTTCAGGTGTTTGGGTTTTAGGTGTTAATTACCGTCAATATGGATTTACTTTTAATTGGCCTCTAATCAAAAGCATATTGGGTTATAACCAGACCGTACTAATTTATCAGTTGATTCAATGGGTGAACAATTATTACGACAGAGTGTTGATGACTTCGTACTTGCCAATGGCGCAAGTCGGAATTTATGACTTTGCGGCAAAATGTTTATCCGTAATTGAGTTGGTGATCACGGGTTTCAATAGTTCCTTTTACCCGAAAGTATTGGGTGCCATTGCTTTGCAGCCTGAAAAAAAAACCACGCAAGAGATTAATCGCTATTACCATGGCCTTACCGCAGTTGCTATCCTGTTAGTCACTTTGTCAATATTTTTTTTCCCGATAGTGATCGAGGCGTTTGTTACCAAGCCGGGTTATCGGGCGGCTATTCCCTGGATACCGATGCTTGCGGTTACTTACTTACTTCGTTCCATGCGATTTTATGTCGCCATGCCGTATAGTGCCTTGAAGTATGCAAAACCCCTCCCTTACTTTTATTTCATCATGGTGGCCATAAAAATATTGACCATGATTGTTTTGCTGCCAAAATATGGCATTATGGGTGTAATCATTGCAATATGGGTGGGATATATAATAGAAATTGTTTTCTTGTTTTTCGGTATTAAGAAGAAGTTTACTGTAGCGTTTAATGTTTTTAAATTAATTGCCGCGCCTATCGCAATGGCGGTTTTAATTGTTGTTTCTGAACCTTTACTGGGCGTAGCGCATCCGTTACTAACACACGCTTTGTACATACTAATTGGAATTTTAGTATTGGTGTGGGTCTACCGAAACGAGTTAAAGACAATAGATCTTTCTAAAATCCTTCGCTAAGTCATTTCAATTTCCCAATGGCCACAAGTGAAGAGGAATAGGTAAATCCATACTTGGGAGTGCCACCTAATAAAGTAATTAATTTTGCTCGAACCAGGCCGAGAAAAGAAAGTTGGATTCGATTGGCGAAATATACCTCCTCAATTTCGATTCCGGCTTGTTGCATGACTTTAGCGATGGTATAGGGTGTGAACCAGTAACGATGGTCGCTGTTTATTTTTTCCCTTGATTTTTTTGCCTGTACAAATACTTGCATGGTGAGGACATTAGGAACTGTGATCACTAGCTTGTCAATGACTTTTCCATATTTCTTTTTAATCTCTCTTAGGTAATGCACAGGATTGTCGATGTGTTCCAGTAATTCACCTAAGATCGCATAGTCCCAATATTCAGCCAGCACTTCCGGAATAGGTTCGCCTGTGATGTCTCTGAGGATAATATTTTGAAATCCAAACTTGCTTTTCACATACTCGTTTGTTTCTTCATCAATGTCTACGCCTAAACATTTTACCGTATGGTCTGTAAGTTCTTTATGAAGCCATTTTCCAGCCTTAATTTTTTGCTCGATTAGAGGGAGGTGATCCAGGCAACCGAGATGAAGAACTTTTTTTTGTTTAGTTAAATTGGTTAAAAGTTTTATTCGGTCAGGAATGGCTTGGTAATAGGAGTAAGGAACATCAAGGCTATTTGAAAATTTATTTCCTTTAAGGTATTCAAGTGTTTGAGGATCTAATTTCAAGAGTTAAGGATTTAAGATTTTATTGGTAAAATTAGAGAAATTCGTTTCGGCATTAAAGTGTTCTCGCCAATTAGAAATGCAATTTTTCCTGAGAACTTCTTTTTGATCGCTCGATAACAACAATAATTCCCGAATGGAATTCGAAATTTCTAACGGTGTGATTTCTTTGGACAGTAGCTTTCCGGTAACTTTAGAAACTATTTCCCGACTTCCACCTACATCGGTGGCGAGGCAAGGAATCCCAAAGGATTGTGCCTCCATGAGCGAAACAGGAAGGCCTTCCGACATACTGGTATTGATAAAGAGGTCTACGAAGTTTTGTTCATAGAATTTCATCAGATCTGCATTTTTTATGTAACCTCTAAATTCATACTTATCATGATTTAAATGCTGCGAAGCCAACTCTTCTAATTCGCCTTGTAATGGCCCATCACCAAAATGAATCCAATGGATTTGCAAATCATTAAGTAGCGACAAGGCCTCTATGATTAGATGTATTCGTTTTAAGGGAATTAGGTTTGAGCAACTCACTAAAAGGAAACCTTGATCTTTTATTCTGGTGGGAAGAGTTGTTGGCATTACAGTACCAAGCTTTGCTATCTCTATTTTGGCGGATAACTTTTGGCCAATTAATTCATTTAGAATGTTTGCACCAAAATCAGAAACGGAGTAAACCTTATCCAACTTTGATGCAATTATTTTACGGAAGGCTAGATATTGATCAGCATGCAAGGTAGGATTAAGATCGCTGCCGTGGGCTCGGGCTATCCTTTTGACGGATATGCTTTTAGGAGCGACAAAAATTGTGGCGAGTGCTGATGAGGTAAACCAATACGAATAAACCAACACTGTTCCGGAAAGTTGTTTTGAAATAATTGTTTTCTCAATTTGCTTAGCTAAAACAAGCGCTTTGAATAGGTCGTGGAACGCTTTTTTTATTACCCGAATAGAGATTTTTTTACGAATGGACTTTAAGTTTAAAACTTCCTGATAGAGGCACCAGAGAGCCAACGAAAAATTCTTTAAGAAAAGAAAAACAGATTCAATTTTTTCTCCTTTTGTACTTATCGGGTTTACCTGGATTGAAGTAAAGTTTGGAGCTGAAAAGCGACAGTCTTTTGTCTCAATCTCTTTGGTGATTACGACTACCTGATCAAATCCATCAACAAGCCAATTAATTTCGTTTTCCAGAAATGACTCTCCCTTTCCGTAAGGAAAATGATTGGTTAAGAGGATGAGGTGCTTTTTTGTGGCAGTATGGGGATTCACTAGGTCAGAAAGATATGGATTTGGGATAGATGTTCATACAATGGAATTGTTTCAATTAGCTATCATTCAAACAGCAATAAGGGAATCTTTCTCAACTGCTACCTCTACTTTAAAAACCTCTTTCGTGCTTCTGACCATTTCTTGTGTTCATCCATTGTTATGGCTGGATTACCAATCATTAAACTGTTCTCTGTAGTATCTTTCAAAATGACCGCACCAATACCTGTGTTGGTGTTTTTTGCAATGTGAATTTGGTTTTTTATTGAAACGGAAGGGGCGATCCAAGTGTTTTCACCAATTCTTGCACTTCCTCCAATCATTGCATTGGCAATCACAAGCGAATTTCTTTCGACTACAACACCATGAGCAATGTGTACGAGATTGTCGATTTTTACATTTTCATGAATTTCAGTATCACTTAAGACCCCCCTATCTATGCAGGTATTGTTATGTATTTCAACATTATCTTTTATAACTACTTTGCCCAAATGTTGCATAAGTTGATAGTCATTGTCTGAATCTTTATCGTAACCAAATCCGTAGTTTCCAATTGTGTTATTACAGCCGATAATTACATTGTTTCCGATAACAGTATTAGCAAGAATTGTGGTGTTGTGTAGAATCACATTATTGTTCCCGATAGTGCAGTTTTCCTCCACAACAACGTGGTGGCCAATATAGCAATTGGATCCAATTTTAACAGAGGGATGGATAATGGCAGAGGATTCAATTTTTTGTGACCAATTCTTTTTAAAGTAAATCGATAAAATTTTTACAAATGTGGATCGAGGATTTTCGCTGACTAAGAAATTGCAATTTGCAGAACTGATTTTTTGGTAACTGAGTTTTGATAAAACGAGAAGTCCCAAATTAATTCCACCAGGTTCAATTGAATCTGTGAATTTATCACTTATCCAACTAATTGAATTTTTTAGGCTATTTCCAAGCGCTTCATGCAAGCCTGTTGCATTTTCAATAGTTTCTAATTCATTCCCATGAAATTCACATTCGGGGAATTTGCTGATCACATCTTTAATGCGAATTTTCATATTTATAATTTATATAACCCATCTGATTATCTCGAAGGCTTCTGCGAAAGGTGAATTTATCTGTACTCCCCTGACGGTAGCAAGGGATTTTATAAAATCCGCATTGAGATAGCTTCTGTGTTTTTGCGAGTCATAAGCATTCAAGGCATCAATTTTCTTTTTAATATTCCCTTCATTCAATTTAATAAAACATTGTGTGTTGAACGAAAGATTATTCCAAGGTAATTCGTATCCAAGAATTGAGATGTTTTTGAATGCTCTTAAGCCTTCTTCGGCAATCACTTGGTGATCCTGATGTATATCTTCGGAGATGGGAAGGAATACTATCTCTGGTTGAATTTTTGTTTTAAGTTTTATTAATTCTTCTAATATATCTTGCCGGTACTCCTTAAATCTTCTCACATCGAAGTCGAAAAGGACAAGATTGGAACCTGGGATTCCTAGGATTTTTGTTGCGACTTTAACTTCCTTTGCAAGCGTGTCAGGTGCTAGGTGAGGAGGTAAAGAACGGGTGCATATTGAGAAGGCGACATAATGAACTTCTTTTCCTTCTTCAACGAACCGGGAAATTGATCCTCCGCAACCGAGTTCACCATCATCGGTATGAGGAGCAAGAATTAGGATTTTATTTTTGTTTTGCATCGAGGTAATAATTCGTTAAGTAGATAATAGTTGCTTTACAATCTTATTTAAAAGAATCTTGTTTTTTTCGGCATTTATTTCTCGAGCCGCTATTTCAGCGTTCTCTTTAAAGGAGTTTATTTCCTTAGAGGTCAGACTACTTAATATTTCAGCAAGAGCTCTTGCCGTAAAATCTTCCGATACTAGTCCTAAATTATATTGTTCTACAAACGCAGCCATTTCAGGTATAGGACCAATTGCTATTGCTAACCTAGCCTGAATGAAATCAAAGAATTTGTTTCCTAATCCGTTTTTGTAATTGAAGTTTATTGGTGGCACCAAAATTATTCCAATATCAAATTTGTTAATAGTTTCGACCACTTCTTCGGATTTTACTGGTTCGATAAATTTTATTCTTTTGTTATTTTTTGAAATTTCTTTCAGCCAAAATAAATATTTGCGAGTTTTTTGATTTCCTGTTTGTGGAGTGAAGACCATTAAATTTAGATGAAATCGTTCATCTAAATGATCCATCATAGCAATCATTAGTTCCAATCTTCTTGAAGGTATTGCTATTCCGTGATGAATCATTTGAATAATTCCCTCACTCGTTGTGCTAGGGGCAATATTTTGAAAGGGTGCAGCATTGTTAATAACAATGGGTTTCACGAGGTATTGCTTTTCATATTCTTTGGCAATCCCTTCCCCTATTGTTGTAATAATATCGGCTTTAGAAAGGTACTTTGAGCACAAATATTTATTAAAAGGTTGAAAAAGAATACGCCATGCAAACTTATCTTCAAATTGTCTTGGAAAATATTCATGGGCGTCAAATAATAATTTGGCCTTTCCTTTTAATTTATATGCTAAGGGAAGCGACTCAATATCGTTGGCAATGATTAAATCAAAATCATATTTTAATGACCTTAATTCAGGATAAGAATGCAGTAACTTAAAGGCTTGGCTAAAGAATCTAAGAACCAGTAGTATTGCTGCCAATATTTTGATTGAAAGAGTTAGATTTGGATGGTTTAATTTAACAAACTTAAAAGTAGAATCTTCCAAGGCATCAAAGCAAGCAACTGTTAATTGGTATTTATCCTTTAAGAAATATATTTGCCTCTTTACACGGGCATCCTGTTTTAGGTTGCTGAGAGAAATTATTAAGATTTTTGACATGAAAAACAAATATAATGGAACAAGGTTTGGGGAAACGTTGATTTTCTCAAAAATGGCATAATCTATTTGAAATCTTGATAATCATGAGGACATTTCTATTTTTTGGTCTGCTAATGTTAGCAAAGGCAAGCTATTCACAAACGGACAGTGTTGGGTCAGGTCATGCTTTAAAATTTGATGGTATTCAGGATTATGTGGTTCTTGGAGATGAGTACCATAATTTAAATTTTCCTTTTTCTGTTTCAGCATGGGTTTTTCTTGACCCAACTAGCTTGGGTTCTCCTATTTTTGTGACGAATGATAATAACCCATTATACAGAGGTTTTTGGTTTGTTATAAGTCCAAATGTTCTTGAGTGCGAATTTGGAGATGGCACGGGTGGAAATAATCCTGCATTTCGTCAAGGGAAGATTGCTTCGATTCAAAATGTTACTAGCCGATGGATAAACGTTTGTGCTGTAATGACTTCCCCATCTAATATTAATCTTTATATTAATGGCGTGAATATTGGTGGAAACCCAAGTGGGGGGTCAAGTTTAACGATTGCATCAAGTTTCACTGGGGATACGCCTAAAATCGGATATTTTTTGTCAAATGGATCTGCCTATCACTTTAAGGGTACTTTAGATGAAGTTAAGTTGTGGAATCGTTCTCTCACGCAAGACGAAGTACGACAGGACATGTGTAAAAAGTTGAAGGGCAACGAAACCGGGTTAATAGGTTATTGGCCATTTGATGAAACAAGCGGCAATACCGTATTTGATAAGTCGCCTAACGGATTCAATGGACAAACACAAGGAAACCCACAGCGCGTTTTTTCAGGTGCCCCGATTGGAAATTCCAGCACATTTCTTTATCCCCCTTCAGGTTGGACGGGCACAAACATTTCAATGACTGATGGAGCAGATAAAGTTACCGTTTCGAATATTCAAGGTAATCCCGAGGGGATTCAAATTTATGAAGTCAAGAACTTACCGAGTCAAATAACGGGCCTAAATCTATCAAAAATCAGCCAACCTTATTTTGGGGTATTTGCAGCGACTAGTGCTGGCGCTAGCAATTCTTTTGATGTCAATTACACTTATCAAAATGCAAACTCCTGCAGTTTGTTCTCAAGGAATAACAACAGTATTCCTAACTGGGCTGTTTCACCTAACCCAGCCACTCAGGTTTCCCACCAAATTGAGGTGATTAAAATATCGGGGAGCAAGATAAATCTTGACTTAGGCGCTGATCAAATTTTATGCAATCAAACTTCGGCCACCCTATCCACGGGATTATCTGATCCTACTCTAACCTATTTATGGAACAATGGAATGACTAGTCCTTCTATCGTGGTGGCTACCTCAGGAGAATATGTAATCAGGGTGTCCGGGGACTGTGGAACAGTTAAAGATAGCGTGAGGCTTACTTTTTCTGAACCCCCAACGGCATTCTCGTTGGGTGTAGATCAAAAACTATGTCAACTTCAACCTATGCCCTTAAAGCCGTTTTCAGATACCACAGGTCTTACTTTCTTATGGCAAGACGGATCTAAATGGTCCACATTTAAGGTCAATGATTTTGGCACCTATTGGCTAACCGTGAAGAACTATTGCGGGCAAGCTTCGGACACGCTTCATGTGGTGAAAAATGAGCTATTAGATTATTCAAAATTGCCCAACGTAATTACGCCTAACGGAGATGGAAAAAATGATTTTTATAAAATCCCAGATCAATTTTTGGGGCAGCTAAACATTGAAGTTTTTAATCGATGGGGTAAAAAAGTATTTCACGAGATTGGATACATGAATGATTGGGACGGTGGCGATTTGGATCCTGGAATTTATTTCATGTTAGTTACCGGTGGTTGTATTGAAAAATACAAAAGTTCTGTAACTATTCTAAAATAATTTGATCATCGAACCCTACCCGGATTTTCCTTCAAAAATGCGCCCCAGGAAGAGGATTTGTTTTTCACGGCACCCTTTTGATAATGATGGCACACGGCTACCGCCAGGGCATCGGTAGCATCTAGAAGTTTGGGCAATTCTTTGATCGAAAAAATTTGCATCAACATTTTGGCTACTTGCTCTTTGCTGGCATTTCCATTGCCAGTGACGGACTGCTTTACTTTTTTTGGTGAGTATTCCGTGATGGGTACTTCGCGATAGAGTGCCGCTGACATGGCCACGCCTTGGGCGCGGCCCAGCTTAAGCATAGACTGCACATTCTTGCCAAAAAAAGGAGCTTCCAGTGCTACTTCATCCGGTTTATATTCGTCTACTAAAGCCAGCACACGTTCAAATATTTTCTTTAGCTTCAAGGCATGATCTCCATATTTCCCCATATTAATTACGCCAAATTGGATTACACTCATCTTGCTACCCTGAATGATCAAAATACCATAACCCATGATGTTCGTGCCCGGGTCGAGACCCAAAATAATCTTCTCACTAACAGGTTTTTTCTCAACTTTGCCCACAGCCCAAACTTACGCAATAAGCGGTAATGACTTTTTATTTTTTGCTTCTCTTCGGATTATATTTTGTGCTCCTGCTCTTTCTTCGATGGGGCTGGGAAAAAGCTTTCCGGCTGCAAGAGAAAACGCGCCATAAAAACGAAACCCTCTTTATTTCAATTATTATTCCATTTCGCAATGAAGAAGATAGTCTAACCCCTTTGTTGACCAGTCTTTCTGGATTGGATTATGATCGTTTGTCTTTTGAAATCATTTTAGTGGATGATCATTCTACCGATCATTCTGTGGTCGTGCTTGAAGTCTTAAAAAAAAATTTCAAAAACTTGACCCTTGTTTCTCTTGGAGAAAATGAGTTTGGGAAGAAGGCCGCCTTAACAAGTGGAATTCGTAAGGCCAAAGGTGAAATTATTGCGACAACGGACGCTGATTGTTTTTTGCCACCGAACTGGTTAGCGAGTATTAACTTCGTTTTTCAAGCACCTGAAGTAAATATGGTTGTGGGAATAGTCGCTATTGGAAAGAGCCCTAGCTATTTTGCTCGATGGCAAGCCATGGAGTTTGCCAGTGTGATAGGAACTGGAGTAGCGGCCTTTGGATGGAGCAGACCATTGATGTGTAATGGCGCTAACTTATCTTTTCGAAAGGATAAATTTATGGTACTAAACGGGTACGAAGGTAACGAACACATAGCTTCCGGGGACGATGAATTTTTGATGCGTAAAATTTTATCAAAATATCCAGACACGGTTCGGTTACTAACCAGTGATGATTCAGTGGTTGTTACTAAACCTCAACCCTCGGTGGAAGATTTCCTGCATCAAAGAATTCGATGGGCCGGCAAATGGAAATCAAACCCATTGGGTTGGGCTAAACTTTTAGCGGTTTTCATCTTTCTCGTCCAGGCTTCTTGGATACTAACGTGGATTTACTTTTTAGCTGGAAATTACAGCCTGGCTATCCTAGTGGTTTTCCTTAAAATAGGCGCTGATATATTTTTTCTGTTGCCTGTAATCCGTTTTCTGAACATTAAATTTCGAATCCTTCCTTTCATGGGGTTGCAATTTCTTTATCCTTTTTACGTTTTGATAGTTGGACTTTTTTCTCCTTGGTTCAGTTATAAATGGAAGGGACGAAGAGGCTTTTGAGTTACGGAACTGAAGTCTGGCATGATTGTCCCGATACAATATTCCATCTATACCAGAGTTTAGATAGGATAAACTCCCACTGCGATATAACTTTAAGGTTTATAAACATGACCTTTGGAAAGAATTAATATTTTTGATCAATGAAAATTGGAAGCGGAATTGATTACAAAAAACAAATTGAACGGAAGGAGCTTGAGTTAAGTGCACTGCTGGAAATCACCCAAGCGATAAACAGCAATTTGCCTGAGGATTCGCTTTACAAGATTTTTAATTTTACGCTCCGTTCCAATCTGCAGATTAAGAAGCTCGCCCTTTTTGTATATGATAAAGTTTGGTCATGTAAAGTCAGTTTTGGGGCTCTTAAAAATTATCAAAAAACCAAGCTCGATGATCGAATGAAGATGATTAAGAACGTTCATCAGTTGAAGGAATTTGAAGACTGTGAATTTGAGGAATTTGATATTGTCATACCGGTTGCCCATAAGTCAGAAACACTTGCCTTGATTTTTGTTGGAGGGGCGGAAGAGGCTAATCACAGTGAAGATAATATCCGGTTTATTCAAGCCTTAAGTAATATTATTGTAGTGGCCATTGAAAATAAGAAATTGGTGAGGCAACAGTTGGAGCAAGAGGCCTTTCGCAAAGAACTTGAAATTGCAAGTGATGTGCAGCGGTTTTTGTTTCCTGAAAAGTTACCCAATACGGATAGGTTAAAAGTGGAGGCAAGTTATTTACCGCACGACCGGATTGGTGGTGATTATTATGATTTTATTCCCATTAACGGAAATCAGTTTTTAATCTGTGTAGCAGATGTGAGTGGCAAAGGTATCCCAGCAGCTTTAATGATGAGTAATTTTCAAGCGTCACTGCATACGTTGTTAAGGCAAACCTCAAACCTTACGGAGATCATTGAAGCGCTCAATTATCAAGTCTTGGACAGTGCGAAAGGAGAGAAGTTCATTACTTTTTTTGGTGCCATTTATGATCTGGAATTGAAAACGATGGTCTATGTGAATTCGGGTCACAACCCACCTGCGCTTTGCGATCAGTCGGGTATTCGTTTGTTAGAAGAAGGTTCTACGGTTTTAGGCGCTATGCATCCATTGCCTTTTATCAATGAGGGTTTTATCACTGACCTTGACAACTTCACACTTTTCGCTTATACTGATGGGCTTACGGAAACGATAAATGAGAACAATGAGGAGTTTGGGATTCAGACCCTCTTAGATTATCTTAAACATAATTACAAGAAGGATTTGAAAACAATACACAGCGACATTATTATCAATCTCGATGGATTCAAAGGTCGTAATCCCTATAGGGATGACATCACGCTGCTTTCGTGCCGGGTAGAATAAAGATTTAATATTCGCTATTCAAAATAGAATCTATAATTTTGAATTTTAAGTCCTGAATTTTGAATCTTTTTCGCACGCCTTTTTTTCTACCTAAATTTTATCCCTCCTTGCTTTGGCGTGTGGCCACCGATCGGAAGGAGATATTCCTAACATTTGATGATGGTCCAGTGCCAGGCCCAACTGAATTTGTGCTTGAGCAATTAAAGTTGCAAGACGCTAAGGCCACTTTTTTCTGTATTGGTGACAATGTGAAAAAATACCCTGAAATTTTGAAAAAGATAGGAGAAAACGGTCATGCTATTGGCAACCATACCTTTAATCATTTGAAAGGCTGGAGCACTTCAACACCACATTATTTAGCGAACATAGAAAACTGTAAGTCACAAATTGAAAATCATAATTTCCAAAGCAACAATTTGTTTCGTCCGCCTTATGGTAGAATTACAAGTTCCCAAATAAAAGCACTGAAAAATGAATACCAAATTGTAATGTGGGATGTACTGACGCATGACTACTCCAAAGGTATTTCAGGAGCCAATTGCTTTCAGGGCGCTATCAAGGCAACACGCCCTGGTTCGATAATCGTTTTTCACGATAGCCTTAAAGCCGAAAAAAACCTAAGATTTGTGCTTCCAAAATTCTTGGAACATTTTACTTCACAAGGTTTTGTATTTAAGACTTTGTTGGATATTTAAGGCAGCCTTCTTGTGGCTGCAAAATGGTGATAGATCCTGAAAATTGAGACCTACTAAAAATAAAAGAATATTGGTTACTCCTTTGGATTGGGGGCTTGGTCATGCCACGCGCTGCATCCCTGTTATTAAAGAATTTTTAAGTCAGGGTTGTGAGGTGCAAATTGCCACCAGCGGAAATGCGTTGGTTTTATTGAAACAAGAATTTCCCGACTCAAGATTTCATGAAATAGTTTCATATAACGTGCACTACGCAAAGGTGATTCCGCTGGCCGTCAGTTTGGGTTTTCAGGTTTCTAAATTCTGGGGTCGAATAAAAGAGGAGCATGAACAAATCAAAAAGATAGTAGAAGAAGATAGAATTGACATTTTGATTTCGGATAACCGCTATGGTTGTTGGTCGGCAATTGTCCCTTCAATATTGATCACCCATCAAGTCAATATCCTTTTGCCAACCTTGCTAAAATGGATGGAGCCTATCGTTAATTATTTTATTCATAAGCTAATTAGAAATTTTGATCAGTGTTGGGTGCCTGATGAATTATCGAATCGAATCACAGGAAAATTGACAGAAGCGAAAGGGCTGTCGCTCACTTTTATCGGAATGCTTTCTCGCTTTAAGGAGGTTAAATTAGTAAAAAAAAAATACGACATTCTTGTTTTACTTTCTGGGCCTGAACCAAGCCGAACCCTGTTTGAAAAGGAAATGATAAAAAAACTGATGGCCACGGCTTTCAAAGCCATGCTGGTTCGCGGGCTTCCTGGGAATGAGTCAACAGTTGATGTTGGAGATAATGTTGCCCAGGAGAATCATTTAAACAGTAAGGAATTAAATCAGGTTATCGCTGAATCAGAAATTATTCTTTGCCGCTCGGGATACAGTACAATTATGGATTTAGCAAAACTTAGTAAAAAAGCGATTTTCATACCTACACCGGGTCAGACCGAACAATTGTATCTTGCAAAGCGGCTGAATAAAAATAAAATAGCCTACAAAACAACTTTGAAGAAGATCGATTTGAATAAGGATATTGCGTTGGCTTCGACTTACTTAGGATTCTCCGAGTCGTACAACAATGCCTTGCTGGTTAAAGCGGTAAAAGAATTATTAGAATGAGTTTTTTATTTTTCTTTGGTCATGCCTTAAAGGGCTTTTGGGTCGCGTTGAATGAAGAACGCAATTTAAAAATTCATTTAGTTGCCTCAGTGATTGTAATCGCTTTGGGATTTTATTTTGCCATTAGCCTTTTGGAATGGATTGTTATCTTACTATTGATGGGATTAGTTGTTGGTTTTGAATTGATCAATACCGCAATTGAAAACCTCACCAATTTAGTTACAGAGGAAAAGCATCCTCTAGCAGGCAAAGTAAAAGACATTTCAACTGCAGCAGTTTTATTTATTGCCCTCATTTCGGTAATCGTTGGAATGATCATCTTTGCACGCTATATCTTTTGATTTTGACCACCATGACACCTCAGTATTGGATCGACACCCACGCGCACATTTATTCGGAGGAATTTAAACCGGATCTTGCCGATATGCTGGTTCGCTGTGACGAAGCCAACGTTGGAAAGATTTACATGCCCAACATTGATCATACCTCTTTCGACTCAATGATGGAGATTGAGGCAAAGGCTCCAACTAAATATTGTTCTATGATGGGACTTCATCCATGCTCTGTTAAAAAGGGTTTTGAAAAAGAGCTTTACCTTGTGGAGAACTGGCTTAACAAAAGAAAGTTTGCCGCGGTAGGCGAGATGGGTACCGATTTGCACTGGGACAAGTCATTTTGGAATGAGCAGCAAGAGGCGTTTAAAATCCAGGTTCAATGGGCAAAGAAATTTCATTTACCGTTAGTAATCCATTGTCGTGAATCGATAGACGAGACGATTGAATTACTCAAACCTTTTGCTGACGGAACGCTAACGGGAATTTTTCATTGCTTTTCGGGTGATGCCGATCAAGCCAAAAAAATTGTGGAAATGAATTTTTATCTGGGACTCGGTGGTGTGGCAACTTTCAAAAATGGTGGATTGGACAAAGTAATTCCAGACCTTGACCTGGACCGAATTGTTTTGGAAACCGATAGCCCATTCCTGGCACCTGTGCCGCATCGTGGCAAACGCAACGAACCGAGCCATATCCCTTTAATTGCTCAGAAAGTTTCTGAATTTAAAAAAATGCCTTTGGCGGAATTGCAGAAGGCCACGACTGCCAATGCAATGAAAGTATTTTTTAATGAACGGCATTGAATTTTTGAATATGTACTTTTGAGTTTTGAATTGAATAAGAATGAATTTCAAACAAATCCAGATCAATACTGCCAGTCCGATTAAGTCACAATCGAAAGTTATGATCATCTATACTGGCGGTACCTTTGGGATGGCTCATGATTCAAATGGCGTGTTGGTACCGTTCGATTTTGCTTTGATTCTAGAACACTTGCCAACGCTACGCAATTTGTATTTAGAACTTACCGTTATTTCCTTTAATAACCCGATCGATTCTTCCAATATTCAGCCGGAGCATTGGCAAACTATTGCACGAATCATTTTCGAAAATTACAAGGAGCACGATGGTTTTGTGGTATTGCACGGCACGGACACCATGGCATTTACTGCTTCGGCCTTGAGTTTTATGCTTCAGGGGCTTACGAAACCAATTATTTTGACCGGTGCACAATTGCCCATTAGTGAGACTCGATCTGATGCCCGAGAAAATTTAATTACTTCTTTAGAAATAGCCGCGGCAAAAAGAGAAGGCAAAGCAATGGTGCCCGAAGTATGTATTTATTTTGGAAATGAATTGCTGCGCGGTAACCGCAGTCGGAAAACTGAAAGTATGCACTTCGATGCGTTCCAATCCGAAAATTATCCTCCGTTGGCTAAAGCAGGAGTAAAAATTGAATATAATGAATCGGCTATTTATAAGCCTTCAGCAACCGAATCTTTGCGATTGCTCGACAAGATCGATCCATCTATTTCTATTTTAAAATTATTCCCCGGAATTACGGAATCGATAGTTCGAGGCGTGTTGTTGAGCGATGGGCTAAAGGCGGTGGTTATGGAGACCTATGGATCTGGAAATGCCCCAACTACAAAGTGGCTTATGGATCTATTAAAAGAAACAATCCTGAATGGCATTATTGTGCTTAATATATCGCAATGCCCGGGTGGCATGGTGCTGCAAGGGCGCTACGAAACAAGTAGGACGCTTCAAGAAATTGGAGTTATTAGCGGTGGCGACATGACTACAGAGGCTGCGTTGACCAAACTAATGGTAATGCTTGGTGAAAATGGGTCTATTGAAACTAAGATAAAAATGGGCAAATCTATAGTTGGTGAACTTACCCAATAAGCCTTAAGAATGTTGGAGTATATTTCAACTCAAAATTATTTTTTATTCTTGTGCAAATAATGCTGCAGAGGGCATTTTCTAATCCAAAAATAATCCTACCTTTGCGCTCCAAAATTCTGATTTTGGAAGGTTATTGTCCTATGGTGTAATGGTAACACAGCAGATTTTGATTCTGCTTTTCTAGGTTCGAATCCTAGTAGGACAACCATTAAACCCCACTTCGATAATAGGTGTGGGTTTTTGTTTAGAAATGGCGGTTAAAATATTTTCAGGAAGCGCAACAACTTATTTAGCAGAAAAAATTGCTGACGCCTATGGTGAACCCTTGGGCAAAGTCAATTATCAGCACTTTAGCGATGGTGAAATGTCGCCCTATATTTCTGAATCTGTGCGCGGGCATGATGTCTTTTTGGTGCAATCTACTTTTGCCCCGGCAGATAATTTTATGGAACTCATGCTCATGATCGATGCAGCGCGAAGGGCTAGTGCAGAGAATGTGAACGTTATTATTCCCTATTTTGGGTATGCCCGTCAAGATCGAAAGGACAAACCCAGAGTGGCCATTGCGGCTAAATTGGTAGCAAATTTGATTTCTGCTGCTGGTGCTGACCGCATTATGACATGCGACCTTCATGCCGATCAAATTCAAGGATTTTTCGACATCCCCATGGATCACTTGGATGGTAACTACATTTTTGTGCCTTACCTGAAATCCTTGGGACTAAAAAATATCATGTTTGCCTCGCCAGATGTTGGTGGAATTAAAAGAGCCCGGAGTTTTGCGAAATTTTTTGATGCGGACTTAGCAGTGTGCGATAAGCATCGGAAAGAAGCCAATAAGGTGGATAGCATGCGTCTGATTGGGGAAGTGGAAGGAAAGGATGTTGTTTTAGTTGACGACCTGGTTGATACCGCAGGGACTATTTGTAAAGCAGCCACCTTATTAAAAGAAAAGGGAGCAAATTCAGTTCGGGCAGTCTGCACACACCCTGTTCTTTCTGGAAAAGCTTACGAGAATATCGAAAACTCGGATTTAATGGAGATGGCTGTAACTGATACAATTCCATTGAAAGGATTTTCTTCTAAAATAAAAGTGTTAACTGTGTCTGATCTCTTTGCGAAGGCGATCCGAAAGATACACGATCACGAATCCATTAGTTCATTATTTATTAGACTATAAAATTTTTCAATTAACAATTAACAATTAACTATTATGAAAACTGTTGAGATTATAGGGTATCGAAGAGCAAATCTCGGCAAGAATGACGCCCAAAAAGTAAGGGAAGAAGGTCATGTGCCGTGTGTATTGTATGGAGGAGACAGCCAAGTGCATTTTTATTCTCCGGTGATTCTATTCCGTGAATTGGTTTATACCAACGAAGCGCATTTTGTTCATCTGAACATTGAAGGTGAAGAATGCCAGGCAATAATGCAGGAAGTACAGTTTCACCCGGTAAGTGAGATTATTCTTCATGTCGATTTTTTGCGTATCAGCGATGACAGGAAAATCAAAATGCAAATCCCTACTCGGCTAGTTGGCCTAGCACCTGGCGTTGCCAAAGGTGGTTTGTTAGTAAGAAAACGGGCTGCCTTGAAGGTATTTGCTTTGCCAAAGGACATGCCTGACCATATTGACATCGATTGCTCTGAATTGGATTTTCATCATGCCATAAAAGTAGCGGATGTTAAAATTGCTAACCTAGAGTTCTTAGATCCCAAAGCAGCAGCCATTGCAGCCGTGGAAGTGCCGCGTGCTGCGAAGCTGGCTGAAGAAGAAACAGCCGCTGCTGCCGCCACTACTGCGGAAGGTGCTGCTGCTCCCGCAGCAGGCACTGCTGCTCCTGCGGCTGGCGCAGCCCCTGCAGCGGATGCAAAAAAAGGTGATGCCCCTAAGAAAGAAGAAAAAGGCAAGAAATAATAGTTTTAAACAAATAAAAAGTCCCGTTTCCAATCCGCATAGTTGTCGGGATTGGGCGGGATTTTTTGTTTATTCGTGGTTGTGAAATATCTTATTGTTGGTTTGGGAAATATTGGACCTGAGTATGAACTCACCAGGCATAATATTGGTTTTCTTACCCTCGATCGGATAGCCGACAACCATAAACTAAAGTTTGAAACGCATCGTCTGGCTGACAAGGCTTTATTCAAATATAAAGGCCGTCAACTGCATTTGATCAAACCAAATACCTTCATGAACTTGAGTGGCAAAGCAGTTGCGTATTGGCTTCAAGATTTGAAAATCCCAAAAGAAAATTTACTTATCATCGTTGATGATCTCGCCCTGCCTTTTGGTAGTTTGCGTATGCGCACCAAAGGTAGTGCGGCTGGCCACAACGGATTAAAAAATATTGAACTTGTTTTAGGTGGTCAGGACTATTCCCGATTGCGTTTTGGTATTGGAGACAATTTCTCCAAAGGTCAACAGGTTGATTTTGTTTTAAGCAATTTCTCGAAGGAAGAAATAGCCGAACTGCCTACTTTGATAGATAAAGCGGCTGAAATGATTTTTTCTTTTTGCACCATTGGAGCAGAACGTACGATGAGTTTACTTAATGATTGATCATTGAGTCTGCCTTCGGTATACGATTTCTTACTTTTCCTGTCCCCTCACACAAATTATGTTTTTAATTCCTTCAAAACCTTTCTTCCGCGAGAAGTGAAGCCTGTGCTCGCGTAGGGGAGGTGATCTTCGACTAAAGGGATCAAGTCATTTTTTAGTTCGGGTAGCGCTTTAGCCAAGTTAGCCAAAACGGTCATGGCGAATACGCGTACTGCAATTGGCTCCATGTTATTTTGAAGAAATTGAAAGCAAATATCCACCGTCTTGCCTTGCAGGTGCTTGGGGATAGGTATGAATTGAAGAAGCCGAACAACATTTCGCTTTACAGCTACTTGTAGGTCAGCCTGGCCAAGTTTATTCAAAATTTTATTCAAATGAGGACGTATTAGATGAGGTTCCTTTTCGCAACAGACGCTTAAAGGCCAGGCCGCTCGCTGGGTTAGGCGATAGGGCCCCCTTAGGAAAACAGCAACAAGCTGAGAAAAACGATCAGTATTTTTACCTATATGGTTTACAATGACAACGCATTGATCCTTTGTGTGTTCCTTTAATAGTGCCTCTTTTATATCCATAGGTAAACACATTTAACTTACTGATAATTAGGATAATTAAAGTATTTTACTTTAACTTTATATTCAACTTAAACAAGATGGAGCTATGTTGCTAATTTTTACCATCACTGCCACGGCAATTTTTCAATTAAGCCTGTGCTTTTTTGCTTTCTATCAGAAGCAATACAAGCCGACTTAAGCGAACTGCTGCTTATGTATCAAATAGGGTTTTGATGTCTTGCCCAATTCGCTTGGGTTTTAGTGTTGTTGCCTCTAATAGACACCAATGGGTTACCGCTTTGGCGATACACTTTTCAGCTAAATAAAACTCGACCTGCCGAATTGATTTAACTCCTTCCATTCGACTTACCCACGTGTAGGCCGTTATTTCATTGCCGAGATAGGCAGGACTTAGGTAATCAATCTCATGACGCAAGGCAACCCAAAAATAGTTTGATGTAATTTCTTCTCCTTTTGATCTCCAGTGTGCGGCAGCCACTGTCTGAACCCACTGCAAATAGACCACATTGTTCACATGATTTAATTCATCAATGTCCTCAGGTTTAACAGTAATCTTTTGACTGAATTTGACCCCGAGAAATACTTCTTTGGATTCATTTTGTATAGTCATGGTGTCAGGATCGGGCCTTCATTTTTATTATTGTTAAATCTCAACAAAAATGAATAAAAAATGCGGAAAACGCGTGTGAAAACCTTATTTTTGAAAGTTATAATAACCCCAAAATGAACGAAGGAAAAGCAAACAAGGAAACAAACTATTCAGCCAGTAATATTCAAGTTTTAGAAGGCCTGGAAGCCGTCCGTAAAAGGCCTTCCATGTACATTGGTGATACGGGCGTAAAAGGCCTTCATCATCTCGTGTGGGAAGTAGTTGATAATAGCATTGATGAGGCCATGGCTGGTTATTGCGATGAAATACATGTTTCAATCAACCCGGATAATTCCATTACGGTAGAGGACAACGGTCGTGGCATTCCCACCGATATGATGGAAAAGGAAAAGAAATCAGCCCTTGAGGTGGTGATGACAGTGCTTCATGCTGGCGGAAAATTTGACAAGGACACTTACAAAGTTTCAGGTGGTTTGCATGGCGTTGGCGTGTCCTGTGTTAATGCCCTGTCGTCTATGCTAAAAGCCACTGTTTACAGAGAAGGAAAAGTCTTTGAACAAGAATACCATCGTGGAATTCCACAATACCCAGTTAAGGTTACAGGCGAAAGTCAACGAATGGGAACAACCATTCATTTTCAACCTGATCCTGAAATATTTACGCTTTCATTGGACTATAAATACGAGACGATTTCAAGTCGGTTGCGTGAATTGTCATTTTTGAACCCAGGCATTCGGCTAAACCTAAAGGATCTGCGGGAAAAAGATGAATCAGAGATACCGAAATCAGACACCTTCTTTTCTGAAGTGGGCTTGCGCGAATTTGTTGAATACTTGGATTCTACGCGTGAAAAATTGATTGCTAGTCCGATCTTTATTGAAAACAACAAAACTGAAATTCCAGTGCAAGTAGCGCTCGGTTATAATACTTCGTACAGCGAGAATTTGGTTTCCTATGTAAATAACATCAATACGCATGAAGGCGGAACACACGTAGCCGGATTTAGGCGGGCGCTCACCCGAACCTTAAAAAGTTATGCGGAAAAATCGGGGCTATTAGAAAAAGCAAAAGTGGAGATAAATGGCGATGATTTCCGTGAAGGATTGACCGCAGTGATTTCAATCAAGGTGGCCGAACCTCAATTTGAAGGGCAAACCAAAACCAAACTTGGCAATTCCGAAGCCATGGGCATTGTGGACGTTACCGTGGGGGAGATGCTCCAGAATTATCTGGAAGAGAATCCAAAGGAAGCAAAACTGATTATCAGCAAGGTGATTTTGGCGGCACAAGCCCGTATCGCGGCAAAAAAGGCACGCGAGATGGTGCAACGCAAAAATGTGTTGTCGGGCACTGGTCTTCCGGGAAAGCTGGCCGATTGCTCCAGTTCGGACCCTTCCATTTGCGAGCTGTATTTGGTAGAGGGTGATTCAGCGGGTGGATCTGCTAAGCAAGGCAGGGATCGTAATTTTCAAGCTATTCTTCCCCTGCGCGGAAAAATTCTTAATGTGGAAAAAGCCCAGGAACACAAAATATACGGGAACGAGGAGATCAAGAATATGATCACGGCACTGGGCGTTTCTTTCGGCACTGCTGACGACAGCAAGGCCTTGAATATTGCCAAGTTAAGGTATCATAAAATAATCATTATGACGGATGCAGACGTTGACGGAAGTCATATCCGCACACTAATTTTGACTTTCTTCTTTCGGTACATGCGTGATTTGATAGAGCAAGGATACATTTATATTGCTTTGCCACCCCTTTATTTAATAAAAAAAGGAAAAGAGGAACGATATTGTTGGAACGAAGAGGAGCGCGAAAAGCTGGTTAAAGAATTGGCTAAAGATGGAAAGGAAGAAAATGTTGGCGTGCAACGTTATAAAGGATTAGGCGAAATGAATCCCGAGCAACTTTGGACGACTACGATGGATCCTGTAAAGCGGACCTTGAAACAAGTGAACATTGAATCCGCGGCAGAAGCTGATCATTTGTTCTCCATGTTGATGGGCGATGAGGTTGCACCGCGAAGGGAGTTTATCGAAAAGAATGCGAAGTACGCGAAGGTGGATATTTAAATAATTTTAAAATTCAATGTTTCTAAAAGGCAACGTGTTAGCCCTTTGATTCTTTGGATTTACAATCTTGAAATCTGATATGGAAAGTGAAGTAGTGCAAAATCAAGAATTGGATTTAATAGAGAAACAAATCCAGACGAGCAATTATATCAGTCGTGATTTAAGTTGGATGCAATTCAACAATAGGGTGTTGGATCAGGCCAAACACGTAGATAGGAGTATTTTTGATAGGCTAAAATTCCTTTCAATAACGGCCTCTAACCTAGATGAGTTCTGTACCATTCGGTTAGGTAGTCTTTACAATTATCTCGATTTTAAAAAAGAGCGGTATGATTACAGCGGCCTGCGGGAAGAGCCATTTCGGGAATACCTGATGAGTGATATCCATAAATTCATTGGCGATCAATGCGAATATTTCATTAAAAATTTAAGTCCTCTTTTTGAGAAGAATAACTTTAGGATTGCCGATTATTCTTTTATGAGTCCGGACGACAAAGCTAGGGTAGATGCTTATTTTCAGCGTACCATTTACCCGATGCTTACGCCCATGATGTTTGACAACTACCATACCTTCCCGGCACTAAAAAATAATCGGTTGCTTTTTGGTGTGGTCACGAGAGCCCCTCACGACAATCAAAATCAACTGCGGGCTTCATTTATCCAGGTTCCCAGTAATATTCCTCGGTTTTACGAAATTCTTGACAGCAACAATTCCATTTCGTTCATAGCAATAGAAGACATTATCCGAAATAATATTCATCACCTTTTTCGAAATATCGAAATCGTCAATGTGAGTCTCTTTCGCATCAGCCGCAATGGAGATTTTACCTTAGAAGAAAGTGAAGATATTGAAACTAATTTCCTGGAAGAGCTGAAGCGAAAGCTTCAAACGCGCAGGACGGGCAGAGTGGTGCGATTGGATATTGAAGACAACCCCAATCCATGGATGATGCGTTTACTGAAAATCCAATGGGATCTTGACGATCAAAATATTTTTGTGATTCCTAAAGGCGCTTTGATTGATTTCACCGGACTTAACCAAATTGCTAACCACTCTGAATTTAAAAGTAAGCGATTCCAACCACAACCTCCGGTGAAGCCAATTTCTTTTCCAGAACAAGGTACGCGTGATCTTTTCGAAGTGTTAAAAGAGCGGGACATTCTCTTACAGCATCCTTATAATTCGATGGAGCCTTTGCTTGAATTGTTGGAGAAAGCGGCTGAAGATCCTTATGTTTTGTCTATTAAAATAACCATTTATCGACTTGCCAAGGAGTCGCGCATCAGTGCTGCGTTGCTAAAAGCAGCCGAAAATGGCAAACACGTTTCGGTTCTGTTTGAAGTGAAGGCGCGCTTTGATGAAGAGAACAATCTACGTGAAGCGCAGCGGCTACAGAAAGCAGGATGTTTTGTGATCTATGGGGTGAGCAGTTTAAAAACGCACACCAAACTATTGCTTATTGTAAGAAATGAACCTGATCGGGTTTACCGCTACGTGCATCTGTCGAGCGGAAATTATAACGAAACGACTTCCCGCTATTATACAGACATCGGGCTTCTGAGCACAAATGAAACGTATGCTCACGATGTGTCCGAATTCTTCAATGTTATTACGGGGCATTCGCACCCTTCATCTTACATCAACCTGATTACATCTCCAATCGATATGCGTAATGAACTCTGTAAGTTGGTTCGCAAAGAGATAGAAAATACCCTCAATGGTTTGCCCTCCGGAATTGTTATTAAACTTAATTCCATACAAGATAAAGAACTTATTGATGCCCTTTATGAAGCTTCTCAGGCAGGAGTAGTCATCAAACTAATAGTACGCGGCATTTGCAGTGTTCGGCCAGGCAGGAAGGGCGTTAGCGAGAACATAGAGGTGATCTCCGTTATCGGAGAGTTTTTAGAGCATTCGAGAATTTACTATTTTCATAATGGGGGCAATCCGAAAATATACATTGGGAGTGCGGATGCCATGGTGCGCAGTTTTGATAGAAGAATTGAATCCTTATTTCTACTAGAACAAGAGATCTTACGCAAACAAGCCATTAATGTGTTGCGCTATAATTTAAAAGACAACGTAAATTCTTACACCATGCAAGAGGATGGTAGCTATAAAATAAAAGAGCATAACGGTGAACCACCTTTCAATATGCACAAGGAATTTTATAATGTGACTAAGGAGGTTGTGGAAGCCGTAAAATTGCTTTAGCAAAGTTTAAAAAATGGGACTTCATTCGATCAGGCGAATCCATGATCACAAAAACCAAGTCAATGTAACTGCCTTACAACAAGGTAAAGTAATCCTCCTATCACAATTCCCCTATATGAATGAGCAGGAGGCCGATGAGCTGCTTTTGTCTATTGGGGATACACCACAGGTTAAGGATTTTCACTATTTGGTTTTAGTTGCTGAAGACCGAAACAAGCAAGTGCTTGGTGTAGCCATTGCCTCTTATTTTCATGACCACAATTTTGTCTTCCTCGATTATATCGCAACCCGACAACATCGCATTAGCGGTGGGATTGGCGGGGCACTTTACCAAAGGTTGAGGGAAGAAGCTACAAGCCTATCGTCCGTTGGTATTTTTTTTGATTGCTTGCCCGATGAGCAGGAATTATGCCCTCACGAAGAGGAACGAAAACAAAATAGAGTTCGGTTAAAATTCTATGAACGGTTTGGTGCTCGCCCACTTGTTGGAACGGCCTATGAAAAGCCACGCAATGATCAGTCAGTATTTCACCTGGTGTTTGACGGACTTGGTCTCAGGGATAAGCTAAACAGCAATGTTTGCAAAGGGATATTTCAATCGATATTAGAAAGCAAGGCCAATAAAAAATGTTCCCAACAATACCTCGATGAAGTTCTTAGTTCAGTCAAAGGACAAGTTTTATTGAGGCCCTTTCGGTATCAGAGCCAAGAAGGGACTCATACGGCCACACACACCATTCCAAATGACAAAAAAATAAGTCTGGTCATCAATGAAGGGCATCTTATCCACCATGTGAAAGAAAGGGGATACCTTGAATCACCTGTTCGTGTTATTTCGATATTGAAGGAATTAAGAAAAACGGCCATTTTTGAAACCACACCTGTTAAACATTTTTCGGATCAACACTTAGCACATGTTCACGACAAAACCTATCTTAAGTTTTTAAAGAATATTTGCGAATCCATTGGCACAACGTCAACGCGATATGGCGATGTTTTTCCCATACGCAATCCCGCCCGGCTTCCTAAAGATATCGAATTGCAGATTGGCTATTATTGCATTGATACATCAACACCCCTCAACGGAAATGCTTACATCGCAGCGCGTGCTGCTGTAGATTGTGCGCTGACGGCTGCCGATGAATTGTTGCGAGGGAAACAAATGGCCTATGCTTTAGTTAGGCCTCCTGGGCATCATGCTGAACGAAAATATTTCGGTGGGTTTTGTTACCTTAATTCCA
>DAHVFH010000219.1 GCA_027317105.1 Cytophagales bacterium
GGTGGATACTGATCAATTCGGCCGCCATATCGTGCAAGATAAAGAAACGGAGCGCTGGATCATTGGAATTTGAACTGGTTAGGAATTACTTTTTTGTAATTTTGAATTCTATGCGCAATAATAATAAACTCGAAGTAAGCAAAGTAAAGCTTGCTTTATTCTTGGTGTCGTCCATTTTGATGATCACGTTTGTTTTCTATGTGTACCAGATTTGCTACACCCCCAATATTTTGCTTGAAAGGGACAATCAAGCCTTTATTATCCGGCCTGGCACAACCTTTCATGAGTTGCAAAAAGAGTTGGGTGACAATTACTTTGTTAACGACATGGTCTCGTTCAGTTTCATTGCCAGGCTTAAAGGCTACGACAAAAAAATAAAGCCTGGGAAATTTCTCCTTCGAAGAAACATGACGAATCTCCAAGCCTTGGGGGTACTTAATTCTGCGCAACAAGTGCCGGTGCGCGTAACCTTTTCATACATTCGATTGCGAAGCGAGCTGATGGAAAAAATAACCAATAACATTGGCGCCACCCCAGATGAATTTAATAAAGCCTTGGATAAATTTATCGATTCCAACGATGAAGGATTTAACAAAGACAATATCCTTTGCATGTTTTTGCCCAACACCTACGAAGTTTATTTTAACATCTCGCCAAGCGAATTAGTTGAGCGAATGAATGCGGAGTATAAAAAATTCTGGAACGAGCAACGGGCTACAAAAGCTAAAAATATGGGACTCAGCCCTATACAAGTCTCCATTTTGGCATCCATTGTTCAAGCTGAATCCATAAAACAAGATGAAGCCCCCATAATTGCTGGCTTGTACCTGAATCGATTGAAAAAAAATATTGCGTTGCAAGCTGATCCCACATTAGTCTATGCGGTTGGCGATTTTACAATAAAACGTGTTCTCAATGAACACAAAGAAATTGACTCACCCTACAATACCTATAAATACCCTGGGCTGCCTCCTGGCCCCATCAACGTTCCACAGATCTCAAGCATTGAGGCGGTGTTAAATTATCAGCCGAACAACTACTATTATATGTGTGCTAAAGAAGATTTTTCGGGCTATCATAATTTTGCCCACAACCTGGACGAGCACAATAGAAATGCGCGGAACTACCAACGGGCATTAACTGCCGAAATGAGAAAAGCGGAAAAAAACAAAAGGGCTTACACTAAACAATAGCATAAGCCCATTCATTTTGACCGAAATGAATTCAAGTTTTTGATTCCACGCTTCTCTTAGATCGGATGAAATAAATGAACGTTCCAGCCGCGATGATAAAAGCTGTAATAAAAATCTTTGTGTACCCATTCCAGTTCAGCACATAAAAAATAAAGCCTATAATTAATATAGAGACAGAAACATAGACTCCGATTAAAGCCTTGATAACATTTTTCTTCATAACCATTAAGTTTTAAAGTATGAGTGTAAAATTATTTAAAAAACATAACAGTGCAAAAGGATTCCGACCGCACATTGAATTGAAAAAATTAAACAGAGTATCGTCCCTGCATCATTGCTTGCTATTTCCTTAGCTGATTGTGCAATGCATCCCTCTGTCCTTGCTCCTTGACTTGTTGCAACAGGTAAAGAGGTCGCTGACATGATATTTCCAGATTGATCTAGAACACTAAAACTAGTATAGTGACAATTTAGTTATGCGACATAATATTTAGATAGCTTTCTATCCGCTTGTTTCTTGGTAAAAGACCAGTTGATTTTCTTTCTTTTTCTGTTCCTTTGCCTTGCCCAACACTCAACTTCTTTCTTCAGT
>DAHVFH010000220.1 GCA_027317105.1 Cytophagales bacterium
GTTGACCTGATAATTTGATATTTTTGTTCATGATGTTTTGGCTTCGTAACTTAAACATCATAAAAAAGGCGGTCAGTAGAAATACTTCCGCCTTTTCATTTTATCTTCGTTTTTGTCGGATGACAGTATTTAACTAACATAAATTCTTATCGCTATGAAAAAATTTAATATCCTTTTGTCGATCTGCTTACTCACTGTTGTTTCGTTTGCCCAAGCTCAAAAAAGCATTGGCCTCGGCAAACCCGAAGAAAATGGGTTTTCAGTCGAAAGGCTCAGGCGAATTGATCAAACGGTAAACGAATATGTAGCCAAAAGCTATATCCCCGGAGCCGTGGCTTTAATCGTGCGCAACGGCAAAATTGTTTACGAAAAATCGTTTGGCTACAGCGATGTGGAAACAAAAACCACGTTGAAGAACGACAACATCTTTCGTATCGCTTCACAAAGCAAAGCGATCACCGCCCTGGCTGTGATGATGCTTTGGGAAGAAGGAAAATTTTTATTGGACGAACCCATCAGCAAATACATCGCGGAATTTAAAAACCCAAAAGTTTTGGTGACTTTCGATGAAAAGGATTCCAGTTATACCACTCAGCCTGCCAAAGGTGAAATCACCATTCGTCAGCTATTAACCCATTCATCAGGACTCAGCTATGCAGCAATAGGAAGTAAAGAATTCAACGCCATTTATGCAAAAGCCGGTGTGCCCAGCGGCATCGGGATCAGTAATTTATCCGATGTACTGAGGGATAAAATAAAAATTTTAGGCCAACTCCCCCTTAAACATAATCCTGGGGAACAATGGACGTACGGACTAAATAGTGATGTGCTGGGCTATTTGGTGGAAATACTTTCAGGTATGTCCTTCGATGAGTTTTTGCATCAACGGATTTTTAAGCCGCTCGATATGAATGACACCTATTTTTACTTACCCAAAGAAAAACAAAGTAGATTGGTGAGACTCTATGAAAACAAAACGGATAAGTTATCGAAGCCAACGATCGTGTATGACAAGGTGAGTCCCGATTATCCCAACCTTCCGGGAAAATATTTCTCAGGCGGAGCGGGTCTTTCGTCAACAGTAGAAGATTACGCCAAATTTCTTCAACTCTTTTTGAACAAGGGTGAATACAATGGCGTGCGGCTGTTGGGAAGAAAAACGATAGAACTCATGCTCACGAGTCAGCTGCATTCACCGATTACAAACCAAGTCGGTTTGGGTTTTGGATTGGAAACGGTAGAGAATGATTTTCAATCCCCTTACACCATCGGCTCATTTTCATGGGGTGGCGCTTTTAGTACTACGTATTGGGCCGATCCAAAAGAAAAATTGATTGGCATAATCTTTACCAATATCTATAACAATCAGCACGGTGAACTTGCTGAAAAGTATAAGGCACTCGTTTACCAAGGCATCAAAGACTAGTGCGCGGAAAAGTGTTTATGCTTTAATTGTGTTGACGTGTATCCGTTTTGATGTGCTGACGTGTTTATGTGTTTTACGTTGCTGCCTGTTGCCTTCAACAGCCGTAAATCTTATAACTTAAAAACCTGAACTTTCAACCTTTTAACCACCTTACAACTTTCAGTTTTTAGCTCTATAATTCGTACTTTTATAAAAATCAAACAATCCAAACCATGAAAAATTTAATCATTCCGGCTTTTGTGCTATTTTCTTTAAGTGCATCAGCCCAAGGGCAGCTTCAAAAAGAAGTATCGGGAACACTCGGCTTTGTTTCTGGCAAAGTGATGAAATTGGCGCAAGCCGTGCCGGCAGAAAAATATGATTGGACTCCGGAAAAAGGAGTTCGCTCGTTTGCTGGTGTATTTGGCCACATCGTCTCGACCAATTATTTCTTCGCTTCAAAGTTAGGTGCTAAAATACCTGCCAGTGTCAATATGCAGACCATCGAAAAGGATTTGAAAACCAAAGAAGAAATTTCAGCAGCGCTGAAGCAATCGTACGAGTTAATTATCGGAGCGATTAAAACCACCAAGGATGATGTACTGGCAACTAAAGTGGAGTATCCATTTCCCGGTGAATACACCAACATGTCATCGATACTCATTGCTCTTGAGCATTCCAATGAACACTTAGGTCAACTGATTGCTTATTCAAGAATGAATGGCATCACTCCTCCCTGGAGCGAAGGCAAATAATCCTAGCTTCATTTTTGTGCGCACTTCCTTTGAACGTTAAAGGAAGTGCGCACTTTTTCTTACAATGTGTCGCAATTAAAACTATCAACCGATTGATTGGTCGCTTCAGTTTTGTTTTTTGGCCATAAGTGTAGAGGTTTTAACAAAGTTAATTTTAAATAGCTAACACAAATTTGTAACAACTGTTATTCACCTATCTTCGTTCCTATTTACCTGCAGAATAAAGTCAATATGAATGCGAAAGAACTGAAACTATTATTTATTGGATCATTAATTTTATTTTCATCAAGTAGTTCTTTAGCCCAGAATAAATTCAATTCGCGATTGTTTTATGTAAAGCCACCACTTTATAACAGCAAGTCAAAAGTAACGAATCCATTCCTTTCTCGGTACGATTTCTATGATTTAAGCAAGCGCATGTTTAAATTCTTTTTGGTAGGTGCGCTTGTTTTTTATGCACGAAAAAATCCTACTTATCAACTTATTGCGCACAGCATTGATCACGCTCATTTTGTTTTTCCCTTCGGCTAC
>DAHVFH010000222.1 GCA_027317105.1 Cytophagales bacterium
GTTGACCTGATAATTTGATATTTTTGTTCATGATGTTTTGGCTTCGTAACTTAAACATCATAAAAAAGGCGGTCAGTAGAAATACTTCCGCCTTTTCATTTTATCTTCGTTTTTGTCGGATGACAGTATATTTCTATCTCCTTATTTTTCTATTGCCGCCACCCGGTCGGCTTCGGAAGCTTTTGGAAAGATATTGCATGGCCTTGCCGATAAAGACCTGCTGTCTTCCCTTTCTAATTATAATTATGTTCCACAGGTGGGAACATTCAAAAACATTATTTTCGATAAGTTGAAAGTGTGGTTTGTTTTCGCGGTTGTAACGCGTGGCCGTATTAAAAACAATTCGGTAAAGCCACGTGCTGAGTTTCTCCTCTCGATAAAATCCAATTTTCCGTATTTTGAAAACTCCTGATTTTGAATTAACTACTTTTCAATTCGATAATCGTAAGTTCTGGCGGCATCCCAATTCTTCCTGGGTAACCGAGGTAACCAAATCCACGGTTCACATATAAGGATTGATCTCCCTGTTGGTAAAGTCCTGCCCATTGCTTGTACACATACTGGCTGGGGCTCCATTTGAAATTGGCGATCTCTACACCAAATTGAAAACCGTGGGTATGACCAGAAAGGGTAAGATCAATGTCTTCGTAATTGAGCCTGACAATCGCATCCCAGCTGCTTGGGTCATGAGAAAGCAAAATTTTTGCACTGGCTTCCTCCGTGCCGGCATAGGCCTTATCCAATTTTCCATATTTGGCAAATCGTCCGGCACCCCAGTTTTCAATGCCGATGATGGCGAGCTTGTCGCTACCTTGTTCAATGATCCGATTTTCATTCATCAATAAATCGTATCCCAGTAATTTGTGTGCCTCAATGAGATTTTTGAAGTTCTGTTTTTTGGCTTCAGCCGATGGCCACGCATGATAGTCGCCATAGTCGTGGTTGCCGGTAATAGAAAAAACGCCAAAGGGTGCTTTTAACTTTTCAAAAATCGGAATGTATTCTTTCACCTCTACCGATTCATTGTTGACGAGATCGCCAGTAAAAAATATCAAATCGGGTTTTTCTTTCATCAACATTTCCGCTCCGCCTTTCACGGCTGTCTTGTTCCAAAAACTTCCAGAGTGAATATCGGAGATTTGGCCAATGCGAATACCGTCAAATGATTTGGGAAGGTTAGGGAGCTTCAATGTAATTCGCTTTACACGATAATCGTGTGCTCCTGAAATCACCCCATAAGCAGAAAGCCCAAGCGGAACAGCCGATGCCACCAGCGCAGCTTTGGAAAGAAAATCCGAGCGACTTATTGTTTCTCCGGGTAAGTGCGTTGGGCTTTTGGAGAAGTAATTGGCTACCCACCGAACTCCGCGCTGCAAATCATCAACAAACAAAAAGAGGACAGCAAAGAGTTTAGAAATATAGAGAATGGCAGAGCCTGCCAGAATATAAATCCTTAAATAATCGGTGCCTTTGTAGGGATCACTAAACGTCCACCAAAGCAATCCCAGAATACTGACTAATGTGGGCATCCAAAAACCGAATCGTATCCCTTGCTTCCAAAACGATGACCATTCTTTACTGACGTTGATCACCGCCTGGAATACATAGGCATCGATTAGTAAAAACACAATAACGAAAATAAATAGAGTCATGATCCGGTTGCGCATAAAAAGAGAAAGATCATCTTTTTTTGAAGACGACCCTTCTGTTTAATTATTTTATCCAGCACTGCTTGTTGATACGTCTTCCACAGGTACATCTCCTGATTTCCGGATCAACCTTCCAAACCAAGCTTTAAATCGCACCCGCAGCAAATACATTACGGGCACAAATATGAGTGTAAGGAAGGTACCGAAGATAATTCCGAAAATCATCGTCCATGAAAGTGGCCCCCAGAATTTCACGTTGTCGCCCCCAAAGAAAATGTGAGGATTTAAGTCGGTGAAAAGGGTGACGAAATCAATGTTAAAGCCAATAGCCAGAGGAATTAACCCGAGGGTGGCCGCCATCGCGGTAAGCAAAACGGGGGTCATCCGGGTTTTGCTGGCCTCAACAATTGCAGCCTTTAATTCGATTCCTTGCGAAAGGAGCAAGTCGGTGAATTCAACAAGTAGAATTCCATTGCGTACTACGATCCCCGCCAAAGCGAGTACACCAACACCTGTCATTACAACAGAGATCTGCATTTTGAAAAGAGAAAATCCAATCAGCACACCGATGATACTCAAAACGATTTCGGAAAGGATAATCAAAGGCTTGCCCACAGAGTTAAATTGAATCACCAGAATCATGAAAATCAAACCAAAAGCAATCATGGCGGCAACGCCAAGGAAACTTGCAGTTTCGGCCTGTTTTTCCTGTTCACCTGTCATGTTCACGGTGACATCATCTGGCAGCGCGAAGGAAGCCATTGCCTCTTTTATTTGAGCGACAACTTGGTTGGCATTGTAATCACTCAGCACATTAGACTCCAGCGTGATGGTTCTTTTCTGGTCAATTCTTCTAATGCCGGCATAACTATTGGTGTATTCGATGGTGGCAAATGATGAAATCGGTACTTGCCTTACTTGGCCACCCATCGTCATGTCGCGGAAGGTGATGGGCAAATTGATCAACGTATTGATGTCATTGCGCTGACTTTTTTTGATTCGCAATTCAATTGGGTAATCGTCATTGTCATCTCTAAACTTAGAAATCTCAGTTCCGTAAATGGCAGTCCTCAACACTCCGCCAATTTGAGCGGTAGAAATCCCTTCACGGTTTGCCTTTTCGCGGTCGATGTGCAGTGTGATTTCAGGTTTATCGCTTTGAAAATTGGACTTCAATTCTTCGATTCCGGGAATCTGCAAAGAGTCCAAATATTTTTTCGCACGCGTGGCGGTGGCAACAAGCACATCAAAATTGTCGGCCGAAATTTCGATGCTAATTGGTTTCCCAGAAGGAGGGCCACCTGCTTCCTGATCGACAGAAATTTCTACGCCCTTAAAACCTTTCACCGCTTCCCGTATTTTGTCTAAGTAATCCTTCGTGGATTGACCATCTCTTTTGTCAAAGCTGACGAAAGCCACCGCGACTTTGCCTAAATGTGGACTCGCTTGTGAAGTATTATCAAATTGATTTTCACTTGCACCAATGGCCACATTGGCGATGATCGATTCTACAATTTTATTTTTCTTGCCGCCAGGGTTTACCAAATTGGTGACGCGTTTCTCGACAACCTTAGTAACTGAATCGGTAACCCGCTGATCCGTGCCGATGGGCATACGGATATAGGTATAAATAAAATTTGGATCGCCTTTCGGAAAAAATACTACCGGAGGTTTGCGCACCCCAGTGAACCAAATCGAAAACACAAAAAGAAAAAGCACCGTGCCGATAACTAATGCAGGTCTATAATCTTCGAGGCACCAGGAAATCAGCTTCATGTATGAACGCTGAACCTTTGGCCAACCCTTGGTTTGAAAATTAGAAATCACCTCTTCTAACACAAAGCGGTGCAAGGAATAAATCCCAAAAATGAATACGGTAAAGTTTCCTAATCCGATTGATCTGGTAATGTAAAATAATGCAGCTACTGCCGTGAATATGGCAAGGCTTATTTTAAATCCTTTCGTGAATTTCTGACGGCTGTGATCGTGATCGTGAACCCCCATAAAGTCTGCCGCAAACACAGGATTCATAATGTAAGCCACCACCAACGATGCCAACAAGGCAATAATTAAAGTGATTGGAAGGAATTTCATGAATTCACCAATGGTACCGGGCCAAAATACAAGCGGAAAGAAGGGGGCTAGCACAACCAACGTTCCTGACAGCACCGGAAGGAAAACTTCTCCGGCTGCAATTTTAGCGGCCTTGCGAATGGGCACTTTGCCGTTATCAAACACCCGGTGTGTGTTCTCAATCACCACAATGGCGTCATCCACCACAATACCAAGCGCCAGCAAAAAGGAGAACAACGTCATCAGGTTTAAGCTGAAACCAATGGATGGGAATACCAGAAAGGCGATAAAACTAGATATCGGCACGGACAACCCCACAAAAATGGCGTTGGTAGCGCCCATGAAAAACATTAAGATAATAGTCACCAACACAAAACCGATAATGATCGTGTTGATTAGGTCATGCAAAGTGGTTCGCGTGTTTTTAGATTGATCAGCAGTAACCGTGATCTTCAATCCTGGAGGCAAAATATTGTCTTCAAAATCTTTTACAATTGCATTGATTTCATCGGACGCATGGATGAGGTTTTCTCCACCACGTTTTACCACATTCAGGGTAACCACATTCTTGCCGTCTAAGCGCGAAAAACTTTCTTGCTCTTTGTGTGAGTCAATTACGTTAGCCACATCTTTTAAATAGATTTTTCCTCCTTTTATTGAACCGATCACGGTGTTTGCAATCTGTTCGGCACTGGTGTATTCACCGTTTACGCTTAGCGAACGTTTCATTCCATCCACAGACAGTTCACCCGCGGAGATAATTTTATTTTCAGAACCAATTGAATTCGTGATGTCATCCAGCCCCACCCCTGCCAAAGCCAGTTTGAACATGTCAACGTTAATTTGGATCTCCCGATCCAAGGCACCTACAATGTCCACCCTGCGAATTTCCGTCAGTGCTTCGATATGGTCTTGCATCTGGTCGGCATATTTTTTCAGGGTCTGCAAGTCATAGTCGCCCGATAGGTTGACGTTCATTATCGGCACTTCAGAAATATCAATATCAATAACTTGTGGCTCATTGGGCAAGCTGGTAGGCACGGGTGGCAAATCGGTTTTTGCTTTGTCCACCGCTTCTTTCACTTCGCGCTTTGCTTCTTTCACTTCCACATCGGTTTCAAATTCGATGATCACGTTAGAGAAATCTTGAACGGAATTGCTGGTAATCTTTTTGATGCCGGCAATGGATTTCACTTGTTTCTCAATCTGTTTGGTCACCAAGTTTTCCACATCTTCAGGAGAAGCTCCAGGGAAAACGGTGGCAACATAAATTTGCGGAAACACAACTTCGGGGAAGTTCTCTTTGGGCAGACTGTTGTAAGTCATGATGCCCGCCAAACAGATGATCACGGTTGCCACATAAATGGCTATTTTATTATCGATCGACCAACTCGTGGGTTTAAATTCTTTTTCGGTGTCTTTCATTTCTTTAAATATTAATATTCAATATCCCAAATTCAAAATTGAGATAATTACTGATTTTGAATTTTAAGTTTTGAACTTTGAATTAAATTTTAATTAACTCGCCATCGTTCAACCCTTGGTATCCTACGGTAATGATTTTGTCACCCACCTTCAGGCCAGTTTTGATTTGTGCCAGGTTATCATACACACCTACTACTTCCACAATTCTTTTTCGTGCTACTAGGTTTGTGCCATCACTCTCCGCGACATACACCACCTTTTGACCATTTACATCGCTAACCACATTTACAGGTACGCAAAGCGCTGCGGATTCACTATGGAATATAATTCGCAGTACAGCAGTCATATTGGGTCTTAGGTATTGGGCAGAAGGAAGTTTTACTTCAATCGGAAATGAACGCGTGAGCGCATCAATGTTCCTCCCAACAAAAGTTACTTTTGCTTCAATCGTTTTGTCAAGATCAGGGAAGGACACATTTACTTTATCGCCTTTCTTGATGATGGTGATATAGGATTCTGAAACTTTGGCTGACGCTTTCAAATCGGTGTTGTTAATGACACGAAACACTTGCATGCCGGGTCCCACATTTTCGCCTAATTTGATATTGACCGCTTCTACCGTGCCATTGATTGGTGATTTTATTTTGGTCATTTCATTTTGCTCACGTAGTGTAGCCACTCTGCGCTCGAGACTTTCTTTATTGTTTTTTGCCTGCAGATATTGGATTTCCGTACCGATTTTTTGATCCCACAGATTTTTTTGACGTTGGTAAACTGTATTGGCTAACTCGAGATTTGCTTTCAGTTCGTCAATGCCGCGTATAATTAGCGAGTTGTCAATTTGGGCGAGCACTTGTCCTCTACTCACTTGTTCTCCTTCGCGGGCATAGACTTGTGTAACAACTCCGGCTGCCTTCGCACTCATCTGGATATTGTCCATGGATAAAACGCTCCCCTGAGTTTCCATGTAGTGATTGAATGGGCGTGTGGCCAGGGTAGTCACATTCACTTCTTTCATTTTCACTTTCATGAGTTCAGGGTTTTCTTTGCTGATCTCTTTTTCAAGGCTTTCAATTTTTTTAGAAAGCTCGGCTTGCTGGTTTTTCAGCAAATCAAGTTGTTTGGTTTTGCTTTCTGGCTTACTGCTGCAAGCGGTAAAAATAATTCCAATGAGTACGATTGAAATTGTTTGAATGGTTAAAACTGGTTTCATGGGTTCTACTGTATTTTTAATTTGATACGATTTTTCCAAAAGATTTTTCTAAGTCGACTGAAGTAATTAAAACATCATACAATGCTGAGTAGTAATTGGTTTGAGCCTCTTTTAAGGAAGCATCGGCAGTGATCACTTCAATGTTTGATCCAACGCCTTGTTGATATTTGATAACGGATACTTTATAAACTTCATCGGCAAGATCTAAATTAGCTTTTTGACTTTTTAAAATTTCAATATTTGTATTGAATGAAAGGATGCTCTGATTTTGCTCCATATCAATCTGATTTTTGAGAAATTCCTTTGAGTTTTCTAACTGCTGCCATTGGATTTTCTTTTGTTGGATTTGGTTACTTTTCCGGAGACCATCAAAAATTGGAAGATTTGCGCGTAACCCATAAACTGCAAGACCTTTCCAGTTAGAGCCGAAATCAACAAATTGATTGAACGCTGAAGTACCATAGCTTGCTCCATAATTTCCATAAAAATCCAGCCTAGGAAGGTATTGCCAACGTGTATTTTTAATGTCGAGTTGAACTAATTGACTGTTTACCTCAAGCTTCCTATATTCTACCCGGTTGTTGTAATTAAAATTCTTGGTGAATTCGTCATCTTGTACTTCTAACTTTATAAGATCAAGATGATCTGTTAGTTCAATGGTGTTAATTATTGGATAACCCATCTGAAACTTTAATAAGTTATAACTGATTTCAAGGCCTAGGGTCGTTGTTCGTTGAAGATTTATGATATTGTTAAATTGAACCTGAATGCGACTGACATCAATTTTTTCACTGAATCCATTATCGAACATTGTCTTTGTTTGAGAAAGCAATGAATCAAGCCTCTGATAATTTTTCTTAACCAATGCAAGTCTTTCTCTATTCACAAGGACTGAGTAATAGGCTTTTTTAATGGCGATGATCAAATCAGTTTTTGTGCTAACTAAATCTTGCCGTGACAACTCCGTATAAACCTTACTTGCCTTAAGGCCAACAAAGTAAGAGCCGTTAAAAATCATTTGGTCTATATTGAGTGATCCTCGACCCGAATATTGAGGGCTGAATTTAACGCCAACAAATTCGCCAGCTGGTCCACCAACTAACGCAGCTGGTAAGAAAGTTGTGGGGATGATTATATTGTTTCCCAGATCTGCAGAGGCACCAATCTGGGGTAATCCACTGGAGACTGTTTCGCGAACCTTAGCTTCTGATGATTCAATTGCCGATTTTGAGTTTTTGAGGTTTGGATTGTTTATCATAGCATATTCAATGCATTGCTCTAAAGTAAATTCCTGAATTGGTTGCGTCTGCGCAAGGAGTGGCGTTGTCATCAGCCAGCTTCCTCCAAGGAAAAATAGTGTATAAAAGGACTTCATAAAACAGAGGTGTTTAATTGTTGTTTTGGTTGGTTTCTTTGTATTTCAGGTAAAGTTTCTTGCCTTTGTCGGTGCATAGGCCATTGACAAAATGCTCGAAGATTTGAGTCTGAACTTCCACGAAATTGAATTTCTCTTTCGGGAAAATGCGGTCATCAAATGCCGTTTCTATATTCGATAAGCGGAGGGACGCCATTATTTCGGTGTTAATTTCTGGCCTGAAGTATCCTTCTTCTATTCCGAATTTTAGATTTTTAACAATGGATTGCCGAACAAATTTATTTTTGAAATCCAGGTAAACTTCCCATGCCTTCGGATAAAATTTTTCAATATCGAATAATAGCGAAGGGTTCATTTCTTCCATCTCCTGGCGAAGGCAAGAAGAAATTTTGTGGAGTTCCTCAATTGCGTTGCCTGAACTTAATGTAATGGCTTCATACTTTACCTTTTCCCGCTTTAAATGTGCCTTCGAAACCATAAGCACCAACTCATCTTTATCGGCAAAATGCTGGTACAACGTTTTCTTTGATACGGATAAATCGCGGGCGATGTCGTCCATCGAAATGCTTCTCACTCCGTATTTCATGAAAAGCTTTTCCGAGCCTTTCAATATTTTGTCTTTTACGTCTTGTTCTTCCATAGCGGCAAAACTACGGAAACTATTAGTAAATTAAAAGTTTCCGTAGTTTCTATCAACGCATTTCCCTGTCTAGGGTTCAAATTTTAGAGAAAATATTTTAAAATTATTTCGGTCGCTTTTTTCCTCAACCGTTTGCATTGCCCGAATCTTTGGTAGGCGCACTTTCGGGGCGGTAGCACCATTTGTCTTTCATCTTTTGCTTAAAGCGTTCTCTGTCCTCGGGGCTCATGGCGTTCCATTTGTCCTTCCAGTATGGTCTCCAGCGGCCGCTGTGTCCGGGGTGCTTTTTAGCAAACGACCAAAATAAAATCTTGGTCAATACCAATAAGCCCAAGGCTTGCCAAAACGAAATTACCGGACCATGAAATAATTCTGGCACCAGCCAATTCCACAACATCATGGTCGCCAACCCCACCAGCGCAATGGCCAATATGCCAAAGGCCACCATCTTCACAATCCATTTTCCTGTTTTCATATCTTTAATTCGTTAATCGTTATCTGTTAATAGTTGATTACTGTTTTTATACCTTAAACTTTAAACCTTGAATTTTGAACCTTAAATTTTGAACATTGAATTCTAAATTTTGAATTCATTCCCCCACCACATCATCATAAAATTTCTGTAACCTTTTCCTCAGGGCGATGATCGCATACCGCTTTCGCGAAAGCAAGGTATTGATGGACACGCCCGTTGCTTCAGCTATTTCCCGAAACCCTTTTTCTTCAATTTCATTCTGGATGAAGATTTCCCGTTGATCAGGGGGAAGTTCAGCCAGGGCATCGGTGATCTCGTCCCAAATTGCTTCGCGCAACAAAGTTGACTCCGGACTATTGTCAAGGTCGGGCAGGATGTCTTGCAACGTGAGCGGAACATCCTCGTCTTTCCCGGTTAGCATTTCAAAGTCAGTGCGCTTTGGCCGGGCGGCATCTCTCCGGTAGCGGTCAATAATTTTATTACGGGCTACGCTGTAAAGCCATGACGTAGTGCGGTCAATCGATTCGATCGCATCGAAGCCCGCCACAAACTGGTAAAACACATCCTGAAGAATATCCTCCGCCTCTTCCACCGAAGACACACGATTGCGGATAAATCCCAATAGTTTGTCCTTCTCCTTCAGGAATGTGTTTTGCTGTATCTGTGTCATTGCCAATTCCATTTCCCGCGCTTTTGGATGTAAAGACGGGGGCAGCGTTTTATTATTTTAAAAAGAAACAAAATTTCTGTAAAGTTGATGAATCTATGTTAAACCAAATTAGTTTTCGAGCCAATACCCTTTCTTACGAAAAACACGGAGTGGGTAAAAATCCGATATTGCTTTTTCATGGGTTTGGACAAGACCACACAGCTTTTCAAT
>DAHVFH010000226.1 GCA_027317105.1 Cytophagales bacterium
GCCTTAGATGGTATTGGCTTGGAAGTGACTTTCGATTTTTCAGGCGAAACAGGTTTGATCTTTTTTACTGTCCCGTTCATTCTCTTCAACCTGACCTTATATTTTTCCACGGATTTCATCTTTCAAAGATACAACTCTTGGTTAATTTGTCTTAACAACAAGTCCTCAAACAACCTAATAGATGGCGTACTTGCCAACAGAAAGGGATCATCAAAGCCACGCGAACCGATCACCGCTACTTTCATTACTTTTCCCAAAGGAGTTTATACCCAAGTTCCTTAGCTTTCTCTTCGTTCAACGTGATCTGCCAATGGCTCTGGGTAATATAGCGTGAACCGGGCAACCCCGTAGCCTCACAAATAGAAGCAGATTTCTCTTCAGCCGCTTCAATCAATCGGATCACCTCAATTCCTACTTCAGAGCTTGTATCGAACAACGGGTATGTATAATCCAAATAAAAACAAAGGAGGCCAAATTTTGATTTGACCTGTAGAATCCGTGGAAATGCACTTTGATGTTTATTGCACAGATCCCGGATATCATCGAACAGCTTGCCCACCAATCCGCCCCACCCTATCGGACAAAACGAAAACCCCGAACTTCTAAACATATCCTTATTTTTGATAAAGACAGTTTCATCGGCTTTGATTTGAAAGATTTTTTCGTAACCATCATCTTCGTCATCCAAAGTTTCCAACACTAATAAGTCAAAACTTTTAAAAATCCCTAATGCTTCTTTTTCTGCGATCTCGTCAGCCCCTGCAATCCCCAGGGCTTCCACGCGCAGGTCAAATTCGGCATCGTATTTTTCCTTGCAAAAGTCCGCCAATTCTTCAGGCGTACCATTGTCGAGAATCTTTTCGCGTTGAGCCGCGTTGAGATCGGCCAGCATGTCGAGAACAGATTGCAGCAGCAACTGCTTTTTCTCTTTTTTAAATTCAGCTATACGTTCTTTTGTTTCTTTCATTTTACCTTTTCGTTTTCACTTGATTCTTTCATGCCAAGTATTTTCAACGCGTTCCGGGTCATTAAAATAGTAATTTTCGCTACTAATTTGTTGTTAACTAAGGAAGAGTGTTAATATCAATTTCATTTATTAAAGAAACTTTGTCTGGGCAGCAGTTGGTTTAAATATGCTCTTGGATTTCCTCTTCACCGAGGGCGTAATATTTCACGCCTGAATATTCTCCTTGGTTCGTGAAATGAAAATGCCCATAGTACCAATGTGATGGGGAAAACTTAGAGGAAACGTATTTCAACAACTTACTGTGCAGGTCTCGCTCCTTAGCTAATTCGGCAATCAGGTTGATATCTTGAATGGCATAGGTTCTAACTACCTTGCCTAAGTCATAAGGCCAGAACTCGCTTGGTGCATTATGTGTAACAACAATATCAACCTTCCTGGTTTCTGCAAGTACGCGATCTAATTTTTCAGCATCAAATACGAATACTTCTTCCTTCCAATAGTCCTTACCTTCTGTCCTGGTTGTCCGGTCTATTGAGATTGCACCGCCCACAAGTAGGATGGTTTTATCTTCAATATCGAGAATGGAATAATCCTTAAGGAAGATCAAATTAGAATAGGCAACTTTGCCATCAAAATAAGCAGGATCGTCATGGTTGCCACGTATCGCATACATGGTGTTGCCAGTGATCTTTAGAAAATTGTTTAGGTGTTGGAGATCGTTGATTTCCTTTACCTTATCTGTGAACCCTAGCCCAAAATCACCGACCTGCACAATCTTGGAATCCGTTATTTTCCTTTGCTTCAACCAATGGACAAGTCCTTTGAACTTTCCATGTATGTCTCCAATAAAATAAATCATAGGCTGGTTTTGGCTTCCTCTGATTTAACTAATACGTGTTCCCTAATTTCATGTTCGCCAAGTGCAAAATATTTTATGCCGGAATATTCACTATGGTTAGAAGCATGGAAATGTCCATAATACCAATGAGTAGGTACAAATTTACTCGAAATCTTTTTTAGTAAACTGCTGTGGGTCGCGCGATCCTTGTCAAGGTCTGACTTCAAT
>DAHVFH010000227.1 GCA_027317105.1 Cytophagales bacterium
AAAGAGCTACAAGCTAAAGACGAATCAACAATTCCAATAAAGGTTAAAAAATATACTTCCTGATCTTGGGTAAAATCGAATTAAATTTCTATTTTTGAAATGATTTTATTTCATAAAAAAATGAACTTTGCCAAGAAAATGCGTGAGCTCCGGATTAAAGAGAATCTTTCGCTAGCGGAACTTGCTAATTTGCTTGACACTTCTGCTTCCACATTGAGCAAGTATGAAAATGGCGAGATGCTTCCGAAGATCGACACATTAGTTTTAATGTGCATGATGCTTAATTGTACTACTGATCAAATTCTAGGACTGGAGAGTGGGCACGGTTTCACGCCATTAACAAAAGAGTGTGCGACAATCATAGAGTCAATGACGGGAACGCAAAAGCAATGGATCTATTTGGTCATTGACGGTGTAAAAAACAACCTTAGTAATTTAGAGAAATCATTCAGGCTAAGAGACGATTTTATAAAAAAAAACAAGACCCCAAGGCTCAAAATGTAAGAACTCCCTCTCCACACTGAATAATTTCTGGGTATAGAGTTAATTTGGTAAGCGGATTGATTCATTCAACTTGTTTCTTCTTTCAGTCTCGTGATTGGTTGCTCTTGCGGTCATGTCCCCTTTTTTCAGCAAATAGGAGTCCTAGCATTTTATGCCGCAAGAAGCCTTAGCCCCTCCCCCTCGGTAATTCTCACTAGGGGAGTGTGAGCCCCCCTCCTATTTAGGTCAATCGATAACCACAGTGGGATACCAATAATCGATCAGAGTGTCCAGTTCAATTGGCTAGAGTAGATCTGTTTATTATCTGTTTGGCATGGATATAAATTGACAATTGTCCAATCGATTTTCAGCTAAAGCTTCTGTCCAATTCCTCCAAGTACAATTTTAATTTTGGAAGATGGAGAACTACAGACTCCGGAATGGGGTTGAATAATTCAACAATCTTATTTTCGGGTTCAATCAACAACGAATCGATGATCACGTTTGTTCTCGATAAATAAATGCTAACCGAATCAAAAATCATAAACTTGGAATCCAACAATTCAAGGCCATCATAGAACCTAGTCCGGATTGTTTTTTCATCCACATAATGGCCACCTTTTATGACGCGGTCTTTAACTCTTTCAATGGCGATTTCGGGAGTCTCTAGCATTATAAATACAAGTTCGGTGTAAAAGTCGGCTTGCTTAAATTCGTTTATCGTATTAATGATTTCGGTGCTGTTATAATTGGTCTCTAAAGAAAAAGAGAATTGAGAAGAAATAGCCTGGTGTTTTCTTTCCTCAAATAGCCGGCTAACGGATTCCCTAATTCCGTTTTCAATGGCTGGGTCGTAACCAAATTTTGCCCAGGACGAGTAAAACTCTAAATCAAAATCAAAGGATTCAATACCAATGTCTAAAAGTATGTCGTGGCTGGTTGTTGATTTCCCGGCTCCGTTTGGGCCGGCTATGATTACCAGTTCAGGCAATTCTTTTTTATGGACAATATTCAAGCCTTCGATGGTATTGGCTTGGAAGTGACTTTCGATCTTTCAGACGAAACCGACTTGAGCTTTTTTACGGTCTCGTTCATTCTCTTCAACCTGGCCTTATATTTTTCCACGGAATTCATCTTTCAAAGATACAACTCTTGGTTAATTTGTCTTAACAACAATGAATTAAGAAAGGTGTTCTCGGATTTCTTGTTCGCCAAGAGCGAAATATTTTATTCCTGAATATTCTCCTTGGTTCGTGAAATGAAAATGCCCATAGTACCAATGTGATGGGGAAAACTTAGTGGAAACGTATTTCAACAACTTACTGTGCAGGTCTCGCTCCTTAGCTAATTCGGCAATCAGGTTGATATCTCGAATGGCATAGGTTCTAACCACCTTACCTAAGTCATAAGGCCAGAACTCACTTGGTGCATTATGTGTAACAACAATATCAACCTTCCTGGCTTCTGCAAGTACGCCAGCTAATTTTTCAGCATCAAATACGAATACTTCTTCCTTCCAATAGTCTTTACCTTCTCTACGGGTTGTACGGTCTATTGAGATTGCCCCGCCCGCAAGTAGGATCGTTTTATCTTCAATATCGAGAACGGAATAATCCTTAAGGAAGATCAAATTAGAATAGGAAACTTTGCCATCAAAATAGGCAGGATTGTCATGGTTGCCACGTATCGCATACAGGGTGTTGCCAGTGATCTTTAGAAATTTGTTCAGGTGTTGGAGATCGTTGATTTCCTTTACCTTATGGATGAACCCAAGCCCAAAATCACCGACCTGCACAATCTTGGAATCCGTTATTTTCCTTTGCTTCACCCAATGGACGAGTCCTTTAAACTGCCCGTGTATGTCTCCAATAAAATAGATCATATGCTGTCTTTGACTTCTTCGGACATTGCTATGTGTTCCCGGATTTCATGTTCGCCCAGTGCGAAATATTTTATGCCGGAATATTCACTATGGTTAGAAGCATGGAAATGTCCATAATACCAATGAGTAGGTACAAATTTACTCGAAATCTTTTTTAGTAAACTGCTGTGGGTCGCGCGATCCTTGTCAAGGTCTGACTTCAAT
>DAHVFH010000228.1 GCA_027317105.1 Cytophagales bacterium
CGGAAGAGGAGTACCAACAAATGGTCAATGCACCAGAACGTAAAACGAAAGAGAGAGAATTACAAGACTAAATAATTAGTAAATGATCAATTAGTCAATTAGCCAATGGGAAAGTTCTCATTGGCTAATTTTCTAATCGGCAAAGTTGAAAATTTTAATATTATGGCAGAAGACAAAAACGTTCCAGCCCAAAATCAGATCAACATTGAGCTTTCGGAAGAAATAGCCGAGGGCGTATATTCTAACCTGGCCATGATTGCCCACTCCAACAGTGAGTTTGTCATTGACTTTATCCGTTTGATGCCGGGTGTGCCAAAAGCAAAAGTGAAATCACGCATCGTGATCACCCCCGAACATGCTAAACGCTTGCTGGCCGCGTTGAAAGATAACATCAGCAAATACGAGGCTAGCTTCGGTGCCATCAAGCAGACCAATGACATGCCTACTTTTCCCATGAACTTTGGTGGGACGGTGGGAGAGGCGTAAAAATTCCTTATGAAACGTTAAACAGGGTAGCTAATTCTCCTCAAAAGAATTAGCTATTTTTGTTTATGACATTCTAAAAGTATAACTAATTTCCATTCTTTAAGCACAGCTAATTTGGCGAAGAGCAAAATTATTACCTTTAAGAATCAAACAAATAATTATGGAGAAGATAATATTGACGATCAAAGACGAGCGAAGGAAAGGTTTTTTATTGGAATTACTGAAACAATTTGATTTTATTGAGGTGCAGAAAACCTTAGAAAAAAAATAGCGGTTATGATTTTTTTGCCTCTGCCGGACTTTGGAAAAATAGAGAAATAGAAGCTAACCAACTCAGGGAGCAGGCATGGAAAAGAAGTCATTAGTTCTTTGTGACACAAACATTATCATTGAGTTCTACAAAGAGAACCAAAAAGTAATAAAAAATCTTCAGGAGATCTGACAACAGAATATTGCTGTCAGCTTTATCACAGCAGGCGAACTTTTGTTTGGAGCATGTTGAGTTTACCGGACGGATTAATTGCTGCCACTTCTCTTACTGAAAATGTTTCGTTGTACACTCATAATGTTAAGGACTTTAAGTTTATTAAAGGAATCAGCCTTTATAAGGAAAAATAAGTCATCCTATGACCTTCGATAAAATCTATCAATACAATTTCCCTACTACCATTAGGTTTGGCGCAGGGGCAGTAAACGAACTCGGGGATTACCTTATCAAAAACCAGTTAGCACGACCGTTGATTGTTACCGATCCAACGGTAGCACAATTAGAGTTCTTTAAAAGGATTGTCTGCGATCTTCAAAAAAAGAATTTGTCGGTAGAGGTTTTTCATAACATCCACAAAAATCCGGTGAAGTCCGATGTGTACAAAGGCACGGATGTTTTTGATCAAACTCAACGCGACTGCATTATCGGCATAGGTGGTGGAGCCGCTTTAGATGTGGCGCGAGGGATTGTGCTGCGTGTGAACCACCGTGAAGATCTTTTTAAATACGATGACTTAATTGGTGGTGATGTTTTTGTTACGAATGATGTTCCACATTTCATCACTATACCAACAACAGCTGGAACCGGAAGTGAAGTAGGCCGTAGTGCGATTATCGCTGATGACTTAACGCACCAAAAGAAAATATTATTTTCACCAAAGCTGCTAGCGAAGATAGTTTTTGCCGATCCCATGTTGACGATGGAGCTTCCCTCGTTTATCACGGCCGCTACTGGCATGGATGCGCTCACGCACAACATGGAAGCTTACTTGGCAAAAATGCCCCATCCGCTTTGTGACGGAATTGCCCTCGAGGGAATTTCATTGATTAGTCAATCTCTTGCGACCGCAGTCAACAAACCTGATCTTGAATCGCGCAGTAAAATGTTAATCGCCTCGTTGATGGGGGCCATTGCTTTTCAAAAAGGATTGGGTGTTGTGCATTCATTGGCACATCCCCTTTCATCATTGTTGGATACCCATCATGGATTGGCTAATGCGGTTAATATTCCTTATGGAATGGAATTTAACATCAAAGGGTTTGAAGATAAATTCAAGCGCATAGCCAGGACATTAGAATTGAAGGAAGAAACTGGCGAGGCGGTGGTGAAGTATTTGTTTGATTTGAATACCAAAATAAACATACCACATAAGCTTGGGGCGATTGGAGTAAAGCAAGAGCATATCGAAACATTGGCTGACCTAGCTTTTGCTGATTTTGCGCATCCCAATAATCCGAAGCCCGTGTCAAGAGAAGATTTTAGACAACTCTATTTAAAGGCGTTGTGAACAAAAAAATAACTATAGGCATCACCGATTGTGAGAAATATCCAAACTATGAGAAATGGATATTGAGCGAACCCGATGTCGAGGTGATTAGACTTGGTTATCGGTTTTCAAATTTTAAGGAGATTGAAAAGTGTGAGGGCATTTTACTTACGGGCGGGGAAGATGTGCATCCAAAATTCTATAACAAACCCGAGTTCATTGAATTCTGTGATGATGACATTGATGAGAAGCGCGATGAGTTCGAATTGAATGTTGTTGAACATTCACAAAAAAATAAATTACCATTGCTAGGGATTTGCCGTGGGCTACAAATTGCAAATATTTATTTTGGGGGAACATTGCTTCCGGATTTACCTACATTCGGAAAGTTTAATCATTCAAAATTTAGTGAAGGGAAGGACAAGTATCATTCTGTTTTATTGGATGAGGCTAGTCTTCTGCATGAGATCACCCAGGTTCTGCAAGACAGAATTAATAGTGCACATCACCAAAGTGCTGACAGGGTGGGCAAAGGCTTAGTAGCAAGCGCCATTTCACCCGATGGCGTGATCGAGGCATTGGAGAGAAAGAAGGCTAAGGAAGATTCGTTTTTGCTTTTAGTGCAATGGCATCCGGAGCGGATGGTTGATCAAAACAGTTTGTTAGTACAACCTATTAAAAAAGATTTTCTGGATAATATTCGGAATTGATCGTGGTCTATGAGAAATAGATCACGGAATTTTTTTAGAGACCTGAAGAGAATAAAATATGAAAATCATTAATCCGTCTTCCGAGGAAATTATAGCGGATATTGCCGAAGACAACGAGCAATCCATTAAAAAAAAGTTTTTAGAGTTGAAGGTAGGTCAACAGGATTGGCGCAAAATTCCTCTGAAAGACCGCGTAAAAATTTTACAAAGGTTTGCTGAATTGTTAAAAGCAAATATCGAATCACTCGCGCTTGTCTTAACTTCTGAAGTAGGTAAACCCGTGCAGCAATCGCGTAATGAGATCAATGGCGCCTGCACCCGAATTCTATGGCTCACGGAAAATGCGCTTACCTATTTGGCAGATGAAACCATGATCCACCAAACCGGACTCACTGAAAAAATTGTGTACGAACCACTTGGCGTTATAGCTAATATTTCAGCCTGGAATTATCCATATCTGGTGGGTGTAAATGTATTTGTGCCTGCGTTGCTTGCCGGTAATGCGGTGATGTATAAACCTTCCGAATATTCCTCACTTACTGGATTGGAAATAGAAAAACTATTAAAGCAAGCAGGTGTTCCATCTTCTGTTTTTTATGTAGCTATTGGTGCACGAGCTGTTGGTGAACTACTTCTCAATACTTCTTTTGATGGTTATTTCTTTACCGGTTCTTACAAGACTGGCAAATATATTTATGAGAAGGTGGCTTTTAAAATGGTGCCTTGTCAATGTGAACTGGGAGGGAAGGATCCGTTGTATGTAGCCGATGATGTGGCTGATGTGAAGGCTGTGGCTGCAGGAACAGCGGATGGCGCATTTTACAATAACGGCCAAAGTTGTTGTGCAGTGGAGCGCATTTATGTTCATGAAAGCATCTTCGATCAATATGTTGAGGCATTTGTAAAGGAAGTGAAGACTTGGAAAATAGGGAAGCCGACAGAGGAAGGTGTATATTTTGGTTCGCTAAGCCGAAAGGAACAAATCGCTTTTTTACAGGCACAGGTTGATGAGGCTTTTCAGAAAGGAGCAAAGATTTTAATGGGGGGAAAGGCGATTTCTGGCAAAGGATATTATTTTGAGCCAACGGTTTTGGTGAATGTAGATCATTCCATGAGCGTGATGCGCGAAGAATCTTTCGGTCCGGTGATTGGCATTATGAAAGTGAAGAATGATAAAGAGGCGATTGCGTTAATGAAAGATACCGATTATGGATTGACTGCCTCAGTTTATAGTTGTGATCAGCTACGTGCCGAAAATATTTTACAACAAATCAACACGGGTACTGGTTATTGGAATTGTTGCGACCGGGTGAGTGCAGCGGTGCCTTGGAGTGGCAGGAATCATTCGGGATTTGGCGCCACCCTTTCACATGCAGGACTTCGCGCTTTCTCCAAGCCAAAGGCCTACCATCTCCGGGGTTGATCGAAAGTATTAAGCGTAAAATTCGTGAAGTAATCCAAAATAGGTATCGTTCCAGCCTTCTACGATATCGTCATAGGCTTCATCAGGAATATTGGTGTGACGAAGTTCTACTGATGTCTGCTCTTTGTCGGGATGAAGTTTGATCGTCACAATGGATTCTTCTTGTTGATCACCAAAATACCATTGCTGCACGATTTTCTTATCTTTTTCAAACTCGATATTCTTTCCGGTGATACTTCCATCCCATAAGGAAAATTCGGAACCGGAAACTTCTGACATCTCCGCTTCTTCCCCCGTCCATAAATGTAACGTGAGTGGATTAGTAAGTGCCAGGTAAATTTCTTGTGGCGTGGCCGGTATTGAATAGTATTTTTTATAATCTTTCACGAAGTCTGAATTACTGGTGGAAATAGTTGATTTCTTTTTGGTTGGGATCGCTCTTAGAGGCAAATACTTCTTCATCCAGTTGAATCATTCGTTCGAAGTTTGTTTGGGCCATCGATGAAGTATTGGATATTGAATCTCAGTTTTTGTAACTCACCACTTCACGATTGAGTAATGCTCCCTTCGCGTTATATACTCTTTTAATGATCTCATTTTTCTCTTTGCGGAAAGTGGCATAAGCGGAAAGCTTTCCCGCTTTATCAAAATATTCGATGCGTTCATATTCCAAGTAGCCTTCTCGGTACCAGATTGATCGCTCTTTGGTGCCATCATTTCTGTATTCCACCAGATGGATTGGTTTGCCCTTATTGAAGCTTCCTTCTAGTCGTTTTTCACCATTTGGATAGAAATCAATTTCTTGCCCGTTACATAATCGGTCACAATTGAAATAATCCCAATATCGAGATTGTACTAAGCTGTCCGTTGTGAATTTTATTCTGGGTATAAGTAAGGTATCTACAAAGAAATGAAAATCTTTGATCTCCACCGTCAGGTTGAATGAACTCACTTTATCATTTTTTAAGAAAGAAGAAGAGACAAGGTAAGTTCCTCGTGATGGCAGCGATACTTTGCTGTTGATTGATTCGGTAAGAATTCCTGGGCTATTCAAATCAGAAATTTCGTACTCTAATTTTCGTGTGTAATTTTCACATCCATCTTTAAAATAGAGCTCTACCTGAATCTGACTGAATGATTTCGTGATTGCAAAGAGTAAAATAATTAATACCCGATTCATTTTTTTTTAATACTTAAAAATAATGGCTTCATAAGGCCTTAGATTAACGGAAAGTTTTCCCTTATTGTCTTCAGCTCCTGGGTAGTTGGATAGCAGAACTTGCGCGTCTGGGTGCACAGGCGCGTTGATCTGTGAAACGGTAGATGCAAAATTTAAAAGAACCAGAAATTTCTGACCGTCAGCTTCGCGCCTAAAGGCGTAGGCATGACGACATATTTTATCCATCTGTGTGTATTTTCCGTAAACCAAAACCGGATATTTTTTACGTAGTTGGGTTAACTTTCTAAAATAGTTAAGGCAACTCGTTGAATCTTTTTCTTGCTGCGCAACATTGATTTCTTTATAATTTGAATTAACGCCAATCCAAGGGGCGTTGCTGGAAAATCCTGCATTCGCAGTGCTATCCCATTGAAAGGGTGTGCGGCCATTATCTCGGCACTCGAACTTTATCCGTTGCATAAATTTATTCAAATCTCCACCAGTGTCTTTTTGATGTTGATATTCGTTTAGGGTTGGCATGTCGCGGTACTGATCAATTTTGTCAAAGCCAGCATTGGTCATCCCCAATTCGTCACCGTTGTAGTAGTAAGGAGTTCCACGCATGGTCATAATAAACGTGGAGAGCATTTTCGAGGACAGTGCTCTCCATTGAACGCTATCATTGCCAAAGCGGCTCACCATTCTGGCCTGGTCATGGTTGGCCAGAAAAATAGATAGCCAACCTTTGTCTGCGAAAGCGCTATCCCACCGCGTGAAAACGGTTTTAAAATGGATAACATTATACCCTTCGGGTTTTGCGATATCCACTCCATCGAATGCATACGCCATGTTCAGTTCTTTACGATCAGCATCCACCAAGTCGTGGGCATCTTGAAAAGAATTTCCAGCACCTTCAGCCACACTCATCACATCGTATTTGCTGAATACTTCTTCATTCATCTCTTTTAAGTAATCATGCAAGTGCGGACCCATTGCATAATATTTAATAAAGTTCTTTTCATACCCTTCAGGAAAAGCTTTGAAGGTAGTATCCTTTGCGGCAAATTGGAAGGCATCCAAACGAAATCCGTCAATGCCCTTATCAGCCCAAAACTTCATGATGTCATACACTTCGTGCCGAAGTTTGGGGTTCTCCCAATTTAAGTCAGGTTGCTTGCGCGAGAAATAATGGAGGTAATAGGCATTCGTTAAAGAATCATATTTCCAGGCATCGTGGTTGACATCAAACAAACTATAACGGGATGAGGGCTTGCCGCGCTCAGCATTCCACCAATGGTAATAATTGCGATAGGGGTTCGTTCTTGAGCTACGACTTTGCTTAAACCATTCATGTTCATCACTGCTGTGATTCACGACTACGTCCATCACGAGTTTGATTCCACGCTCATGCAATCCTTTTAAAAGTTCGTCAAAATCCTGCATCGTTCCAAATTCCTTCATGATGCTGCGGTAATCACTGATGTCGTAACCGTTATCATCATTGGGAGAACTGTAGATGGGATTGAGCCAGACAGCAGTAACCCCGAGGCTTTGAATGTAGTCCAGTTTGGAAATGATGCCTTTCAGGTCACCCACACCATCACCGTCACTGTCTTTAAAGCTGCGCGGATAAATTTGATAGACGATGGCCTCTTTCCACCACTTGTGTTCATCACCGGCATTCCTCTTCGGTTGGCAGGAAAGGCAAAGCGTGAGAGCCGCGGAAAGGATTATAGCCCGTTGTAAAACTGAATTTTTTATCACAGTCATTCTTTGTGAGAACACAGCATAGATTTCATCATCAATGAAATTCTATATCATTTTTTTATTTAATGAAGCGAAATTATTTCTTCTTGGTTTTAGGCTTTGCTTTTGGTTTAGCGGCAACTTTGGACTTGGCTTCAGCTTTTACCTTAGGGGCTGGTTTTGGTTTAGCCTCGGCTTTGGGTTTGGCAGCCTTTGGCTTAGCCTCAACTATCGGTTTGGCTTTTGCGGCAGTGGCGGGAGGGGTTATAAATTTATGTAAGTGCGGGAGTTGGTTATTTGCTGCCCTTTCAATATCACGGATCTTTCTGACGATATCCTTTTCTTTATCCGTATCAATTTCCTCTTTAGTAATTTCTTTGTTAATGGCCTGATGAACCTGCAATACCGTAGTAGCCAGTTTCTGGCGATTGGTGCCGATACGCTGATAGAGATCATCAAACCGCTGGCGAACCAGCTCATTTAATTTTTCAAGTTGATCTTTTGAAAGTGCTTTGTTGGTTTCCATTAGTTCGTGCTTTGTTTTTGTGGTATAAAGGTAGGAAAATGAGGGAGATTTATATACCGTGGATGGAGTTACGGAGTTACAGCTCAATTTTTATTCTTAAAACATGCATGGAAGGATGATGATGGCGAGGAGTAGATCTGGTTTTTTTTGAGTTGAAGATTGGAGTATCTATCTTTCCCAAAACATTTCCCTCGTGTCGCATCGCGCTCGTTTTATTATTTCGGGTTTACTGTTTGCGATGCTTTGGTCGTCTGCTTCGGCAGCAGGTAAATTTGGCTTGATGTCTTCAGAGCCATTGACGCTCTTTACGACTCGGTTTCTTTTTGCAGGCGTATTGCTGTTGGCGTTTAGTTTGTTCCAGGAAAACCCCCGACTGCCTACGCGCAAGGAGTGGCGGCAGCTAACTGTCTTTGGGGCTTTAAATACTGCTCTTTATCTGGGAATTTTTATTATCGCGTTAAGAGAAGTTGCTGCCAGTATTACCACGTTGCTTCTGGCACTCAATCCATTGCTGATCAGCACCATTTCTTCGCTTTGGCTAAAACGAAAGATTGCCGCTCGTGAATGGATTAGTATTGCGCTAGGTATTCTAGGTGTTGGCATTGCCACCTTTCCACTTGTTCAAAATGGATACGCCACTTTATTTGGTCTGTCCTTGCTTGTGATCAGTATGTTTACTTATAGCTTGGGGGCAGTCTATTATTCTTCCGTACAATGGAAATTATCACGTGCTGCTATCAACGGTTGGCAGGTTTTAATTGGCGGTACATTGCTTCTGCCTTTTACCTTGTATTTTGAAGGATCGCATACGCAGTACGACTTTCGGTTTTGGATGTCGTTAGGCTGGCTGGTGATTCCTGTTTCTATTGGAGCGGTACAGCTATGGCTTTATTTGTTAAAGGAAGATGCCGTTCGTGCTTCTCTCTGGCTTTTTCTCTGCCCTGTTTTTGGACTAATTTATGCATCGTTTTTGTTAAATGAACCCTTTACGTCTTATACGGCTATTGGGGCAGTGTTAGTTATCATCAGTTTATATTGGGGGCAGCGAAAACGAGTTTAGTTAACAATCGAGTGATGATTCTGCGTTTCAAGACAAGGCATTTCCTTTTTTTTAGCTGCTGGGTTAAAAAGTTGAAAGTGGTTTCACCCTTGCACCAGGGAATCATTTCAATGCCATTTTAAGTAAATACATATCGCTGGTGAGAAATAATGTTTTGCCATCAGCAGAGAAGGCACAATTGGCCGTAGCTTCAGGCAGCTTGATTTTTCCCAATACTTTCCCCGAGGGATCAAAAATCCAGATGCCTCCCGGACCGCTGGCAAAAAGATTTCCGCTTTTGTCCACGCGCATGCCATCGGGAGCGCCTAGTTCTCCTTCCATATAATTGGTGGCAAAAAATATTTTAGCATCGGTGAGCGAATCGCCAGCGATGTGAAACGAATACCATTTTGCTATGGGCTTATCCGAGTTGGCAATGTAGAGTGTTTGTTGGTCAGGACTTAGCGCAATACCGTTTGGCCTCGTCAAAGAGTCAACTAGCAAAATCACAGTACCATCAGGTTTTACCTTATACACGCCTTGAAATGGAGTTTCTTTGGAAGAGTCATTCTCATGCTTTAACAGCCCATAAGGCGGATCGGTGAAGAAAAGATTTCCTTTTTTATCACCCACTACGTCATTGGGGCTGTTTATTTTTTTGCCCTGATAGTTATCCGCCAGTGTTTTAAATTCTGGTTTTGGATCTTTGTAAGAAGAAACGAGCAGCGCTATACGCCTGTCCCCATGCTGGCAGATTACAAGCTGACCTTCATTATTTAATGTGAGTCCGTTTGAGCCGGGCTCACCGCCACGGGGTACGGTGCTTGTGTAGCCGGATGGAGTTAGAAATGGTTCAACGCCTTTTTCTTCTGTCCATTTGTAGATGATGTTTTTAGGCACATCTGAGAAGAGTAACATTTTTTCACTCTCCACCCACACCGGCCCTTCGCTCCATTCAAACCCTTCACCAATAATTTCAGGTTGCGTTTCGGGTGCTATGAGTTGATCGAGGGCGGGATCTAATCGCTCGACCGAGCCAATGTATTTTTTTTCTTTTGGTGCAGTGCAAGCAGCCAGAGCCACTAGGAGTATGGACAGGTATTTCATGAATATCAGATTTTGAAAATTAAATGTAACTCCTAGAAAGGGATGTGGCAAGTTTTGATTTGAAACATTTATAACTCTTGCAAGCTTATGAATCTCTGTATGGATTTCCTCGCAGCTTTCGAGGTAAAAAAGAAGCGACAAAGGGTACAAAGGTTAATTACAATTGAGCAACGAACTTGTTTTTTCAGCCAATTTATTTATTAAATTCGTTAAGTCGCTGAAAAGATTTGTAAATGTCATTAAAGTCCTGAGTATGGTGAATAGGTTTTTTATTATTCTTTCTGCTATTGGTTGCTGTGGACACAAATGCACAGCACTATAGAAAATTTCTCTTTGCCCTTGACGTAGGATTTCCCAATAGCCACCTTAAACCAGTCGGGCTGATTTCCATGGAACCGGGCTATCGCATTACAAATAAGTTTTTGGTGGGACTTCGGATGGAGCAAATAGGATTTCTCTCAACAATTGGAGGGAACAGTGCATCACTCGCCTCAATGGGTATCAATGGTCATTATTATTTTCCCTTGGAAGGCGTACGACCTTTTGTTGGGTTAGGGATCGATAATAAAAGTCAGCGAAATGGGTTGGGCATCTACCCGAGGGTAGGCTTAGAGTTTGGGCACATGCGGATTATGATTGAATATAATTGGATCCAAAAAATGAATGATTATGTCTCCCCCGAATTTATTCCTATGATGCCTGGTGCGCAGGGTCACTACGAAACTGTTGACAAAAGTTACTTTGCTCTAAAATTTGGTTTTTTTATTGGCGGAGGTAAAAAGAAGTGAATTGAATCCATTTAGAGAACCTTACACCTTCACGTAAATCCTTTTCTTGTCCATCCAATAGCCGATACTCCAGCACAGAAGCATCCACGTAATTGCAAACAACAACGATCCCACATAATCGCCTGCGTGGTGGAACACATTTTGGTAGAGCCAACTGTACAAGGTCTGATCGCCAATTGAAATGATGTAAAGGAAAATAACGCCAATTTCAGAAAGAACATAAATAAACAAGGTGTTTTTGCCAAACACTTCAAAGAAGTACGTCCACCGCTTTTCATTTTTGATGTCGATGATGTAGATGAGAATGGGTAGGATTAATAAATCCAGCCCAACGGTATAGAGCACGAAGGAGCTTGTCCAGAGTTTTTTGTTGATCGGGAATACCATATTCCAACTAATGGCCACAAATAAAAGCAGCACACCTGCAATCATCAATTTTGAAATCGTTTCGTACGAATTTCCTTTTTGCTGAATGAAACGGCCAGCTATGTATCCTACAATCACATTAACAATGGCCGGAAGCGTACTCAAGAATCCCTCGGGGTCGAATGATATTCCTTCACCATGATATAAATGCTTGTCACCAAATAAAGCCAGGTCCAATTTTAACACTGCATTTCCTGGGAGTGAATAGTCGCCATAGGCAAAAAGCAAAAACCAATAGGCCAGCAGAGCAAAAGCGCTAAATAGAAGTGCGCCTTTCTCTTTCCAGAAATGTAAAATCAAGGAAGCGAAAAGATAACCCAGTGCGATTCGTTGCAATACCCCTAAAATCCTGGTTTCTCCGATTGAGTTAAAAACGATTTGTCCATCTTGTTCGTGCACGAATGGAAACCAGTACATTAAAAAACCCAGTAAAAAGATGATGGCCGCGCGCTTGAATACTTTTCTAAAAAAGGCACTGTTTCCGTTAGCGCCATATTTCACTAAACTGAAACTCATGGCGTTGCCCACCACGAACATAAAAGTAGGAAAAACCCAGTCGGTAGGCGTAAAGCCGTGCCACATGGCATGGTGCAAGGGGGCAAAAGTAGTGGCTCCGTTGCCGGGCGTGTTCACAACGATCATTAAGGTAACCGTGAGACCGCGAAGCACATCGAGGGAAAGGTAGCGTTGATTATCCATGCCTAAAAATACCTCATTCTTCTAACAAAGCAATTATCTTCATATAATTTCTGTTTCTGGTATTTTTCTTTAATAATGTGTATTTTTGACTCCTATTGAAATATTTTTTGGTATTTCCTTAAAGGCGATTATGATTTTTACCATAGAAAAAAATACAAATACCGCCATCGGTAAATTTTCTCCTCTTTATTCCCAAGAAAATATTACACTTCAGGTGGCGGGCAATTCTTCAAAAGAAAACCTTCAGTTACCCAGCCTTATCAATCAGAACGTCATCCACTTTTATTTTTGTTTAAGCGGAAAGGCTGTCTTTCAATTTGGCCCTCATTATGTTCGTGAAATCCAAAGCCAGCGGAATTATTTTTTCTATAATCCTGAAAAGGATCTTCCTTTTGAAATCACGCTTTCTGCCAGTGCACGAATGGTGGAACTTTCCGTCACACTTGCTGGGCTGCACAAACTCTTCACCAACAACTCTATTCCTTTTCTAAAGCCAGAAAACGCGAAGACCAAATTTTATGATGAGCGGGAAATTCCTGCTTCGCTTTTTGTGGTGCTGAATCAATTGTTTACAGTAAACCTTGATGAAAATGCCCGCAGACTTTATTACCACGGAAAGTGTTATGAAATTTTAAGCCTTTATTTTTCGGATAAGAAACCAGATACGGAAAGTTGCCCATTCTTGAATGATCAGGAAACAGTGCGGAAAATAAAACATGCCAAAGAGTATCTCTTAAGAAATGTAAATACGCCACCCAGCCTTAAGGAATTGGCTAAATTTGCTGGCCTCAATGAATATCAACTTAAAGCTGGGTTTAAAGAAATATATGGCAATAGCGTTTTTGCCTTTTTGCTCGATCACAAACTCGATCAAGCTCGTGTGCTTCTTGACTCACAAAAATTCCAGGTCAATGAAGTGGCCTACCAAATGGGCTACACCAATCCAAGTCATTTCATTACGGCTTTCAAAAAGAAGTTTGGCGTAACGCCAAAGAAATATGTTATGGCGAGGGTTAGCTAATGGTTATTCGTTAACGGTTAATCGTCAACTTTTTTTACCATTGAAGCTCCATCAACTATTAACCATTAACTTTTAACTAGCATCATGGATTTCACTTCACCGGAGTATTTTATGGAAGAAGCGCTGAAAGAAGCTCAAAAGGCTTTTGAAAATGGAGAGGTACCCGTTGGTGCTGTGGTGGTTTGTCAAAATAAAATCATTTCCCGTGCCCACAATCAAACGGAGCAGCTTACAGATGCTACCGCCCATGCTGAAATGTTGGCCATCACGGCAGCGGCCCACGGACTTGGCTCAAAATATTTGAGCGAATGCACGCTTTATGTTACTCTGGAACCTTGCCCAATGTGCGCGGGAGCACTGCATTGGGTACAGCTTCAAAAATTAGTATATGGAGCGGATGATGTACAGCGAGGATTTTCACTGGTGAAATCTCCTTTGCTGCATCCCAAAACCGAAATTGTAAAAGGCATAAAAAAAGATCCTTCCAAAGAATTGATTGATTCATTCTTCAGAAGGATCCGTGAATAGAAATTGACGCCTACGCTGCTTTTTCCTTTTCTTTCTCTTTCTTCTTTTTAGCCTCTTTCTTCAAACTGTCTTCTACCCTTTTCCCGCTTTTATGCTCGCCTAAGATAATTACATCTTTGGTGGTTTGATATTGGCGTGATGCCTGCATCATTGCTTCATAGCTATCGCGGATGAGGATGAGGCCAGATTTGGCGCCTTTGTTGCGCACTTCAATGTACCAGCCGTCTTTCTTTTTTTTCGGTAAAATCGGAGGTCTTCCCATAATTATTTGATTTTTAGTGGCTTCAAAGCCTGTTTTTCTTAACCAACCGCAAAGATACAATTTTTGTTCCACTTTTGCACATGTCAGACCCCCGCATTTGCTGCTGAGGGCTGGTGCATCTTTTAATAGTTGGCTTATCTTTAAGTGAAGTTACGCACGGTGTATGCTTAGTGCCTTGGTGTCTTTGGGGCTCACTTTTGGCACTTTTAAATTACAACGAAGAAGCGAAAGAGATTATTAAATACGTACATCAGTTGCTAAGCTAAAAGTAAAAAATTTGATCAACGGTTGGCAACTGCTCTTTAAAAAAAGTACCTTTCACAATTGTAATTCAATTCAAAATATAAAACCTATGTACCAATCGAGAAGAAACTTCATAAAATCCGGGCTGGCGTTGGCAGGCGCTTCCCTGGCAAGCCATCAATTATTTTCGTTCGCCAAAGGCGAAGGACAACTTGGCATCCAACTTTATACGGTGCGCGAGGCCATGGGCAAAGATGTATTGGGATCCCTCAAGAAAATCTCTTCGATGGGCTACAAAAATGTGGAACATGCCAATTATAAGGAAAGGAAATTCTATGGTTTTGCTCCGGCAGAATTCAAAAAAATATTAGCAGATATGGGGATGAAAATGCCAAGCGGCCATACCGTGCTGGCCAAAAACCATTGGGATGATTCCAAAAAGGATTTTACCGATGCATGGAAATATACGGTGGATGACGCAGCAATCGCGGGGCAACACTATGTTGTCAGTCCATGGTTAGATGAAAGCATTTACCAAACGGAAGACAGCCTTTTGCATTTTATGGACGTATTTAACAAGTCCGGAGAACTCTGCGCAAAGTCTGGGATGAAGTTCGGTTACCATAACCATCACTTTGAATTTGCTAAAAAAGTGAATGGCAAAATCCTCTACGATTTAATCCTGGATAATACCGATCCGAAGTTGGTGGTACAACAATTGGATACCGGAAACCTTTTTAATGCCGGTGTTAAAGCGATTGACATCGTTAAAAAATTCCCGGGAAGATTTGAGATGATGCACGTAAAAGATGAAGTGGCGTCCTCAAAGCCTGGCGAGGAAGAGAAATATGAAAGTGCCGTGTTGGGCAAAGGCATTGCGCAAGTGAAAGAAGTAATCGATCTTGGAAAAAAGGCAGGAACAAAACAATTTATTGTGGAACAAGAAGCGTATCAAGGAAAAGATCCATTTGATTGTGCGAAGGAAGATTTTGATGTTATGAAAAAGTGGGGGTATTAATTAGAAAAAGAAGGCAGTAAGCAGGCGACAGTAGGCAATACAAAATCAAACATTTAAAGCTATAGTCTAAATCTGCAATCTTGAATCTGTAATTTTAAATTTTGAATCTGTAAATTTTGAATTCTAATCCTCAAGGACAACTGGTTCGTTCACTCGGCCTGTTGTCCGTTTTTTTTCTGGTCATTAGTTCAGTAATCGGCTCGGGAGTTTATAAAAAGGTAGCCCCAATGTCGGAAGTGCTGCAGTCGCCTGGGCTGGTGTTGCTGGCGTGGGTACTGGCGGGTGTGCTTACTTTGTTTGGCACACTTAGCAACGCGGAGGTTGCCAGTATGCTAGCCGATTCGGGTGGTGAGTTTGTTTACTACAAAAAAATCTACAACCGCTTTTTTGCTTTTCTTTTTGGCTGGACTAATTTCACGGCCATCCGTTCCGCTTCGATTGCTTCAATCGCTTATGTGTTTTCACAATCTTTTAACTCTTTGGTGGCTTTGCCCACCTTATCGCAAGACTGGGAGGCGACTACGGTATTTGGTTTCTTAACACCCTTCAACAACCTTGGCGTAAAGCTTCTTACTATCGCATTGATTTCAGGCCTTACGTATCTCAACTATGTGGGATTAAAATTGGGCGAGAACTTCAGTAAACTCATTCTCTATTTTGTGATCTCGAGCATCTTCCTCATCATCGTGCTTGGCTTGACTTTTGGCGGAGGCAGTTGGACAAATATTCAAACGGATGGTTCAGCCTACATCGCGCATTCCTGGACCGACTCTATTTTCATTAAAAGTATTTTTGCTGCGTTACTTTCTGCTTTTTGGGCGTACGAAGGTTGGAGCACAATTGGCTACCTCGGAGGTGAAATAAAAAACGCACAACGCAACTTGCCCCTCGGTTTGGTGCTGGGCATGCTCGCCATCATGACTATTTATTTAGCCACAAACTTTACTTACTTATATGTGTTGCCTATCGATCAATTATTGAGTGTTCAAAATTCCGAAAATACCATTGCAGCCGTAGTAGTGGTCGAACATATTTTAGGGAGTTGGGGGGGATTGGCTATTTCAATGCTTATTCTGATCACCACCCTAGGCTGCACAAACACTACTATTTTAGCCTCTCCCCGTTTGTACTTTGCCATGGCACGTGAAGGTCTTTTTTTTAAAAGTGCAGAGAACGTTCATCCTCAACATCACACACCCACGAATGCTCTTGTTTATCAGGCGATTTGGGCGAGTGTTCTGGTGATCAGTGGCAGCTTCGACCAGCTCACCGACATGCTGATTTTTGCTTCGTTTATTTTTTATGGTTCCACTACGTTGGGTGTTTTTATTCTTCGCAAAACCATGCCGGAAGCGCCCCGGCCTTACAAAGCGTGGGGTTACCCGGTTGTGCCTGCCATTTTTATTTTATTTTGTATAGCGCTTCTCTTCATCACCTTCGCCAGCAAACCACGCGAGGCCATGATGGGTTTGGTGCTGATGTTTTCCGGAGTTCCTTTTTATTTTTATTGGAGGAAAGTTAATCGTTGAGCGTGATTGGTTAATTGTTGGTGGTTAGGTCGCAGCATTAAAAAATCAACTCTGGTTTCAAATCCTCTTTCCTACATAGTGGAAGAAAGACCTCAAAAACCTATATTTGACCTAAGCAGAAATAAACAGAATGAACGGGGAATCATTGAATATCAAAGGCGACAATCTCAACAAATTAAAGGCTGTATTGCCTGAAGTATTTAGTGAAAATCAGCTCGATTGAGAAAACATTGTTTGTAGATGAAAGATGAGGAATTGACTTTAAAGCGATTTGAATATGAAGAAGGAACAAATCGATAAACTTTTTTCACAATTTGAGCATGCGTGCTATGATTTCAAAGGAATAGAGTGTTGGAGTGCGCGGGAGCTACAGGAAATTTTTAATTATACGGAATGGAGGAATTTTTTGAAGGTAATCGAGAAGGCAAAAGCGGCTTGCCAAAATGCAGGCCTCATAGAATCTGATCATTTTGTTGAGGTCAACAGAATGATCGATTTGGCTAAAGGGGCCCAGCGAGAAGTCGAAGATCTTGGCCTTACTCGTTACGCTTGTTATCTCATGGCCCAAAACGGAGATTCGAATAAGCCCGAAATTGCATTTGCTCAAACTTATTTTGCGGTACAAACGAGAAAGCAAGAAATTATTGAGCAGCGCTTGCTGGATTTGGCACGCGTAACGGCACGTGAAAAACTATCCAAATCTGAAAAGAAGTTGTCCGGGATCATCTACCAGCGAGGCGTTGATGAAAAGGATTTTGCCATCATTCGAAGCAAAGGAGACCAGGCATTGTTTGGAGGTTTAATACAGGTGATATGAAAAGAAAGATGCTTGTGCCCGACTCTCGTCCACTAGCAGATTTTCTGGCTACACTTACTTTGAAAGCAAAAGATTTTGCAACTGAACTAACGAGCCACAATTTGACGGAGAAAGATCTGAAGGGAAGAGAAAAGATTTCGAGGGAGCATGAAGCAAAGAAGAAAGGTAAATAGGCATCCATGGGAGAAGAAATTAAAAAATCAAAACCAGTGGGGCTGAAAAATTACCTTTCAATATTTACCAAAGAGCAGTTGATTGGTCAGATTATAGAGTTGAGCAAGAAATATAAAGAGGTAAAATCGTATTACGATTTCTCTCTTAATCCCGACAACTCAAAGAAAGCAGAAGAGGTTAAGAATGCTGTGCTTCATTGCTTTTACCCAACACGAGGGTACAAACTTCGGCTTAAAGATGCGCGAAAGGCCATCACCGATTTTAAGAAACTTTCACCTGATGGGGAATCGCTTATTGATGCGATGATTTATTATGTGGAATGTGGTGTGCGATTTACAAATGATTTTGGGGATATTGATGAACCCTTTTATAACAGCGTTGCAGGAATGTTCCGTGATGCTGGTCACTTATGCCAGTCTATTGGTTTGCAAAATAATTTTAAAGCAAGGGCAAATAAGATAGTCGATGATACTTCTGATATTGGCTGGGGTTTCCATGATGAGCTAGGCGATATTTTTTATAACCATTTCTTAAAATAGGCTCTTCGATTGGCAATAGTTGCAGAATGAAACTGTATTTCGATAGCAATCAAGAATCTCAGTTAGGGAGTGCTTTGGTTCACCGAAACTGCATCGGTGTCGCGTTAAAATGGCTCAATAAGAAATGAAAACTGATCATGCCAACACCTACATTATTAGACGAACAGGCTATACTTTTCAAATCCGTTTTTAAAGGACGAGAGGATGTCTTTGCCATTCGTTGGGAAAAGGGAAGCAAAAGCGGATATATTCCTGCCCACTCTTTCGACCCCTGTTTTTATCGGGCACATAAAGCAAAAGGTGGAACATTTCAGAACTACAAAGACAAAACCTATTTAGCCTTTACCGATGACCAGATTGAAAAACACCTGAAGGGAGATCAACTCATTGGTATTTATCCTTTACTTACTGATAATACCTCCTGGTTTATTGCCGCTGATTTTGATGGAGAAAAATGGGATGAGGAATGTCGGGCTTTTATAAATGCGTGCCTGGAGAAAGGAATTACTACTTACCTTGAGCGGTCACGATCTGGCAAAGGCGGTCACGTATGGATATTCTTTGAGCAGCCCTATCAGGCACTGAGGAGCAGAAAAATATTCATCTCTATTCTTGAGAAAATTAGAATTTTCTCACCATTCGATAAGGGATCGTTTGATAGATTATTTCCCAATCAGGATTTTCATTCAGGAAAAGGATTGGGCAACCTGATTGCCCTACCGTTATATAAGCCTACTTGGGAACAAGGTAACAGTTGTTTCATCAATCCTGATACGTTAGAACCTATACAAGACCAATGGAACTTATTAAAAAATGTCATTCGCATACCCAAATCGAAATTGGATGATTTATATGCCGGAATAGCCGAAACAAATACTGTTCAAAATCCTATCGGCAAACTACAAATCAATTTATCTAATTCGATTCGTATTAATCGTAATGGCCTGACTTGGAAATTGACCAATTTTTTAAAAGAGGAATTGAACTTTACAAATGCAGAGTTTTTTATTAAGCAGAAGTCAGGAAGAAATACCTATGACACCAAAAGGTATTTCAGGTTTATTGAAGATAAAGAAGAGGAATTAATAATTCCAAGGGGTTTTGCCGGGAAACTATTACGGTATTGCAAAGAGGAAAATCTTGATTATGAATTTATTGATAACCGCAGGAGGGTTGATCCAACAGCATTTTCATTCCACGCCCAATTGAAACCGTATCAGATATCCATAATCAATGCTGTATCAAGAAAAGACATTGGAGTTATTGTTGCTCCCCCTGGCTCAGGTAAAACAGTTATCGCCCTTAAAATAATTGCAGACAAACAACAACCGACATTGATAATTGTCCACCGGAAACAACTGGCTGAACAGTGGTTGGAAAGAATAGAGACTTTTTTGGGAATACCTAAACATGAAATTGGTAAAATCGGACAAGGAAAGAATAAGCCTGGTAAGCAGATAACCGTTGCCACTATACAAAGCCTTACGAAAGAATTACAGAAGCCTGAATACAATGAACTGGTAAATTCATTCGGAACCATAATTCTTGACGAATGCCATCACATTCCAGCTGAAACTTTCAGGATAACTTTATCAAAATTTAACTCCTACTATCTGTATGGATTAACAGCAACGCCATTCAGAAAATATAATGATGATAAAATTATTTTCATTCACCTGGGTGAGATTATTTCAGAAATTAAAACGGCTGATGTCCCCAATCTGCGACAACCAAAAGTGATTATTCGAAACACGGAACTTGATGTACCCTTTAACTCAAAAACTGACAGGTTTGAAACCTTATCGAAAATCATTGCCCACGATTCATCAAGGAACAAGTTAGTGTTGAAGGATATAAAGAAAGAACTTGATTCTGGAAATAAAGTAATAATTATAACAGAACGGAAGGAGCATATTGATACACTTAACCAATACCTGAAACAGTTCTATGAAACGATAACCTTAAGTGGGGATGATTCTGAAAGCAGCAGAAAATTAAAATGGAAGACAGTTAAAGAAGGTAGCTATCAGGCACTCATTACTACCGGACAGTTCTTTGGAGAAGGAACAGACATACAAGATGTCCATTGTCTTTTTTTGGTATATCCTTTCTCTTTCGAAGGAAAGTTGGTTCAATATATTGGACGAGTGCAACGATCAGAAATTGCACCGGCAATTTATGACTACAGGGACATAAAGATTGATTACCTGAACAAGTTGTTTTTAAAGAGAAACACGTATTACAGAAAGATTGAACGACTCCCAACTTTGTTTGACGATCCCGTAGAGGCAGAATCGGTTAAACCAGCCGATGTTATCAAAATAGACCGACAAATAAGAATACCCATTGAAAAACTGGAGTTTCAATATGGAAGTGTCACATTCAAATCTAGAATAGAGCAGATGCAGACGGACATTGATTTTGATATTGAAAATCTTGATATGAGGCAAGAGTTTGAAGTCCTAAAGCCATACTTTGCTAAAGCACTCAAATCTAAAAATATCAAGATTAATATTTATGCCGAATTTGAGAATGGGAAGATCGTATCGCAGCTTGCTACATCTACAGATGTTTCGAAAATATCAAGAGAGATTATTGAAGGAGTTAAATTCAAATTTATTACTAAGCACTTTCTTGAGAAGCAGAAACATCAAGACTCAACCGAGTTAATCGACCTAAATCAATTGCAGGTTGATAGGCAAGGTTTGTACAATTCCGGAGAAGATCTGTTGAGTGACATACTTAACAACAATTACAGACATAAGAAGCAACTTATATATTTGGCAGCTAAACATGAAAAAACAATCTTAGAATTAAGATTTGTATTAAGCCCTTTTTCTTTTGTGTTTCTACTCAAAGGCAAAGAATATTATCATATCGTATTGGAGACGCTTGACACCGAGGAAGCAACCTATATCTGGTATTTTGACGCTGACAAAAGAAAATTACCTACAATACTAAAGCTAATAGACGAAGATTTGAATACGATTAGAAACAAAGGCCGACAATCATTTATTGAAAACGCTCCTGATAATTTTAACCGGGTGCATCATGACTATTCAGATGATAGAAAGGGATTCATCGTTTGGAAAGATTTATTAGAGGAGAAATTGGTATGAAGGCAAGGTTTCTTAAATTATTGTTCGCTCGATTAACTATTAACTGATAACTAATAACTACTCCCAATGTCCTCTTCCGAACTAAAGCGTACGCTCTCACCCCTCATGGTCTGGGGCCTTGGCGTGGGGTATGTGATTTCCGGCAATTACTTTGGATGGAACCTCGGCCTGGAAAAAGGAGGAACCCTGGGCATGGCCATCGCGCTTTTCTTCATCATTATTTTGTATGTCACGTTCACCTTCAGCTACACGGAGTTGGCGTGTGCCATTCCAAAGTCTGGAGGCGCATTTGACTATGCGAGACGAGCCTTGGGCAATGATCTTGGGTTCATTGCCGGCATGGCACAAAACATCGAATTCATTTTTGCGCCTCCGGCCATTGCTTTTGCGTTAGGCTCTTATTTCAATATTTTTTTCCCGAACGTTCCGGTCCTCGTCATCGCGATCATCGCTTACTTCGTTTTCTTTTTATTAAATGTAGCGGGCGTGCAGATTGCCGCAGTTTTTGAATTGGGCGTTACGACATTGGCCGTAGCAGCTGTGTTTTTATTTTGTGGGATCACCTTTCAACACTTTGAATTAGCCCATCTCCAACAAAATTCATTTCCAAACGGATGGCCCGGTGTTTTAGCGGCTGTGCCGTTTGCCATCTGGTTTTTTTTGGGCATCGAAGGGGTGGCCAACCTTGCCGAAGAAACCATCAACCCAAAGCGCACGATCATGCTCGGGTTTGGGTCGGCAATTCTCACGCTGGTAGTTTTATGCCTGCTCACGTTCACCGGTTCCATCGGTATTGCCGGATGGGAAGCCATTGTATTTAAAGCGGACGGCACTACCTCTGATTCACCTCTACCACTGGCAATGGCTCGTATCGTGGGTACCAACAACTGGCAGTATAATTTATTGATTACGGTTGGATTGTTTGGACTGGTGGCATCGTTTCATGGGCTTATGTTGGCCGCTGGTCGCTCTACCATGGAGTTCGGCCGCGCCAATTACGCGCCTGCTCTTCTTGGAAAAATCCATCCGCGTTTTCAGACTCCAGCAAATGCACTTTTCGTAAACATGCTGATCGGTATTGTCGCCTTGCTCACCGGCAAGACGGGAGAGATCATCACCATTTCCGTTTTTGGCGCACTCACGTTATACATCATCTCCATGATCTCCCTTTTAAAGCTAAGGGTAAAAGAGCCCTCGCTTGCACGACATTTCCGCGTACCGCTCTATCCTTACTTTCCGGTTGCCGCATTGGTCATTGCTTCGTGCTCTTTTTTGGCCATGGCTTTTTATAATGGAACACTTGCTTTGATTTATTTTTTAATTCTCGGACTGAGCTTCATAGCTTTTAAAATGATTAAATAATAATTCATTAGTCGTATCTTGTAATTATTATCTCTGTGGCTCTCTGTGGGTACTAGCTCTGTGCCCTTTGTGGTAAATTAATAACACAGATAAAACAGCAGCTATTGAGATCAAAATATCGTAGTTCAATTTTTTAAATTAAAGCTTAAAATCAGAAATCAAGATGAATTCCCGTGCCATCATCGACTACGTAAAATCCCATCCTTCTGGAAAAGTAAAAATAGCTTACGCAGATATTGATGGCATCCTTCGTGGAAAATATATTTCCACTGAAAAATTCCTAACTATTATCAATGGAAGTACTACGTTTTGCGATGTCATCTTTGGTTGGGATGCCAATGATGTGGCCTACGACAATGTAAAGTTCACGGGCTGGCACACGGGTTACCCTGATACACCTGCACGGTTGGACATTAGTACATTCAGGAAAATACCTTGGGAGAATGATTTGCCTTTTTTTCTTGGTGAACTGGTTGATGAAAAAGGAAAGCCTTCTTATGTTTGTCCGCGCCAATTATTAAAAAAAGTTTTGAAGGATGCTTCTCAAGCAGGGTTCACACCTTTTTTCTCACAGGAGTTTGAGTGGTTCAATTTTACTGAAACCCCGCAGAGTGCCCGCGACAAAAACTACAAGGGCCTCACGCCAATCTCGCCAGGCATGTTTGGGTATTCTATTTTGCGCACCACGTTGCGAAATCCATTTTTCTCTGATCTTTTTGATCTCTTAAAAAAATTCGATGTCCCCATCGAAGGCCTTCATACGGAAACCGGTCCAGGCGTTTTGGAAGCTGCTATTCCCTACTCTGGAATTTTAGAAGCAGCGGATCGTGCCTTGCTTTTCAAAACTGCCGTGAAAGAAATTGCTTACCAACATGGGATCATGGCCACATTCATGGCAAAGATCAGTGAAAATCTTCCCGGCTGTGGCGGCCATGTACACCAGAGCCTGTGGGACAAAGCCGCCAAGAAAAATCTCTTTCACGATGCAAAAGCTAATCGTGGCATGAGTGCGTTGATGAAGAGTTACATCGCAGGGCAATTGTATTGTCTCCCACACCTTCTGCCAATGTATGCACCCACGATCAACAGTTACAAACGGTTGGTGGAAGGAGCGTGGGCACCCACCACCCTGACCTGGGGCATCGACAATCGCACGGTGGCTTTACGAGTGTTGAACGGAAGTGCCAAATCGTGTCGGTTGGAGACGCGCGTAATTGGCTCCGATGTCAATCCTTGTCTGGCGATGGCGGCTGCTTTGGCATCCGGTTTGTATGGCATCAAAAAGAAAATGAAGCTGCAACCCCAAACCGTTGGCAACGGCTACCGCGATTACGAACACGGCACGTTACCGACCACATTGCATGAAGCAACGGAAAAGATGAAACAGTCTTCGGTAGTAAAAGAAATTCTGGGCGAACAATTCACCGAGCATTTTGTGCAAACCCGAGATTGGGAGTGGCGCCAACATCTTAAGCCTGTCACCGACTGGGAGATGAAAAGGTATTTTGAGATTATTTGATTCCGAAGCGAGAGGGCAAAGTCATATTTAGTGCAATTTTATTATCTTTGATTATGATTGATTATTCAAAGCACCTTACGTTAGAAGAAGGAAAGCGCAGCGGGCAACCTTGTATCCGGGGGCTGCGAATCACGGTATATGATGTGCTAAGTTATTTGGCCGCAGGGGATTTAATCGAAGAAATTATCGTGCATTTTCCGATGTTAACGAGGGAAGATATTCAGGCTTGTTTGGCTTATGATGCTGAAAATAGGATTCTTAAGATTGCCTCCTGATCTGTGCACTCAAAACTGCTTTTTGATAATAATCTGTGCGTTACCCTCCCTCAAACGCTGAATCTTTATTTCCCTGAATCGAAGCATGTTGTTGATTTGAATAGGGAGCGTTTCACCGACAAACAAGTTTTCGACTTAGCGGGAAAAAATCAGTTTACATTTGCAACTAAAGACAAAGGCTTTTACACTTGTTCAATACATTTGGACTTCCTACTAAAATTGTTTGGCTTTTGGTTGGTAACTGTCGTAAAAATAAGTTGATAGAGATTTTGGTGAAACAAAGTAATTCAATAGCCGAGTTCATCAAGAGTAACAGATCATTATTTGTGATAAGCTGAACTTAACCAAAACTTTTTAATTCTTAGATATGGTCAAGTGTTCTTCTGGTAAACGAGTCTATTTAACAGAAAACCTAGCTGAAGACGCTTTGATTGATGCGCATGCAAGAAATAATTATGCAGGCACCGGACCAGTGGCATTCTATCAATGTGAAGACTGCGGCTATTATCATTTCACGTCCAAAGGAAAAATGAATGAAAAATTAGCGCAGCAACTGGCTAACGGAAAAATCAAATTACAACAGGAGGCCAATCGGTGGACGAATAAATTGAAAAAATGACTGAACTTACTGGATATTTATGAAATTTTATGATTGGTGGGTGTTATGCTATGCAAATACAAAAGCCCTCTATCACCGGTAAAAAACTCCACATGCAAAAAAGGATCACGCGTTTCAAACGTGCACACTGCTTGATCGTCCAAAGGAAATGAACTAACGGGCATGCAGGCCACATTCTTTCTTACTGCTGTCTTCCCACCACCAGCGTCCCGCGCGAAAATCTTCCCCGGCCACAATGGCTCTGGTGCAAGGCGCACAGCCAATACTCACAAAGCCTTTGTCGTGAAGGGAGTTGTAAGGAATCGAATTTTTCTTAATGATTTCTTTCACTGTTTCAGTAGTAAAGTGTAGCAATGGATTGTATTTGATGATCGAATTGGCTTCGTCCCATTCCACTACTTCGAGATTTTTTCTTTCAGGCGAATGTTCTGTACGCAAACCGGTTACCCAAATGGATTTGCCTTTCAACGCTCGGTGCAACGGCTCTACTTTCCGGATAAAGCAACAGGCTTTTCGATCAGCAACGGAATTGTAAAAAGCATTAGGTCCTTTTTTATTCACATATTTTTCAATGCTTGCATCGTTAGGGAAATACGCTCTTATCGTGGTGTTGTAGCGCTCGTTCGTTCGGCTCCAAACAGAATAAGTTTCCGGAAATATCCGTCCGGTGTCCAACGTAAATATTTCGATATTAAGTCTTTTATCTAAAATAGTATGAGTGATCACCTGGTCTTCTTCACTAAAGCTGCTTGAAAAAGTAACTTTATTGGGAAACAGGTTTGAAAAATAAGCAAGCCCGTCAGCAGGTTCCATGCTGCTTGCAACTGCTAGTAAATCAGTCAAGGATGGTTTAAGATTGAAGTCCATTTAGTGAGTAGGATTATTTAATGAAGTCATGTAAGACAAAAAATTGAACATCATCGCGAGCGCTACGTGCGTACGGGAAAGTGAGAAGCGATCCCCAAAAATGGAGATTGCTTCGCGCCTTCACACAATCTATCACTGGTGCTCGCAAAGACGTTTATCATTTTACCTGGTCTACTTTTATTGACCATAAGTTATTGCAAACGTTAGCATGTAACTGTTGAAGACTTTTTAATCAAGTTTTTAGTCATACTTAATTGGTTAAAAAAATAAAAACATTTCCTTATGGCCGTAAATATAAATTGAATTTTTACATTTGTCCACTAAATCGGTAGGAATAATATATTAATATGAATTATCAACTGGATTATTTGGATCAATTGGAGTCAGAGGCGATCTACATTATGCGCGAAGTGGCAGGACAATTTGAGCGGCCAGCCCTTCTGTTTTCTGGCGGCAAAGACTCCATCACCCTTGTGCGCTTGGCAGAAAAAGCTTTTCGTCCCGGAAAATTTCCTTTCCCGCTTGTCCATATTGATACCGGCCATAATTTTCAAGAAGCACTTGACTTTAGAGATAGCTTGGTAAAGAAGCTTGACGAAAAATTGGTGGTGCGACACGTGGCCGATACAATTAAGGAAAAGAAGTTGACAGAACCGGTAGGAAAATTTGCCAGTCGGAATGCCCTTCAAACCTATACGCTTCTGGATGTGATTGAGGAATTTAAGTTCGATGCCTTAATCGGTGGTGCGAGACGCGATGAAGAAAAGGCCAGAGCGAAAGAGCGAATCTTTTCTGTGCGCGATGAATTTGGACAGTGGGATCCGAAGCGGCAACGTCCGGAGCTTTGGAATATCTACAACGGCAAAATTCAAAAAGGTGAAAACGTGCGTGCCTTTCCGATCAGCAACTGGACGGAATTGGACGTTTGGAATTATATCCGAAGAGAAAAAATGGAATTGCCTTCCATTTATTTTGCACATGAGCGCGAATGCATCGAATATCAAGGTCAATTGATTGCCACTTCTCCTTTTATCAAAAGAGAGGCTGGAGACAAAATCCTAAAAAAGAAAGTGCGCTACCGCACCGTTGGCGACATGACCTGCACTGCCGCGGTGGAGTCAGAAGCCACGGCCATTGATGACATTGTGAATGAAATCATCGCCACGAATATTAGCGAACGTGGGGAAACGCGCATTGACGACAAAGTTTCTGAAGCCGCCATGGAGGACAGAAAGAAGAACGGATATTTTTGACCAGGATTGATTTGGTTTCACTATTAAAATGAAGTAACGAGTCTATCAAATAGAATTATTTTTTATTAAAACAAACCAATGGATATTTTAAGATTCATAACGGCAGGGAGTGTTGACGATGGGAAAAGCACGCTCATCGGAAGACTATTGTACGACAGCAAATCAATAATGGTCGACCAGATTGATGCAATCAAATCGCATGGAAAAAATAAATTGAATGGTACGTTGGATTTGTCCCTGATCACCGATGGGCTCCGGGCAGAACGCGAGCAAGGGATCACCATCGATGTGGCCTATAAATATTTCTCGACTCCAAAAAGAAAATTCATTATAGCCGATGCTCCGGGGCATATCCAATATACGCGCAACATGGTGACTGGGGCATCGAATGCTAACCTGGCTATCATTTTAATTGACGCACGTAATGGTGTAGAGGAACAAACCATGCGGCATACGCTCATTGCTTCGCTGATTGGAATACCCCACATCGTTGTAGCCATCAACAAAATGGACTTGGTTGGCTATTCTCAAGATGTATTTAACAACATCGTTATTGACTATACGGCCGCTACTAAATCACTTAATCTGAAAGAGGTAAAGTACATTCCATTGAGTGCATTGCTTGGTGATAACATTGTTGACCGTTCTACTAATATGCCGTGGTATGAAAGTGATCCACTGTTGCACTACCTCGAAACCGTAAAAATTCAAAATGACATCAACTATACAGATGCGCGAATGCCTGTACAGTATGTGATTCGCCCACAAACAGAAAAGCTTCACGACTATCGGGGCTATGCCGGGAAGATCATGAGTGGAGGATACAAGCGAGGAGATGCCGTCACCGTATTGCCATCTGGTTTGGAAAGTAAAATAAAAGCCATTGAATCTGGTGGTGTTGAAGTAGCAGAGGCCTATGCACTTCAAAGTGTGGTGCTGCACCTAGAAGATGATATTGATGTGAGTCGTGGCGATGTGATTGTAAAAAGTGAAAACAAGCCGATCGTTTCGCAAGACTTGGAAGTGATGATGTGCTGGATGGATACTAAACCCTTGTTGCCGGGGAATAAATACTTTTTGCAAAGCAACAGCAAAGTGGTGAGAAGCATGGTGAAAGAAATTGAGTACAAGCTCAACGTGAACACCCTCGAAAAGCAATTTGCATCGGAAGAAATAAGGTTGAATGACGTCTTCAAGGCAACCATCAAAACGTCATCCCCGATCGCGTTTGATTCGTATAAAAAATTGAGATCGAGTGGTAGCGCAATTTTGATTGACGAAACAAGTAATGTCACAGTGGCGGCTTGTATGATACAGTGATGCAATTTCTGAATGAGAGAACTCAAAAGTAGGGAGTAGGCAGCCACGGGTTGGCAGTAAATAGGAGCATCTATCTTAAGAAAATTTGAATTTAAAATGAACCATAGTATTTCTGGTAAAGTAATTTTAGCAGGAGCTGGTCCTGGCGATCCAGAGCTGATCACACTAAAGGCGTTGCGCTATTTGCAACAAGCGGATGTGGTTATTTGCGATCGACTGGTTAGCCCGGAATTAGTAGCCCAAAATTTAAACCCCGAAGCAATTCTTATCAACGTGGGCAAGCAAGCGGGTACGGAATATTCAACACCTCAGGAATCTATTAATAAACTCCTTGTGAAGTATGCTAAGCAATTTCCCTTGGTGGTGAGGTTAAAGGGGGGAGATGTTACTTTCTTTTCTAATGTGCTGGATGAACTGAAGACCTTGGTGGAACATAAGATTCAATTCGAAATTGTGCCGGGCGTAACGGCCGCTTCAGGAGCAGCCGCGTATGCCGGAATTCCGCTTACCGCCAGAGGTTATTCTTCGGCTGTTCGTTTTTTGGCTTACCATCGTAGTACGATCGTTACGGAAAAAACCTGGAAGGAACTGGCTGAAACGGATGATACCCTTGTGTTTTACATGTCATCCGAAGCACTCGATACGTTAGTAGAAAAGCTCCTCGACTATGGGATTTCGCAAGAGAAATATTTGAGCATTATTGAGCAAGCCACTACGTCCCTTCAAAATGTTCATCTTTTTAATTTGACAGAATACAAAAACAAAATGAAAGGACTGCGTTTCACTTCGCCTACCATCATCATCATCGGGCGGGTGGCCGCTTTGCACGAAGAATTTCAGTGGATACCCAATAGCATGGCCTCTACAAGTTATTTCAATCCAATTGTGAAACCCATTAGTCAAATCGCCTGACGCTGATGATTGCAGAAACTAAACTAAGCAAGCTGAAAGAACTGATCGAAGATTCTACAGAAAAAGAATTGATCTGGATCAACGGCTATTTGTCGGGGCTTGTGAATTCAAGAACAGGGGTTGCACCCGTTCAGCCTACCTTCACGCAGAAGCTTACCATCGTATTTGGAACCGATACCGGAAATTCAAAAAAAGTAGCTTCTGGTTTTGCCAAACAACTAAAACAGAAGGGCGCACAAATAAAGTTGCAAGGGATAGATCAATACCGGTTGGCCGATCTTCAAAAGGAAAAATATTTGTTGTTAGTAATCAGTACCCACGGTGACGGTGAGCCACCTGCTACGGCCAAGAACTTTTTTGATTATATCCACAACAATTCACTTGCCTTGAATGAATTGAGGTACGCTGTGCTGGCGTTGGGCGATTCAGCCTATCCTTTATTTTGTAAGGCCGGAGAAGACTTAGACGCACGATTGGGTGAACTTGGTGGCTCAAGACTGTTGCCACTAGAGAAATGTGATACGGACTTCGAAGATGTGGCCAATACTTGGATTGAAAATGTGACCAAAACCATAGATCCTAAATCGACTTCCAATCAAAAAAAAATCGTCTCTCCGAAAGTAAATGGTAAGAAAAATTATGAAGCCGTAATTTTATCGAACACCAATCTCAATGGAAGAGGCTCTGCAAAACAGACGCATCATATTGAGTTGTCCGCTTCGGGTGTAGCCTACGAGCCAGGGGATTCCCTGGGATTAATTCCACAAAATCGTTTGGTGTTAGTGAATGCAATCCTTGATGAGACGGGTATTGATCCAACTAAAAAAATCGCTTATCGCAAAGAAGAGATCACCGTATACGATTTGTTGACAAGAAAAGTAAATATTGCCTATTTACCTGAACGTCTTGTAAAACAATATGCGACTATCGTTGGTCAGGCGATACCGGTTACCCGAATGGATTTATTAAACCTAATCAAAATCTATCCGACAAAAGATGTCGCGCAGTTTGAAGAAGTCATCGGTATTTTAGAGCCGATCGCACCCCGGTTGTATTCTATCGCTTCTTCTTTAGCAGCCCACGAAGATGAGGTGCATCTTACCGTTGTTCGGAATTGCTTTTCTGTTTCCGATGAAGTGGAATATGGATTGTGTTCCGATTATCTCTTAAGCCTTCCAGTCGATGCGCACCTGGAATTTTACATTCACAAAAATTCTGAGTTTAAACTTCCTGATTCCGAAAAGGATATGATCATGATTGGTCCGGGCACAGGCGTTGCCCCTTTCCGATCTTTTATTGAAGAAAGAAATTCTACCAGTGCCAGCGGACGTAATTGGTTGTTTTATGGCGATCAGCATTTCGAGTCGGATTTTCTCTATCAAACAGAAATTCAAAACTACGTACAGCTTGGCGTGTTAACGAAAGTAAATGTTGCCTTTTCGCGTGATCAGGAAGAGAAGATTTATGTGCAGCATAAAATGCTTGAAGAGGGCAAAGCTGTTTTCGATTGGTTGGAATCGGGCGCACACCTCTATATGTGTGGTGCAAAATCGCCAATGGCTGATGATGTAGAACGTGCATTAGTCACGATTGTGGAACAGTTCGGAAAGCAAACAACAGAAGAAGCGCAGGCTTATCTTAATCAAATGAAAGAAGATGGTCGGTATCAGAAGGATGTGTATTGAATTCTGGATGCTGGTTACTAGCTCGCGAAATTTAAATTAAGGAGTCAAATAAAAAATCATGTTGGCAAAGAATTTATCACCAATAGAAAAAATTAAAACTGAAAGTAGCGGACTGCGGGGATCGATCATAGAAAGTCTTTATAATGAGATCACGGGTGCAATTCGGGAAGACGATCAGGCGGTGATCAAGTTTCACGGCATGTATCAACAAGATGACCGCGATCAACGTGAAGAACGTGCCGCCAAAAAGTTAGACCGATTATATTCTTTTATGATCCGCCTTCGCCTACCGGGAGGTTTCCTTACCCCGCGGCAGTGGATCGCCTCGCACGAGATTGCAGGGAAGAACTCCACGGGAGTTATCAAAATTACTTCACGGCAAACCATTCAATTGCATGGCTTGATCAAATCGAAGATTAAACCAACGATCGCAGCATTCAATGCGGCTGAGTTAGATTCCATTGCCACTTGTGGTGATATCAATCGCAATGTGCTGTGTACTTCCAATCCGATTCAATCGCCTATCCACGAAGAGGTATTCGCATATGCTGATAAAATCAGTCAACTCCTGATGCCGAAAACAAAGGCGTACTATGAAATCTGGCTTGATCAGGAAAAAATCGTGGATCGTAAGGTTGAAGAAGATCCACTGTATGAAGATCGGTATTTGCCACGGAAATTTAAAATCGCCATTGCCATACCTCCGAATAATGATGTGGATGTTTTTGCCAACGACATTGGATTGATAGCCGTTATTGAAAACAATAAACTCCTTGGTTTCAATATCGCCATTGGTGGTGGGCTCTCGACCACACATGGAAATACAAATACGTATGCTCGCTTGGCCACCGTGATTGGCTTTAGCGACACGGAAGATAGAACATTGAAAGCCGTTTACGAGATTGTTACGATTCAACGTGATTTCGGCAACCGCTCAGATCGGAAATTGGCACGTTTAAAATATACCTTGGATCGGGTAGGATTAGATTGGTTCAAAGAAGAATTGGAAAGACGAGTGGGATTCGAGTTGCAAGAAGCAAGGCCGTATCAGTTCACTTCAAGGAAAGATTATTTCGGTTGGGTTTCGGATGACAAGGATGTGTGGCATTACACCGCCTTTGTTGAAAATGGTCGCATCACCGATGAGGGAAAAGTTAAGTTGAAATCGGCACTATTGGAAGTGGCGAAGACCGGTAAGGCCAATTTTCGATTTACTTGTAATCAGAATGTTATTCTATCGGATGTTGATCTACAGGATAAATCGGGAGTTGAAGAGATACTCAATCAATTCGGTGTAGTTGCAAATACAGAAGCTTCTTCTTCATTGAGAAAAAATTCGATGGCCTGTGTGGCGTTGAATACTTGCCCGCTGGCGTTGGCAGAGGGGCAACGCTATCTTCCCACACTCATTTCTAAAATAGAACCGATCCTGAAAAAATATTTTTTGGAAGAAGAAGAAATCATTATCCGGATGACGGGCTGCCCTAACGGATGTGCACGGCCGTACGTAGCCGAGATCGGGTTAGTGGGAACTGCACTAGGTCATTACAATTTGCATTTTGGTGGCGATCGTTCGGGGCAAAGGTTGAATAGGCCCTACAAAGAAAATCTCAACGAAGAATCTATTTTAATGGAACTCGATGGTTGGCTTGGCCGATATAGATTGGAAAGAAGAATGGGTGAAAGTTTTGGTGACTATGCCCTTCGCGAAATAAAATTAAACTGAGTTTTCATGACCGAAGTCACTGTGCTCGCACCTATAAAAGAAACCAATAATCTCTTTCCTGTTTTTCTTAAACTGGAGCACCTTCGATTATTGATTGTGGGTGGTGGCGTGATTGGTCTTGAGAAACTAAACGCAGTGATAACCAACTCTCCGGCCACCCGAATAAAAATTGTAGCAAAGTCGATCAGCGAACCTGTTAAGCTTTTGGCTAGGAAATACGATAACATCCAGTGGATTAAAAAGGAATACCAATCGGAAGATTTGAACACGATCGATCTAGTTATTGTGGCGACTAATGATCCTGAATTAAGTAAGGTTGTTCAAAAAGATGCAAAAGAAAAACGGATATTAATTAATGTGGCCGACAAGCCTGAGCTGTGCGATTTTTATCTCGGCTCCGTGGTGAAGAAAGGAAACTTAAAAATTGCGATTTCAACCAATGGAAAGTCGCCTACTATTGCCAAGCGATTGAAAGAGATTTATGCCGATTCGCTGCCCGATCAGGTCGATGGCTTGTTGGAAAATATGCACCTGATAAGAAACAAGTTGAACGGCAATTTCGCAGAAAAGATCATCCAGTTAAATAAGATCACGGAGACATTAGTGGCGCAGAAAGGAAACCCATCACCTCCTCTCAGCGAAAGGCAATGGAGACGGATCGCTTCGTATTCCCTTTTTGCATTCTTCTTCATGTTCCTGGGGCATTTGGTACTCTCCTACATTCCTTTTTCCAATTTGATTGGCGACTTGAAGGAATTTGCATTTAGTATCGATTCAAAATTTTATTGGATGATAGGGGCAGGCTTTCTTGCCCAGATGGTTGACGGATTATTGGGAATGGGTTACGGAGTCACTTGTACAACAATTCTTTTATCGCTTGGTGTGAATCTGCCCGCGATAAGTGGAAGTATTCACACCGCGGAAATGTTTTCAAGTGGTGTTTCCGGATACAGCCATTATAAATTTGGTAACGTCAACAAGAAATTGTTTAAAAAGTTATTAATCCCCGGAGTCCTTGGTGCAATAGCGGGGGCGTATTTGCTTTCGCGTTTTGGAAATGAATACGCCAATTACATGCGTCCAGCACTGGCGGTTTACACCCTATTCCTAGGTACAAAGATTCTTCGAGCAGCTTTTAAGAAAACGCGAATTGCAGAGAAGGTGAAAAGAGTAGGCTGGCTGGCGGGTGCTGGCGGTTTTCTTGATTCCTTCGGTGGGGGAGGCTGGGGTCCGCTGGTAACCAGCACACTGATTTCAAAGGGAAGGAGTCCACAATATGTGATTGGTTCGGTGAGCATTACAGAATTTTTTATTACGTTGGCCAGTGCGATCACTTTTTTTTCGATGTTGGGCATCAATCACTGGCCAATTATTTTAGGGTTAATTGTTGGCGGTACAATTGCTGCACCTTTTGCCGCCCGACTGGCTGGAAAACTCCCGGTAAAATCAATGTTTATTGGCGTTGGCGGACTGGTGGTTGTCTGGAGCTTGATTATGCTCTCCCGGTTTTTATTTGCATAATTTGTCAAGTCTCCATTCCTTATTAGGGCCATTTCGGCTGAGGTCTCCGAATGCCGGAAGCCCGATGTTCATGCTCCCCACTACGGGATGCTGGCGCTCGGTATTTGATCCATATTAAAAAGCTGGCCGCACGTCCGGCATGACAGAAAATTTTGATTTTACGACAGCGAGACTGATCTTTGAAAAAAAATATTTTCTTTGATTACTTCCAAACCCAAGACCAGCACGGTCTCCTCTTTTGTCTTTTTTCTGCTCATTACCATTGTAGTGGTGGCCATGAATTCCATTGCCATCTTCAAGGGACAGCTGATTGCCTGGTACAATTATGCGGTAATTGCCATCATGGTGCCCATTGGGATTTTTGTTTTCTATAAAATCTTCCTTCGTTACAAAATCCTGCGGTTAGGCAATAATCAGATTCAAATTGACTACCCGATGTTACGCCAAAGCAAGGTTTATCGGCTTGATCAGGTTGCCAGTTGGATAGAAAATAGAGTGAAGACCGGAAAGAATTCGGAGTATAAGGAGCTTCAAATTCGGTTTGCCGATGGAACGAAGATCAACATTGGGCATAAGGAGCACACGGAATATGCCAAGATGGTTCAATATCTTGCCCAGAAGGCGCCTAAAAAAAAGCCTCACTCGCCTGATTGGTAAAGTTTCAAATCCTGTTTACTTTTGCCGTCCCTCAAAACTCGAACGAGAGTTTTTGTACATGCCCAGGTGGTGAAATTGGTAGACACGCTACTTTGAGGGGGTAGTGCCGCAAGGTGTGCTGGTTCGAGTCCAGTCCTGGGCACTTTTAATTTTGAAGGCCGAAGTGGTGAAATTGGTAGACACGCACGTTTCAGGGGCGTGTGGCGCAAGCTATGCGGGTTCGAGTCCCGCCTTCGGCACTGAGAACGAAATAAAAAAAGCCTTCTGATTTCAGAAGGCTTTTTTTGTAAACGTTCCATCTCTCATTAATTTTTTCCTCTTCGTTCTTTTCTTTTTTCTTCCATCTGTTGCTTGGCTGTTGCGTAAGCTTGGAATTGATCCACGGTCAAAATTCCTTTTAATTCGGTATTCCGTGCTTCATCATTGGCCTTCACCGCTTTCATCATTGCTGCGCGGTTGCCTGAATCTTGAGATCGGTTTTGTTCATTCAGGTTGGCATACTTAAGGTTTACAGCCGCTACCTTTGTTTTTTGATCATCAGTTAACGTTACTGTTTTGGCAATAAATGCGGTGTATTGATCGGCCCGTTCTTGAGGAGTTCTCCGTTGTCTTCCACCACCACCATTTTGAGCAAAGCCGCTTAGCCCAATCAGAGCCAGAGCGCACGAAAGAATTAATTTTTTCATTTTTTTTGTGTTTGATGGACGGTTGGAGTATGCGGGAGTGAAATGGTTTAATGCCGTGGGAGGATTACCGCATGTCAGGAGAGCGCGTGGTTCAAAAAGTTATTGAGGTGTTTGATGTGTTTGCAGATCACGATCACTTTTTTTAGAAAATTCTTGTCCATTACCTCCGCATCGGTAAATGAATGAGACACAGTGAAGCTCTTGTTTTTTAATAATTCGATCTGCGGATGATCTTTTGGATAGCCCTTGGGTGCCGTTTTTAGACGATCCCAATCGGAAAGGCCATCAAAATTCTTTTTGAATTCTTTCGCTTTCAAAACCTTTAAGAGCGCATCGGAATTGTAATCTATCTCTTGCCGAATCTTCGCAAGGTTTTCGGGGTTGGGCATATACATCCCACCCGCAATCATGCTTTTATTCCCCGGCTCGAGGTGAATATAATAGCCTGGCTCTTGTTCCATTTTTCCGTGAGGCGAAAAACCTGCGCCCATGTTGTTTTTGTAGGGTCGCTTGTCCTTGCTGAACCGAACATCGCGGTAGATTCTAAAACCCAGTTTACGTGGGTTCAGGCTTCCTAGTGTATCGTCAATTTTTAAAAGTTCTTTGTGAAAGGATTCCAAAAAATCTTCGAACGATACTTTGGCTTCAAGGTAAACCGATTTATTTTTTTCAAACCATTCCCGGTTGTTGTTTTTGGAAAGGTTTTTTAGAAATTTAAGAATAAGCGGAGCATTCATTTATTCAGGTTTATGCGCATGGTTATATTTTTCAATGACTTGGTGCATGACCTTAAACCAAAGTGGAGGGAAGAGCGAAAGCACCATCATGCCAGGATATCCGGTAGGCATCTGCGGGCTCTCATCTAGATGTCTTAAAATCTGAAATTTTCGTGAGGTCATGTAGTGATGATCGGAGTGGCGGGTCAATTCAAATAACATGATCCTTCCCACGGGGTGATCGGAATTCCAAGAGTGAATGGGCATCACTCTTTCATAGCGGTCGTCTTCCATTTTCTTTCTGCGCAAGCCATAATGTTCGATATAGTTTACGGTTTCCAGTAGCAGAAATCCAAGGATGGCAGCTGCAACAAAATAAAACATTACCGTCCAGCTCCAAATCAAAGCGATGGCAATCAGCATAATGAGCTGAATGAATTGGAAGACGAGCATTTCGTTATGAACGCTCAAGAATTTTCGGTGTTGATTTTTTAATCGCTCTCCTTCGATGTGCCAAGCCGAAATCCAACTGTTGATCACCGAGCGAAAGTAAAATGCATAAATATTTTCACCAAGACGGGCGGAGGCAGGATCTTCATTGGTCGATACATTTTTATGATGGCCACGATTATGCTCGATATAAAAATGCATATAGAGCGAGGTCATCAACAGCATTTTACTGAATAACTTTTCATATCTGGTGCTGCGATGACCAAGCTCATGGGCCACGTTAATACCCAAAACCCCACAAGAAATACCAAAGGCAATGACCATTCCCATGATCTCCCAGTTTTTTAGCGAAGGATCACTCACCCGTTGAAGGAAATAAAATAGCGTGATGAATTGGATTGGCATCACGCTCCAAACGATCAAATCGTACTTCCAATCTTTCTTAGCTAAATCCTCCTCAGCCTGCGATAGATTTTCCGGTGAGCCTTTAAATAGTAATTCTACCAAAGGGATCATCCCAAATGCATAGATGGGTGCGAGGAACACCCATATGCCACCCATCCACATAGAGAAAAAGATGACGGCTACGGTGACGTAAACGGACACGTATTTAAAGAACCGCAAATTCATGGCAATAAAATCAGGCAACCAAAGTTACAATTCTTTCAGTGTTTTTTGTTGACGGCAAGGCAGAAATCTACGCCTGTTGGATTACGAAATGATCATGCATTCACAAACTTCATTCCAGCCTCCGCGTAGCGCAAACCAGCCGCTGCACCTTTTGGTGCGATGGCATCAATTTCTGCCAACTCTTCTTTCGAAAACTTCACGTTAACGGCATCCACGTTTTCTTCCAGGTATTTAATGCGTTTAGTGCCGGGGATGGGGAAGATGTGCTCGCCTTGCGCCATCACCCATGCCAGGGCAAGTTGCGATGTGGTGCATCCCTTTTTTGTGGCAAGTATTTCCAGCTTCTTTACGATATCGAGGTTCTTTTGAAAATTCTCGCCTTGAAAGCGGGGCGACATCCTTCTGAAATCGGTAGGCTCAAAGTCTTCAAATTTTTTGATCTGACCTGTTAAAAAACCGCGTCCGAGCGGACTGTAGGCCACGAAGGCAATTCCCAATTCCTTACAAGTATTTAATAATTCTTCTTCCGGTTCTCTGCTCCAGAGCGAATATTCAGTTTGCAGTGCGGTAATAGGATGAATTTTATGCGCTCTCCGTATGGTGGCGGGAGATGCTTCTGAGAGGCCAATGGTTTTTACTTTTCCTTGCTTTACTAGATCAGCCATAGCGCCAACCGTTTCTTCAATGGGCGTAGCTGGGTCTACACGATGCAAATAGTATAAATCAATAATGTCCACATTCAATCTCTTTAAACTACCCTCACAAGCTTGGTGAACATATTCCGGTTTTCCATTAAACCCTCTTACCGTTGGATTAGTCGCATCGCGCACAATTCCAAATTTAGTAGCGAGGGTAACCTGATCACGTTTTCCTTTTAAGGCTTTGCCCACCAACACTTCATTGGTGAACGGGCCGTACATGTCGGAGGTATCGAGAAAGGTAACACCAAGCTCAATGGCGCGGTGGATGACGGCAGTTGATTCAGCATCGTTGCCAGCACCATAAAATTCTGACATGCCCATGCAGCCAAGTCCGAGTTGTGAGGTTTTAATTCCTTGTGATCCGAGATTCCGTATTTGCATAAATTGTAGTTTTTAGTCATAAGGGTTAACAAATTACCTCTCACAAAGTTCATTATTAGAAGTAGTACTTAGCTTAATGGATTGACCGTACAAATATCGCTGGTTCAAGCCCTATAATTTTATTTAATACTGTAGCTCCACTTGGCAGCTTGAAGACAATTCACTTTTTCCGTCATTAAATGTTAACTTCCAACTTTGATTAGGGCTACACCAAATACTCAAACAAATTTTCGTTTTGGTTGATCTCCGTATAGTTGAGGTCGATTTCCTTCATCCTGGAAATAAGGAGAAGATAATCTTCCTTCGATTTTAATTCGATGCCGATTAGGGCAGGTCCATTTTCTTTGTTGTGTTTTTGAATGAACTCAAAGCGGACAATGTCATCGGTAGGGCCAAGAATGGAAATCAAAAACTCTTTGAGGGCTCCGGGCCGTTGTGCAAAGCGGACGATAAAATAATGTTTGAGGCCTTCGTATAAAAGCGATCGCTCTTTGATTTCCTGCATCCGGTCGATGTCGTTATTGCCGCCACTCACAATACAGACCACCGTTTTGCCTTTTATTTTATCCGCATATTGGTCTAAAGCAGCAATGGTAAGTGCTCCGGCTGGCTCGGCCACAATCGCATCTTCATTATAAAGCTGCAGAATGGTGGTGCACACTTTACCTTCAGGCACCAGTAGCACGTCACTCAAAATATCCTTACATAGACTAAATGTAAGCTCGCCAACTTTTTTTACTGCAGCTCCATCCACGAAGCGTTCAATTTTTTCCAGTGTCACTGGTTTTCCTGCCTTCAACGCTTCTTTCATGGAAGGTGCGCCCTCTGGTTCTACTCCTACTATTTTTGTTTTGGGTGAACGCGTTTTAAAATAAGTGCCCACGCCAGCGGATAACCCTCCACCGCCAATAGGTGCAAATAAAAAGTCAATCACTTTCAGTTCATCTAATATCTCTTTGCCTACCGTGGCCTGTCCTTCAATTACTTTTAGGTGATCGAAGGGGGGAATAAAAGTCCGGTCATGTTCTTTGCAAAAGGCGAGTGCATGTGTTTGACATTCGTCAAAGGTGTCGCCAATCAATACAATTTCTACCAATCCGTTACCAAACATTTTCACTTGGTTGATTTTCTGTTTTGGTGTAATGGCTGGCATGTAAATCGTACCCGGGATATTTAATAACCGGCAGGAGAAAGCAACGCCTTGTGCATGGTTGCCTGCGCTGGCACAAACTACACCGTTGCTTCTTTGTTCAGGGGATAAACTATGGATTAAATTATAAGCTCCCCGTATCTTGTAAGAACGTACAACCTGCAGATCTTCCCGTTTCAAATAAATCTTTGCCTGAAATTTTTCAGAGAGTTTTTTATGGAATTGCAAAGGTGTTTGAAGCGCAACTCCTTTCAGCGTTTCGTAGGCGGCATCAACATTAATCATGGGAGAAAAGAAAGAAGTGACGCCTGATCAGGCTTTAATTTTTTGTGCACCCGCGGCACATTTTCCACAGCCCGAAGCACAGGAATTTTCTTCTTTAAAGGATTTGTAAAATATCCTTCCAAGATAGATTACTGCTCCCGCAAGCGTCAATATCAAAAGGAACTGCTGTAACATGATTCAAAAGTACAAAAAAGGAAACTAAGTGGCCTATCTAATTCATTATAAATTCATAAGGAATTACAAAACTAAATCTCTACCGAACGTCCGTTTTCCCATATTAATCCAAATTGAGCACCATGTTTTTTAACCCATTCTTTTTCTTTCGCAAAATCGTAAAGCTCAATTAGTCCTTTCCCTGCAAGGGCCTGCAATTGATTATCCGGCAAACCAGTCATGCTGATATAGCCGCCTTCAGAAAATTTAAATTGGAGACTCCCCGGATATTTCTTTTGTTCCAGCCATTGCTTAATGTTTTTTAGACGGGAAGCTATTTTGTTGGTGAGTTCGATCGCCTCTACTAGTGTTCCCTCAATGTCTTTGATTTGACCCTCATTGTTAAAGTCTTCATTACGTAACACTCGGATCGGGTTGATGTGAATCTCCCCTGCATAGCGATTGACCATTTTAATAAATTAGTTTTCCAACTTTACTACTCTACCTCCCTTCATCACAACTTTACGTTTATTGATGTCTTTTATCGGATCGCCCTTTACGGCCACTTTAGTTGCAAACTTACCAACTTCAATTGTTCCCATGTCATTTATCTTTCCAAGTGCCTCCGTATTTACTTTAGCACCTGCCTTGATGGCTTGCATAGGGGTTATGCCCAACCGCACCAGCTCAGAAAATTCATTGACACAATATTCTGGATCGGTTACCGTAAGGTCTGGCCAACCCCACTTTCACTCCAGCTTTAATTGCCTTGGTAAGTATGCTTTCAACCTGTTGGCTATACTTTTTTGTTTATGCAATTGCTTTGGCCGATGCCTGGCTATAATCTTAACCCAGCCGAAGCATTATATCACCATCAAAAGAAGAAATCACCGGAAAGCGAAAACAAGTTGAACTATTTGATCCAGCGATCCCCTGTCGTTGATCTTAGACGAATACAGGGAAAAGCAATAAGAGGCTTCTCTGGTAGAAAAATTGAGACCCGAATTATAGACAGGTAAGGATTTCAGGCATCTCAATTGACGCTCCGAAAAAAGAAAAATCGCCTTCTCTTTTCGCGATTCCAATTGCGAATTTGTAATCTTGGATCTGCAATTGCTTAAAAATGAAACTCCTGCACCCTTCTTCCTGGAAAGACTACGAACTCATCGACTCGGGTGACGGAGAAAAGCTTGAGCGTTTCGGAAGATACATTTTGATCCGGCCGGAGCCGCAGGCCATCTGGCAGAAAACAAAATTGGAAGATGAATGGGGCAAATTAGCCCACGCGCAATTCAGGCGCGAACAAAAAGATCACTTCCGTTTTGGCGATGACATAAAAGGAGGTTGGAAGAAAAATCAATCCATTCCCGACAGTTGGAATGTCAATTATCAGCACCATGATTTATCACTGACGTTGCGACTGGCACTCACCACCTTTGGGCACGTGGGCGTTTTTCCGGAACAAGGCGAAAACTGGAATTTCATTTTTGAAACGATCTCCAGTTGGAAGCATAAAAATGCGAGGGTCTTGAATCTATTTGCCTATACTGGCGCGGCTTCTATGGTGGCGCGAGCAGCAGGTGCAGAAGTTACGCACGTAGATGCTTCTCGCCCTGGATTGAATTGGGCAAACCAAAATATGCAGTTAAACCAATTGGATAATATCCGATGGGTGTACGAAGACGCACTAAAATTTGTGAAGCGCGAAGCCAAACGGGGCAATAAATATAACGGCATCATTATGGATCCACCTCCCTATGGCCGAGGACCGGAAGGAGAGAAATGGACATTACAAGAAAAGCTGAACGAACTGGTTTCTTTGAGCCATCAGTTGCTCGAAGAGCAACATAATTTTTTCATTCTCTCCATGTATGCGGTGGGGCTTTCTTCGACCGTTGGTTTGAATGTGGTGAAATCGCATTTCAAAAATTCGGATGCTGAATTCGGAGAGTTTTTTTTAAAGTCGGCACAAGGTTTTGGTCTGCCGATGGGTACTTTTGTACGGTTTAGAAGTTAAATTTTGATTAATTTTCTTGCTTTTAATAAATTAATGAAAACACACTACCTGATTTTAATCGGTTTTCTGATTGTTTCGTCTTGCAAACAAAAGGAAACTAAAATTGAAACCAACTATTACGATCTGGAAGAAACCGGAGTGAAATCTGGCGGGATAAAAATGATCCCCATCCACGGAGGTAAATACAAAGTGTGGACAAAGCGCGTTGGCAACAATCCAAAAATAAAACTTTTGCTTTTACATGGCGGGCCGGCCATGACACACGAATACTTCGAAAGCTTTGACAGCTTTCTTCCCAAAGAAGGAATTGAATATTATTACTACGATCAATTGGGTTCCTACTACAGCGACCAGCCTACCGACATCAGCCTTTGGAAGGTAGCCCGCTTTGTGGAAGAGGTGGAAGAAGTGCGCAAAGCTTTGGGGTTAGACAGTACTAATTTTTTCTTGTTAGGCTCATCGTGGGGAGGTATCCTAGCGATGGAATATGCCTTGAAATACCAAGCCAACTTAAAGGGCTTGATCATCTCCAACATGATGGCGAGTGCCCCTGAATACGGAAAATATGCGGAAGATGTACTGGCCAAACAAATGGATCCAAAAGTGTTGGCCGAAGTGCGGGCTCTGGAAGCAAAGAAAGATTTCGAAAACCCGCGTTATATGGAATTGCTCATGCCCAATTTCTATAACCAGCATTTGTGCCGCATCCCTTTAGAAAGTTGGCCCGACCCAATATATCGTGCGTTCAAACACGCGAATAATGCAGTCTATACCTTGATGCAAGGCCCCAGTGAGTTTGGCATCTCAGGGAGGCTGGAAAAATGGGATGTCAAAGCAGAACTCCCCAAAATAAAAGTGCCCACGTTAACCATTGGTGCTACATTCGATACTATGGATCCGGAGCACATGAAATGGATGGCCACACAAGTTCAACATGGTACTTTTTTGCTTTGCCCGAACGGAAGCCATCTCAGCATGTGGGACGATCAGGAACATTATTTTCCTGGGCTAATTCAATTCATTCGATCCGTTGATAAATAGAAATCATTCCTAACAAATGAAAAATCTAAAAACACCATTCCTTTAATCATCATTTTATTCATTGCCTTCTTAACATTTTCTTGCGGAAAACATAGAGGTTCCTCGGAAAGTAGTAGTGCCGATTCTACAAAAGTGGCATCACCGCAATATGCTTGCCCAATGCATCCAGAAATCACTGGCAAAGAATGGGAGAAGTGTTCGTCTTGCGGAATGAAATTACAGTTGGTAAAGGAAAAAAAGGGTGAGAATGAAAATTAATTTCCTTCCAAGGAAAATAAAAAAGCCCTCCGAAAGGAAGGCTTTGTACCAAAGGCGGGAATCGAACCCGCACATCCGAGGATACACGATTTTGAGTCGTGCGCGTCTACCAGTTCCGCCACTTTGGCTTTTTTTCAAGGCTTTTAACGCGGTTTAGCACTAAAAACTTTGGGGGTTGCAAATATGTATAAAACTTAGGTTCGCGCAAAATTCATTTTTGTTTACCTAGCCTGAATAGTTGAAATTTGCAGCCAAAATTAATGTTATGATATACAACTCCATCATCGATACCATTGGAAATACTCCACTTGTCCGGATTAACAAATTAAATAAAGGTGTAGCCGGCACCCTTCTGGCCAAGGTCGAGTATTTCAACCCGGGCAATTCCACCAAAGACCGGATGGCATTGAAAATGATCCTTGACGCGGAGAAAAATGGAAGCCTAAAACCGGGCGGCACCATCATTGAAGGTACTTCGGGCAATACCGGCATGGGGCTTGCCCTCACCGCAATTGCCAAAGGCTATAAATGTATTTTTACAATGGCTGACAAGCAGTCGCAAGAGAAAATCAATATTCTTCGTGCTGTAGGTGCCGAGGTAATTGTGTGCCCTACCAATGTAGATGCCGATGATCCAAGGTCCTACTATTCAATCGCCAAAAAGCTCAATAGAGAAATACCTAATTCAATTTACCCCAACCAATACGATAACCCTTCGAATGCCATGGCGCACTACGAAACCACGGGACCTGAAATTTGGAATCAAACAGGGGGAAAGATCACCCACTATTGTGCCACGGTAGGTACAGGCGGCTCAATGTGCGGCACCGCTAAATTTTTGAAAGAACAAAAACGAAATTTGATTTCTGTCGGGATTGATACCTACGGATCTGTCTTCAAAAAATATAAAGAGACAGGCGTTTTCGACCGCAACGAAATCTACCCTTACCTCACGGAAGGTTTTGGTGAAGACATCCTGCCCAAAAACGTAGACTTCGATGTGATTGATACCTTTATTAAAGTGACGGACAAAGATGGCGCAATTATGGCGCGAAGGCTTTCGCGCGAAGAAGGTCTATTTGTGGGCTGGAGCAGCGGCTCTGCCGTGCATGGCGCATTAGAATATGCCCGTGAAAATCTTAAAAAAGACGACACGATGGTCATTCTGTTGCCCGATCATGGAACGCGCTACCTTAATAAAGTATACAACGATATGTGGATGAAGGATCATGGGTTTTTGGAAGAACGGACTTTTGAAACCGCTCGTGAAATCATTTCCAGAAGAAATGGAAAAAATTCTCTTTTTACGGTCACCAAAAAATCTACGATAGGAGAAGCAATTCGATTGATGAATCAGGAAGGGGTTGATCAAATGCCAGTGGTCGAAGGAAAAGAGTTTGTTGGAAGCGTAACCACTGCGAGCCTGATTGAAAAAATAATTTCTGATCCCACCATCAAAGATAATTCGGTTGGTGAGATCATGGATTCGCCCATGCAAGTTGTGGCGATGGATAGCACCTTGGATGTCCTTTCATCGATGTTGAATAAAAGCAATCGCGCCCTGTTGGTACGTGACGAAGCCGAGCAAGCGCACATCATCACCCAACACGATATATTGAAAGCGATGACATTATAATTTCGGATCGTACAACTCCTTGATTTTAGGATCTGGGGGTGAGAGGCATAAATTATTATCTTTAATTTCAGGTTTCATTATTGGCATTGAGCCTCATCGTTAATCGGAGATAGGGGTATATTTGTGATCTTGAACAAATACAAAATTGCATGAACGATTTCTTATCAGAAACTAGAGAGTAAGATCATGGAACGCTTCACGCACTTGATCCTTGATTATCTTATCGCTTCGGGCTTTGCGAGTAGCACTGCTAAAGCACTAAATCTACTTACCTTACTCGTAGTATCGCTTGTCATTATTTTTTGCGTTGAATATGCAGCTCGATTTATTCTGGTCAAAGCGTTTAATCAATTTGCCAAAAAGACGAAGACCAAATTGGATGACATCATCGTCTCCAACAAACTGCTGAAGAATGTAGCGCATTTTATTCCGTTATATTTTGCCTTAAAGATTATCCCTTATGTGTTTGCTGATTTCTTGCCGATAGGCGATTTGGTTGAAAAGGGATTGGATTTGTTCTACATTATTCTAATTCTTTGGATCATCAAAAGTGTGTTGAATACCTTACGGGATTATGCTCAGTTATTTCCTAATCTTAGAGATATACCGCTAAACAGTTACATTCAAGTATTTATGATATTTGCTTGGATTAGCGGGTTTATGGTTGGCTATTCGTATGTCACAGGCACACCTATTTGGAAATTCTTTACTGTTTTAGGTGCCGCCTCGGCTGTAATTATTTTAATTTTTAAAGACACCATTCTCGGCTTTGTTGCTAGCATTCAGGTCTCTGTCAATGATATGGTAAGGGTAGGTGATTGGATCACTTTTGGTAAGCACGGGGCTGATGGCGATGTCATTGAAATCACCTTGGCCACAGTAAAAATCCAGAATTTTGACAAAACGATTACCACTATCCCCACCTACGCGTTGATTTCTGATTCATTCAAAAATTGGCGGGGCATGGAAGACTCGGGCGGAAGGCGGATAAAAAGAGCCCTCATCATCAAGCAAAATAGTATTCGGTATTTAACAGAAGAAGATCTGCAGCACTTGTCGAAAATAGAACTGATTGCTCCTTATTTGCAAAGCCGACAACAAGAGATCGACAAGTATAATACGCAGCATGGCATTAATAAAGAAGTCTTAGTGAATGGAAGAAACTTGACGAATATAGGCGTGTTTCAAAAATATGCTGATGTCTACTTGCATCATCACTCCGCTATTAATAAAGAGATGATGATGATGGTTCGCCAATTGGCACCAACTCCCCAAGGATTGCCCCTTGAAATTTACGCTTTCAGCCGCGACAGGGAATGGAAAAATTACGAATATATTATGGGCGATATTTTTGATCACTTAATTGCGGCCATTCCCTATTTTAATCTGGAACTTTTTGAACTTCCTGACAACAAGGATCAGCGATTTAAAAAACCTGTTGATAAACCTACCCCGATTGAATGATTGTAAAAGGCGCATTGAATTTTGCTTCCGAAGTAGACTAGCAAGGCAATCGAATAATAAACTCCCGGCCCTGCGCTGAAGCTTCCGACTTCACTTCGTTACGATTCTTTCATTACACGTTCCGAACCTACGGTTCTCATTACCGATTTTATTTTCTTTTTTCTACGGATTAAAATCCGTTGTTACAAAATGAATCGAGGCTACCCTCTATAACACTCTTTTTTAAATGGGCAATGCTATTTTAAACTCACTACCAGACTGTGCTGAAGCTTCCAACTTTCACTTCGTTACGATCGGACATGTCGGCTGGCAAGCCCTCCATATCTTGTCCTGCCTGCGCTTCCGTTTCGGTAGACAGGGCTGTCATTTTTATTTCGCCCCATGTGATTTAATAATCGTAAGATAAAGATAACACCAAGCCGTCCCTGTCCTGTTGGCTTATTGGTGAAGAAAGGTTTTATGGGATTGCAAAAGTCACCACGGTCAGACTTGTTTTGTATAAAATCTCTAAACTTTTTAAGAAGTGGATCTACTTGCCAGAATATCCTTGTAGCAATTAGGAGGTAAAGATGCCGGATTTCCAAACCGATTAAGATTGAAGCCATTTAACCAAAGATGCCTGGATTTGAAGCCCTAAAGCGTTTATAGCATCGTGCTTTACCAAGTAGGGTGAAAACGTCAAAAAAAATAGGCAGTCACATTTATCGTGTAACTGCCTTATTATCAAGCTCTCCCTCTTGGACTTGAACCAAGGACCCTCTGATTAACAGTCAGATGCTCTAACCAGCTGAGCTAAGGGAGAATTTGGGACTGCAATATTAACGTTTTGATAAACAATTATCAAAACCGATGGTAATTTTTAATAAGTTCAAAACGGTTTCAAAGCTTAACACTTACCAAGCTTCCTAGTGCTCCATCTAGTGGACTACCTGAAATAATTTGTTCTATCAATTTCCTGCTTTTTTGTTTTTTGATAAAACGCTCGATTTGGATGGCTGTGGATTTGTTTTCACCGCATTCAAAAGCAGCTTTCAATTCCCATTGGCCTTCGTGTTTTCTGGTCGATCAAAACGGCTATTCAACTTTTTGCAATGCCTGGGTCAAATCTCCCAGTAAATCTTCAAAATCTTCCACGCCCACACTAAGGCGGATCAACGAATCGCTCAGGCCATTTTTCATCCGCTCTTCGCGCGGGATACTGGCGTGTGTCATTGAAGAAGGATGATTGATCAGCGACTCTACTCCCCCCAGCGATTCGGCCAGTGAAAACAAGTCAACACTTTCCATCAATTTAGTGGCATTTTCTACGCTATCATTTTTCAATGTAAAGGAAAGCATACCCCCAAAATCGCGCATTTGCTTTTTCGCAATGGCGTGGTTAGGGTGATCGGTAAAACCGGGCCAATATACCTTGCCCACTTTGGGATGGCTTTTTAGATATTCCGCCACCTTCTTGCCATTAAAACAATGACGCTCCATGCGCAAGTGCAACGTTTTAATCCCCCTCAAAACCAGAAAAGAATCTTGAGGGCCTGGCACTGCACCACAGGAATTTAAAATAAAATAAAGCTCATCGCGTAATTTTTCGTCATTCACTACCAGCGCACCCATCACCACATCGCTATGGCCGCCTAAGTATTTTGTCACCGAGTGCATCACGATATTTGCACCAAGGTCGAGCGGGTTTTGTAAATAGGGCGAAGCAAAGGTGTTGTCCACCGCTACCATGACATTATGTTTTTTAGCCAGTTCACAACAGGCCTTTATGTCGATGATATTCATCAACGGGTTGGAAGGAGTTTCCAGCCACATCAGTTTTGTGTTTGCATTGATCAACAGTCTGGCGTTCTCCAGGTTGGTGAGGTCAATAAAATGGAATTTGATTCCGAATTTTTCAAAAATCTTGGTGAACATGCGGTAGGAGCCACCATATAAATCGTTGCTCGTAATCACTTCATCGCCCGGCTTGAGTAATTTGATCACCGCATCGGTAGCCCCCATCCCCGATGAAAAGCAAAGTCCGAATTTTCCATTTTCAAGTGCGGCTATACTTTTTTGCAAGGCATTGCGCGTAGGGTTGGTTCCGCGTGCATAGCCATAGCCTTTGTTCTTGGCGGGTGACTCCTGCACGTAGGTAGAGGTTTGATAAATGGGTGTCATGATCGCACCGGTAGTGGGATCTGGCTCAACGCCTGCGTGAATCGCTTTGGTTCCGAATTTCATTTTTATTAATCTTTAATTTCTTACTTTGGTATCGCAAACTAATCCCTACAAACTTGCAATTTTTTTCGCGATATTCTTATATCTGGAGTTTTTCCAAGGAGCAAGAGAAAGCGTATGGTGAGTTTGTCTTGCCGGCTAACCTCAATTCGTTTCGGCTGGTCACTTTTATTACCCTTTTTGGGATGTCCACATTCCTGATCATCGACTATTTTCGGGATATAAATTTTTCAATCGTCTTGGGGACACGCGTTTTCATCATTTTCTCCGTTTCCATCTTCATGGCGATTTCCTACAAAAAGAAGATCTCGTACATGGATATTCGGTGGGGCATTGTTGTTCTAGCTATTCTTGATTTTGGTAGCGGGATGATTACGGCCAACTTTGCCCGTATGCCGCCTTATTACTTGACCAATTTATTGTTCCTTATTATGGTTTTGGTTGTCACAGCAAGCGGATTAAATTTTAGAAATGGGCTAGCCTTAAATACATGTTGCCTTCTGGCTTTCATTTTATTTTCCCAATTTATAAAGCGGGAGGCATTCTATTTTACCCAATATCCACATCTCATCGTTATATTCATTTACATAGAAATAGTAGGCGTGGTTTTAGAACATCGAAGGCGGTCTAATTTCCTTCAATTCGTTGAGTTAAAAGAGCAAAAGAAAATAGTTGAAAATCTCAACCAGCAGAAAAATAAAATTATCTCCATTCTATCCCACGATTTGGCAGTGCCGATGAATTCGTTGTCGATACTGTTGCATCTTCAGGCAACCGGAAATATTAAGGATGAAGAACTTAAGCCATTTTTAACGGATGTTGGAAATCAACTTAATAATGTCACTTCCATGTTGCAAAATTTGGTTCGTTGGTCGCGTTCTCAAATGGAGGGCTTTAATCCGGATAAAAAACTTTTGGATATTGCTAAATTCATTGAGGAAGGGGTGAATCTTTTTCAATCTTCAGCTACGCGCAAAAACGTACAGTTAAAACCAATAACAACAAAGCCATTGATGGTCTTTGTGGATGAAGAGATGGTTAAAATAGCTATTCGAAATCTAATATCGAATGCCGTAAAATTTGCATTCAAAGATTCGGAGGTAAAAATTGAAAGCTATCTGGTCGATGCTTCCGTTATTATTAAAGTATCAAATTATGGAAAGGTAATTCCGCTGCCACATCGTGAAAAGCTATTTACCTATTTGATGCCTTCTGGTGAGGACACTACCGGTGCAAAAGGCACGGGGTTAGGTTTAGCCGTGGCCGCCTATTTCATTCGGGTGAATGGTGGAAAAATATACATGGAGTCATCCGATGATCAAAAACTCACAAGTTTCTGTATGGAATTTCCGGTTGCCTCACCGGAGCCGGATCAGATGGATCGGCTCGTGTCAAATTTTTCTAAATAGTCAGCTACCCTTCTCACAAAGCTTCCACCTAAGGCGCCATCGACCACACGGTGATCGTACGAGTGCGATAAAAACATTTTGTGACGTACGGCAATCGCATCCCCATAGGGGGTTTCAATCACCGCTGGTTTTTTCTGCACCGCACCCAAGGCCATGATGGCTACCTGGGGTTGCATTATGATGGGAGTACCCATCACGTTACCAAAGGACCCAACGTTAGATACGGTGAATGTGCCACCGGACAGCTCATCGGGCTTGAGTTTATTATCGCGCGCACGTTTGGCAATATCGTTGACGACTTTGGCTAATCCGGTAATATTGTATTGATCAGCATTTCTAATCACTGGAACAATAAGGTTTCCCGATGGCAGCGCCACTGCCAGGCCAATGTTTATGTCTCTTTTTTTGATGATGCGATCGCCATCGACTTGAATATTGATCATCGGATAATCTTTGATAGCCAGGATAACCGCTTCGATAAATATGGGTGTAAACGTTAACGCATCGCCTTCGCGTTTTTTAAATTCATTCTTCACCTTGTTGCGCCAAAAAACAATATTGGTAACATCTGCCTCAACGAAGGAAGTTACGTGCGGGGAAATCCGTTTACTGTCCACCATGCGCTCAGCAATCATTTTGCGCATCCGATCCATCTGGATGATTTCATCACCGGCACTGATCGAGGCTGGAACTAAAGGCACAGCACTTGTGCGAGGAGCTGTTGCTATTGAAATGCCCAGCTTTCTGTTTTGAACATATCCTAAAATATCCTTCTTCGTTACCCGGCCTTCTAACCCTGAACCTGAAATGGCTTCAAGTTCGGCCACTGCAATACCTTCTTCTTTGGCAATATTTTTTACCAAGGGAGAGTAAAAACGAGCGGACGACTTGTAATCCGTAGCGTGCGATTGGCCGTTCGTAGACGTTGTATCCGAAACCCTAGCTTTAGTTTCAACAATTCGGGCAGCCTTTTCAATCTCTGGTGCGGTAACAGGCTCTTCAGTTTTTCCTTGCGTGGCTTCAGTGGTGATGATCGCAATTGCCTTCCCTACTTTCACCACATCTCCTTCTTTCGCAAGAATCTCCTTAAGCACACCGGCATGGATAGAGGGTACTTCGGTATCCACTTTGTCGGTGGCTACTTCAAGCACGGATTCGTCCTGCTCGATTTTATCGCCTGGCTTTTTCAGCCACTTCAAAATGGTGGCCTCCATAATACTTTCACCCATTTTGGGCATGATCAATTCTGCCTGTGCCATGATTTTGTTATTATTGATTTGTAAAGTTAGACTATTTTATTTCCTTCTGCCAACAGTCGTTTGCGCCCAAAATTTTGTTCTGGCTTGGCTACGTATACCAAAACAAAAATTATTCGGAACGAATATTTTGGAAAGAAATATTTTTTTAAGTTATTTACTTAACAAAATATAAGGATATGGGCAAAGAATACTTAGGTGAATTTGAAGAATTGATTTTAACGCTTGTGGCGGCATTACAAGATGATGCTTACGGAGCAGCTATTGCGGAGGAAATTGAAACGCGCATGAAGCGCGATGTAAACCTGAGTGCGGTGCATGTCACTTTATATCGATTGGAGGACAAGGGTCACATCAAATCCTCCCTCGGAGGTGGCACAAAAGAACGGGGGGGAAGAAGAAAAAGAATTTATACCATCACCAGTGCGGGTATGGCCATGTTGAGAGCAATGAAAGAATCAAGAGTAGAGTTGTGGAAGTTAGTGCCTCAGTTGAAGATAGGATGATCAAAATTTTTCTAAAAACTCCTTAGGTGAAATGATGGGGATATTTTCAAATGGATTTAGAACAAGCAAATCAAAATCGCTGCTGATAATAGCTTCCGCTTTTCCTGAAAGCGCAAGTTCGAGGAACATATTGTCGTTTGGATCTCGGCAAACCCTTACCTCGTGGCTGATTTTGATTAATCTACTTTTCTCAGTAAAGAGGTGTACAAAAATTTCACGTTCGTATTCGTTGCTGAAGTATTTATCGAATTTTTTCTTTCTAACGGTAGCCTCCAATTCTGCTGTTACAGCCCAAGATCGAATCATTTCATGCTCATTAAAACCTTTTCGAACAACCAGGTCATTGATTGACCCTTTTAGGATTGCTGCGCTTATCAAAACGCTGGTGTCGAGGACAATAATCATTTACGACTCATCCTTCAATAAGTCCTTTAGGATTTCTTCTGTCATACCTTGTTGCTTGGCATATTCGCTAATGCTGTCCATAACCTGGAACAAAGTACGTTTATCATTCAGTAAGCGAGATAATGTTTCGAGCGTCAACGATTTTTCTGCATCTGACAATTGCTCTAACTTATTGGCCAGTTCATCATCTACATTTAGCGTGATCGTTTTCATAAATCAAAGATAACGAAATCCAATGAATGAAATAAAACCGTTTCCAATCCGCCTCCTCCAAAGCTTCTGCCCAACGCACCTGCTCGAAGAAATCGAAGGCGATTTACTTCAAAAATTTGAGCGCGATTTAAAATCTATTAAGGTGTCCGACACTTCAAAAATGTCGGACACCTACCGACTACGAAGAGCAAAGCGAAAATTGCTTTGGAATGTTGTTCGCTATTTCAGGCCTGGGATTGTGTTGAGGAATAAGTTTGTTTTAAAATTTAAAAATACGATCATGCTCAAGAAAAATATAACACTCGCGTTTCGCCATCTCAGAAAAGACTGGACGTTCTCAGTCATTAATATTTTTGGCTTATCGATAAGTATGGCGGCTTGCTTTTTGATTTTTCAATATGCCTTGTTTGAATTGAGCTACGACAAGCAATATAAAAACTATGAAAACATCTTTCGTGTAACTACGACCACGTATGAAAACAACTTTCCCCGTTACCCAAGCGCGATGTCTTCGGCTGGACTGGCTCCAGCGCTGAAAGAAAAATTCCCCGAAGTCCAAATAGCGGGTCGGCTTTGTCTTACAGGTTGGTTCGATTGTACATTGGCTTATCAAGAAAAAGATCAGTTGAAGGTATTCAACGCAAAAAATTTGCGCTTTGCGGATCAAAATTTTCTATCCATTTTCTATGATGAATTGATTCGAGGCGATGCTAAAACCGCGTTGGTAAAACCTTTCTCTGTGGTGCTTTCGGTAAGCACGGCAAAGAAATATTTTGGAGCAGATGAACCTTTAGGAAAAATTCTCCTCTTGAAAGGAAGCGGTGACGAACACGACTATAAGGTGACAGGCATATTGCCCGATATCGCGCACAACTCACATCTAAAAGCGGAAATCCTTCTATCTGCGAATTCAATTAACGACCACTCTATCATGCCACTTCAGAATGTTTATACTTACATTCTACTCAACAACGATGTTGACAAAATCGAATTTTCCCATAAACTTCAACCAATCGTTGATCAAGTTTTTCCCCCTAAAGACAATTTTCGGACAACAGCTGAACTTCAACCTATCGCCAGCATTCATCTTCATTCCCATTTGCAAGATGAACTCAAGGACAATGGCAATGCATCCGCTGTTTATTTCCTAATGGCGATTGCACTCGTTGTGTTGGTTATTGCTTGGATCAACTATATCAACCTTACCATCTCCCGCGCGGTGAAGCGTGCTAAAGAAGTTGGTATTCGCAAAGTAGCAGGAGCGTCCAGAAAGCAAATCGTATTTCAGTTTGTGACGGAAGCCTTGTTGATCAACTGCTTTGGTTTGGGTGGAGCTATTATCATTACTTACTTTTTTGCTTCCTCTTTTTACCATTTTGTTGGCCTCGCATTTCCGTACCAGGAAATTTTTAAGTGGAATGTAAAGGAAGTCGCAATAGGTTTGTTGATTGTAGTATTTGCCGGGATCGGAATGGCGGGGTTTCTACCAGCAAGGGTTATTTCCTCTTTTAATCCCGTAAAAGTATTAAAAGGAAAAGGTCTCCAAACAAGCCATGGTTTCTCCTTTCGTCAAGCTGCTGTAATTTTTCAATTCACATGCGCTATCGTTCTGCTTATCGCTGTGGTTACTTTCAACGGTCAATTCAATTTCATACGGAGTCAGGATTTAGGGGTTGACATTACAAAAACTATCATTGCCAAGTCCCCATCTAATGTTGATTCTTCATTTCGCTCCCGCCTCTCAAATTTTAAGAATCATTTGAGCCAATCAGCCATTATTCAGTCGGTTGCAACCTCAACGTCTGTGCCGGGCGATCCTTTCGGCACATGGACGGGTGATTTCCGAAAAGAAAAAGACAAGACTACTCAGGATTTTGGGATTTATGTGATCGATCCAGATTTCATTCCCACTTACAAATTGAAATTGCTGGCAGGTCGAAATTTTCAATACACAGATTATCCATTAAAAAAGTTTGGCGACAAACTGGAGTCCGTCATCTTAAACAGAACTGGAGCTCTACAGCTTGGATTCGAAAGGCCAGAGGAGGCTATAGGGGAGTTCATCTATTGGGGATTGCGAAAAGAGGCAAGCAAATGTGTGATCGTTGGCGTCATAGAAGATTACCATCAAGAGTCATTGAAAGAGCCAATCAGGCCATTCTTTTATACGGTTTTGAATGGGCCAACCATGACCATAAAGTTGACGAAGGGTGCAAGCAAAAACATGAGTCAAACATTAGCTGAAATACAGAAGTCATGGGCTAAGTTCTTTCCAGATAACCCTTTTGACTATTCATTTTTGGAGGATGACTATAATGCCCACTATGCTGCGGATGAACAGATCATCAATGTGTTCAACTCATTTTGTGTATTGGCATTGGTTATCTCCTCCTTGGGAATTTTTGGGTTAGCTCTTTTTTCAATTGGCCAGCGGTTAAAGGAAATCAGCATCCGCAAAGTTTTGGGTGCTTCCATTTTGAATCTGATAAAATTGCTCACAAAAGAATATCTCATTTTGATTTTCATTGCTTCTTTTATCGCATTACCGATTGCGTATTTTGGAGTTCAAGAGTGGCTGAGTGAATTTGCTTTGCGCATAAAGCTTAGTGTATGGCTGTTTCTTATGCCTATTGTTTTCATTTTGATCATTACTTTGATCACCGTAAGCAGCCAGGCATTGATGGCTGCAATAAAAAATCCAGTTGACAATTTGAAGTATGAATAAGCTAAACCATTTTGCGATCAAGTTGCTCCGCTGGTTTTGCCCACCACACCTTCTCGAAGAAATCGAAGGCGACTTACTTCAAAAATTTGAGCACGATCTCAAGGTGTCCGGCACTTCAAAAGTGTCGGACACGTACCGACTACGAAGAGCAAAGAGAAAATTGTTGTGGAATGTGATAAGGTATATCAGGCCGGGGATTATGTTGAGGAATAAATCTGTTTTAAAAGTTAAAAATATGATCATGCTCAAGAAGAATATAACACTCGCTTTTCGCCATTTGAAAAATGACTGGACGTTCTCAGCCATCAACATTTTTGGTTTATCCATTAGTATGGCAGCTGGCCTGCTCATTTTTCAATACACTTTTTTTGAAATGGGATATGACAAACAATTCCCGAAAAACATCTATCGTGTTGGCTCGATCACGTACGAAAATGGGTTGGAAAAATACAAAAGTGCTATCACACCTGTACTTGTTGCTCCTACAATCAAAGAAAAATTCCCGCAAGTAACAGATGCGGCAAGGTTGGTTTCCACTGGTAATTGGTTTGACTGCACATTGGCTTATGAAGAAAAAGGGAAGGTAAACGTCTTCAACGAGAAAAAAGGCTTCTATTTTGTTGATCCTACCTTTGTTTCGATGTTCGGCATTGTCTTTCTGGAAGGAGATAAAAACTCTCTTCAAAAGCCATTTTCTATTGTGTTATCATTTTCGGCAGCAAAGAAATATTTTGGCAATAGAGATGCAGTTGGGAAAACATTGAAACTTCATGGAAGTTTTCAAACCCATGACTATACTGTCACGGGTGTAATGAAAGATTTTCCTTTTAACTCGCATCTGGATATCAATATCATTGCATCGATTAGCTCCATAAATGATTTGTTTGATGCGAACACGTATTTACAACTCTCACCCGAGGCAAATGCTTCGTCATTAGTCCAGAAGATCAATGACCTTGCCTCAAAGATGATTCCGATTGTAAGTAAAACGGAAACAAAATTCTTATTAGAACCCATTACTTCCATTCACTTGAACAGCACCCTTCAGGATCAATCCAAAATACCAGGAAGCGCAACGATGGTTTACTTTCTTATGCTAGTTGCAATAATTGTTTTGGTTATTGCTTGGACTAATTATGCCAACCTCACGACATCTCGTTTAATTTCGCGTGCAAGGGAAGTGGTTATTCGTAAAGTTGCCGGAGCAACGCGCACAGAAATAGCTCTTCAATTTTTGACCGAAACTTTTGTTTTGAATGCTATCAGTCTTGTCCTTGCAGTTCTGCTGGTTTATTTTTTGTCAAATCATTTTTATAATTGGATTGGCCTTACATTTCTACCAAAGCCATTTATCTTCGATCTGAAAGATGACACCTTAGTCACTTTCCTAGTCATTTTTATAGGAATATTGCTTTCAGGTCTTTTGCCTGCGCAAGTGATCTCGTCATTAAACCCAATCAAGGTTCTAAAAGGAAAATGGAGAATTAGCAGCGATGGTCTCTCTTTCAAAAAAGTGGCAGTAACTTTTCAATTTACTTGCGCCATCATTTTGATCATCGCAGTCGTTATATTCTGGCAACAATTTCATTTTATAAAGGAGCAAGTTTTGGGGATTGATATCAAAAGAACAATTGTCTTGACAGCACCATCAAATGTTGACTCAACTTATCTCTCAAAGATTTCTGGTTTTAAGGCGGAACTTCAATCCCTCGCAATTATTCATGCTATTGCCACTTCTACAGATGTTCCAGGTAATTTTATGGGTACAGGGTGGAATGGATCTATTAAAAAGACAAAGGAGGATAGCAAGTCCTTTGATTTTAATATCAACGTGATTGATACAGATTTTATTAAAGCATACCAACTTATGTTGTTGGCTGGGAGGGATTTCAGCACGAAAGATTTTCCAGGCAAACATTTTGGAGACAAGTTGGAATCAGTCATAATCAATCGAAGAGCCAGCGAACAACTTGGATATAAAATACCTGAAAATGCAATTGGCTCTACTATCTATTGGGGCTTGAGAAAGGAAGCAAGCAAGTGTGTGATAGTTGGTGTTGTGGAGGAGTTTCATCAAGAGTCGTTAAAGAAAGCTGTTCAGCCGATGCTATTCGTTGCCAACATGGGGCCATCCATGACCCTCAAGCTAACAGCAGGGGCTGATAAAAATGTTCCAGAAACACTTCGTCAAATCCGTAAAGCATGGGACGCTTTTTTCCCCAACAATGCTTTTGACTATTTTTTCCTGGAAGACAACTTCAATAAACAATATGCTGATGATGAGCGGTTCGCTAAAATATTCAATGTGTTTTGTGCGTTGGCACTGGTTATCTCATGCCTTGGCGTTTTTGCCTTGGCGCTTTTCTCAATCAATCAACGGTTGAAAGAGATTAGCATCAGAAAAGTTTTGGGGGCTTCAATTTTGAACTTGATTAGACTTTTAAGTAAAGACTATCTTTTTTTGATCCTCATCGCATCCATAATCGCAATTCCCCTAGCTTATATAGGTGTGCATCAGTGGTTGAACAAATTCACGATAAAAATTCAACTCAATGTATGGCTGTTTTTCATTCCAATCATTTTCGTCTTGTTAGTTGCTTTAGTTACAGTTGGGGGCCAGGCGTTGAGAGCAGCGATAAAAAATCCATTGGACAATTTGAAGTATGAATAATTCCAACCATTAAACGGAAACCGGAGATAATTGTGAGCCGGGAGAAAGTGAGCGACTTTAAACAACGGTTTGATGGGTTAAAGTAAGTTGAAGAAAGAATAACTAACTTCGCTTTCCAACTGAAAGACCAAAATGAGCAACGAAGAAATAGTAGCCCGCTTTTATTCAGCTTTCCAAAAACTTGATTACGCAACTATGCAGGATTGCTATGCTGACACGGTGATTTTTCAGGATCCAGCTTTTGGTGTTTTAAATGGAGACGAAGCCAAATTTATGTGGGAAATGCTCTGTAAGAATGCGAAGAATTTTACCCTTAAGTTTTCTGACCTCGAGGCGGAAGATAATGAATACGTTACCTGTAAATGGGTTGCTACTTATACATTCTCTACCTCAGGAAGAAAAGTGGTGAACCGCATCAGGGCGTACATCCGCGTTCAAAACGGCAAAATCATAGAACATACTGACTATTTTAACTTTTGGAAATGGGCGCGACAAGCAATGGGACTGAGCGGGTGGCTGCTTGGCTGGAGTTCCTTCTTTCAAAGTAAAGTGAGAAGCAAAGCCATCGAGAATCTGCAGCGGTTTATGAATAAAAATCAAATTCAATAACTACCTAGACCGCCTACATCCTTTTTGGATTTCATTTAAAATATTTCCCTTACATTTAGTCCATTAAAACACTGTTGGGAAAATATTGCCTCCTTCTATCTCTTGCTGCTTTGTATTTGTGCAGTTCAGTGGGTGTATTTTCGTCTCTTTATTTGAAAATCCACAGGAATACATTTCAGGAATCAGCTATCGAATCGAACGCATCAGCACAGCAGCAATTATTCTTTTCCGAAACAGATTTCTCATCCCTAAACTGGAGGGAGAAGGGGCGTGAGTTTGAATGGAAGGGCAATTTGTATGATGTATCGTCTATTAAAAGGTGCGAAAATGGATATCAGGTGTTTTGTATCAATGATGATGTCGAAGAAAGTTTTGTAGCACTTTTCAATACTTGGAAAAAATCATCAAGCCAAGGCGTGAATTTGAAGTTTCAGATGCAACCTCAATTTTGTCAAGGACTTTCTTTTTTTGAAGGAGCACACTATTTACAATGGTTTTCTCCAATCGCATTTTTAAAAACATTTTATAATTCTCGTTTTCAAAAGGCAGATTCACCTCCCCCAAAACGTTTGGCCTAGTTTTCCCTCTCAAAGTTCAAAAATATTTTTTTGAGCCACTACCTTTTTGCTGTCACTGAACTGCAAAACTCAATACCTATTTACCGAGTTATATGAATTTAAAATTATACCTAACGGCTATCCTTCTGTTTTTTATTTCACTCAGCCTCCATTCGCAAAGTGAACTGAAGGGAAAAATAAAAAATGCGAAAGACAATGCCCCTTTGCGCAGTGCAACGTTGTACATTTCTGATTTGAAACTTGGAGCAATAACGGATGAAGGAGGAAATTATATTTTTCGTAACATCCCAGAAGGCTCTTTTTTGATAGAAGTAAGACATGTCGGATTCTCTTCACAAACTAAAGAAGTAACTATTCCGGGGACTTCCACTGTTGATTTTTTAATGGACGAATCGCGGATGGAACTGAAAGAGGTAATCGTAACGGGATTTGCTTCTGCCACAGAAAAACAAAATACACCAATCCCGGTTTCGGTGGTTAATCAAAAAGATATGTTGCAAAGTAGTGCCACCAACATCATCGATGCGCTTAGCAATACGCCAGGGGTTTCGCAGATAACGGATGGGCCCGCGATTTCAAAACCAATAATCCGTGGGTTGGGCTACAATCGGGTAGTCGTAGTTAATGATGGCATTCGCCAAGAAGGACAACAATGGGGTGATGAATTCGGTATTGAAGTGGACGAGTATTCAGTAAACCGAGTAGAGATTTATAAAGGGCCTTCAAGCCTGCGCTATGGATCCGATGCGATGGCAGGCGTGATCAACATGCTTGCGGCCCCGTCTGTGCCAGAAGGGACGACCAAAGGAAGTCTGCTATCAAATTACCAGAGCAACAATGGGCTATTTGCGAACTCGCTAAATATTGGAGGTAACAAGAATGGATTCATTTGGGATTTGCGCTACACTAATAAGCAAGCCCATGCTTATCAAAACAAGTATGATGGCTATGTGTGGAATTCAGGCTATGCAGAGAATGACTTGAAGGGAACTGTTGGTGTCAATAGAAAGTGGGGCTATTCACATCTCACAGCAAGTATGTTCAATTTACAGTTGGGGATAGTAGAAGGTGCGCGCGACAGTGCTACTGGGAAGTTTATCACAGACATCATCACCCCGAGTGGACCGCTTGAAATTATTGCACCGAAAGATCAGTACACCGCTTACAATAACTTCCCGATAATTCATCAACACGTGCGTCATTACAAGGTCGTGTGGGATAACAATCTCGCATTTAAAAAGGGACTTTTGGGTCTGCGATTTGGCTATCAAGAAAATTATCGACAGGAGGCTAACAACCCAGAAATCGGGAATGTGTACAATAATTATTTTTTCCTTCGAACTGGCAATTATGATTTACGGTATGTGTTTCCTGAAAAAAAGAAGTTGGAGGTTTCGATTGGTGTCAACGGCATGGTGCAAGCCTCGCAAGATCGGGGAACAGTATTCTTAGTTCCGGAATATAATTTCTTCGATCTCGGTTTATTCGCCATTGCCAAAAAAACGTATGAGAAGTATTCATTCAGCGGTGGACTAAGGGTTGATACCCGCATTTTGTATGGGAAAAATCTGTACACAGACCAAAATGGCACGCGTATCAGTGGGCCGGAACCTAATTCGATATTACGTTTTGCATCTTACAATTCTGACTTTTCAGGCGTGTCTGCCAGCCTTGGTTATACTTACGACATCAATAAATATTTCTATTATAAACTGAACATCTCCCGAGGTTATCGCGCCCCTAATATAGCTGAAACTGGATCCAATGGTATTCATGATGGTACTCCGTTTTATGAAATCGGAGATCCGAAGCTAAAACCCGAAACAAGTTTGCAGGGCGATTTCACCCTTGGCGCCAACACCGAAAATATTTCCGTTGAACTGAATGCCTTCATCAACAACATTAACAATTACATTTTTCCGGCAAAGTTGATTGGAAAAAATGGAAAAGACTCGCTTCGGTTTGATCCGCTAGCGGGGATTCCTCCCTCTTCTACGTTCAAGTATATTTCGGGGGATGCCGTACTTTCAGGTGGTGAGGCTATTCTTAATGTTCATCCTCAATCCTTAGCGTGGCTTTCTTTATTAAATAGTTTTTCTTTAATCAATGCCATCCAAAAAAATCAACCTGATTCCAGTAAGTATTTGCCGTATACCCCGCCATATAAGTTGAGGGCTGAACTTCGCTTAGGGCTTCCAAAAGAATCGGATGGTATTAAAAATGCTTACTTCAAAGTAAGTGTTGACCATTATTTTGAGCAAAATAAGATCTATTACAAGTTTGGCAATGAAACGGTTACCCCGGGGTATACCTTGATTAATTTAGGTCTTGGTGCTGATATCTGTGCCAGAAAGAAGACCCTTTGTTCGCTTTTTGTTTATTTTAGTAACATTGGCGATGTCGCCTACCAAAGTAACATGAGCCGATTAAAATACGCAGATACCAATAACGTTACAGGTCGGATAGGTGTTTATAATATGGGGAGGAACATCAGTTTCAAAGTGGTTATTCCGCTGAATTTTAAGCGGTAATATCCAGCAGCTCAATGGGTCAAAACCGAAAAAAGGTTTGTTTTCCGTTGGCGTTAAAGGGTTTCCCTAAAACCGAAACCATACGTGAGACTTTTGCGTCTATTCATAAAAGATTTATTTGATTTCCCATGCAACCTTTCGTCAGGTCATCAATCCTTTAATCATTAAAAAAAAATAATTATGAAAAAATTCATCACCCTTCTTTTTCTTCTGGTCTCAAGTTTTGTGTTTGCACAAAATAAAGAAACCCGAAATGTCGGCACATTTTCAAAAATCTCTTTCCGGATACCGGGAAAATTAATCCTAAAACAAGGAAGCCCGCAGCGTGTGGTACTGGAAGGTGATAAGGAGACGCTTTCTAAAATTGAAACGGATGTGGACGGCAGCAGACTTACTATTGGCAAAGAAGGACATTGGAGAGATAGGAGTTGGCGCGATGAAAAGCAAATTACCGCCTATGTAACCGTGAGCAACTTAGAGGCGCTCAATGTGAGCGGTTCTGGTGATGTAGTAGGCGAAGGAAAATTCACCACCAATGCTTTGGAATTGAAAGTCAGCGGCTCCGGTTCATTGGATATTGAAGCGGATGCCAAAGGCGATATCGAGGCCAATGTTTCAGGAAGTGGGAACTTGAATTTTAAAGGCTCTGGTCAAAGCCTGGAGAGTTCAGTTAGTGGCTCAGGAAAAGTAGGTATCGCAGCAGCACTTTCTGGTAAAGCCGATGTGAATGTTTCTGGTTCGGGAAAAGTGGTAGCGAGCGGCAGCGCCCAACAAATAAAAGCAACCATCAGCGGTTCGGGCAAAGTCTTGGCCGCCAATATGGAAGTCTCAAAATGTGAAGTTCGTATTTCCGGATCGGGCGATGTAGAAATTAATGTGAAAGACGCACTCGATGCGAATATCTCGGGTAGCGGAAGTGTAACCTACAAAGGAAATCCAAGCCAGGTCAACAGCCATTCCTCAGGGAGCGGGCATGTGCGGAAAATGTAGTTGAAGTTAATTCAAGATTACAGATTCAAGATTCGAAATTGGTAGTGCTATCAATTTTGAATCTTGATTTTTAAATTGACAAAAAAAAAAGGGCGTGCACCTCTGCACGCCCTAACCCCAAAAACCATCCCGCAGATGCGGGATTTACCAAACCACACAAACCAACAGTCTCTTATATTTTTTCCGCCAATTCAATTTGATCGGTATTCACGAATTCAAATTCAACATCATTTAACAGGTTAACAAAAATTACCGAGTCCTTGTTCACTTTTCCAGATAAAATTTGCTTAGAAAGTTCGTTTAGCAGTTCTCGCTGCATCACCCGTTTTAGGGGACGAGCGCCATATTGAGGGTCAAAACCCAATTTGGCCAATCTGTCTAATGCTTTGTCGGAAATTTCTAGTTTTATACCACTTTCCGCTAAACGATTTTTGATTAACTCAAATTGTATCTTAACAATTTTCCGAATGTCCTTTTTGCTTAATGGCCTGAACATGATGATCTCGTCTATACGATTAATAAATTCTGGGCGTACAGCTTTTCTCAAAATTGCCAATACTTCTTCCTTCGTACCTTCTACTACCTCAAAATAGTTCTCGTCTGTCAACTTTTCAAAATTTTCCTGGATGACTTGCGAACCAATATTGGTTGTCATGATGATGATCGTGTTTTTAAAATTTGCCACTCGACCTTTATTGTCAGTCAGGCGTCCATCATCCAACACTTGCAATAAAATATTGAATACATCTGGGTGAGCCTTTTCAATTTCGTCAAGCAGAATAACTGAGTAGGGCTTCCTTCGCACCGCCTCAGTTAACTGCCCACCCTCATCATAACCCACATATCCAGGAGGCGCACCCACGAGCCGACTAACGCTATGCCCTTCCTGGTATTCACTCATGTCGATCCGCACCATAGCATTTTCATCGTTGAATAAATACTCAGCTAGTGCTTTGCTTAATTCCGTCTTACCTACACCTGTGGTTCCCATAAAAATGAATGAACCAATGGGGCGTTTTGGATCTTGTAGTCCAGCACGGCTTCTGCGCACAGCATCGCTCAAGGCTTGGATCGCTTCTTCTTGTCCGGCTACACGTTTGCCCAGCTCGTCTTCCAGGTGCAAAAGTTTTACGCGTTCGCTTTGAAGCATTTTTGAAACCGGTATGCCCGTCCACTTTGCCACCACTTCCGCAATGTCCTCACTGTCTACCTCTTCTTTCAAAAGTGAATGACCAGCTTGCATCTCCTTCATTTTAGCTTGTAGCTCATTCAGTTTCTTTTCTGCATCTCCAACTTTTCCGTAACGGATTTCTGCCACCAATCCATAATCTCCTGCTTTCTCAGCTTGCTCGGCCTCAAATTTTAGCTTATCGATATTTTCTTTTTCTTTTCGTATGCCTGTGATAATAGTTTTTTCGCTATCCCATTTTGCCTTCAACGAATTCCGTTGTTCGGAAAGATCAGCGATTTCTTTACTCAGCACCGATTCTTTTCCTTTATTCTTTTCCCTCCGAATTGCTTCACGTTCAATTTCTAACTGCATGATTTTGCGGTTGAGCTCGTCCAATTCTTCTGGCAAGGAATCCATTTCTAATCTTAGCTTGGCAGCTGCTTCATCCATCAAGTCAATCGCCTTGTCGGGTAGAAATCGGTCGCTGATATACCGGCTCGACAATTCAACTGCTGAAATCACAGCGTCATCTTTGATTCGCACACCGTGATGCAACTCGTATTTGTCTTTGATGCCGCGTAAAATGGAAATTGAATCTTCTATATTGGGTTCATCTACGGTCACAGTTTGAAACCTGCGCTCTAAGGCTTTATCTTTTTCAATATGTTTTTGATACTCTTTCAAAGTGGTTGCACCGATGGCATGGAGTTCACCACGAGCCAACGCTGGCTTTAATAAATTGGCAGCGTCCATGGCACCTTCGCCACCGCCTGCGCCAATCAATGTATGGATTTCGTCAATGAATAAAATGATCTCGCCATTGGAGTCGGTCACTTCTTTGATCACGGACTTCAGTCGCTCCTCGAATTCACCTTTGTATTTTGCTCCAGCTACAAGCAAGCCCATATCCAAGGAGATGAGGAGTTTGCTCTTTAGATTTTCAGGAACATCGCCATTGACAATCCGTTGCGCCATTCCTTCTACTATGGCCGTTTTACCAACGCCAGGCTCACCAATAAGAATGGGATTGTTTTTTGTTCTGCGAGAAAGAATCTGCAGCACGCGCCTGATTTCCTCGTCACGCCCAATCACCGGATCTATTTTTCCTTTCTTTGCGAGGTCGTTTAAGTTTTTGGAATAGCGCTCAAGGGATTTATACTTGGCCTCTGCGTTTTGATCAGTAACACGTGTGCCTCCTCGCAATTCTTTAATCGATTTAATCAAGCCACTTCGATCGAAGCCTACATCCTTCATTAAGGAAGATATCTTGTCTTTAGTTGACAGCAACGCCAATAGTAAATGTTCGATCGAAACGAATTCATCCTTCAGTTCGTGCAATTCCTTCTCGGCATTCTGCAAAACCAAATTAGCCGTTTGTGATAAATAAGTTTGCTGACCGGAAACTTTAGGATAAGAATTAACGATTTCTTCCAACTTAGTTCTGAGAATGGATTCGTTGATATTTAATTTTTTAAAAACAAAAGAAGAAACGTTTTCATCCGTCTCCAAAATGGCTTGTAATAAATGGCCAGGTTCAATAGCTTGTTGCTGATTGCTGGTAGCAATGCTTGCCGCTTTTTGCAATGCCTCTTGAGATTTTATTGTGAATTTTTCAAAGTTCATACCTTTCAATTTTCGCAAATAAGATCAAATTGCTATCCAATTTTCTTTCAGCGCAAAATCAGGAAAAAATGTCTTAATAAGTTCGTAGTTCAATGCCAATTAAGTCAATTTGACTTGCAAATCATCCTTAAGGCAGAAGCCGATGCTTGACAACAGACCAACATGGAGCTAAACTATATTTGATGAATTATACAAAGTGATGGTTGCCAAGGGGATGCCTGATGAAATGGCTAAAAACCAAATCGAAATAGTAAATAAAGCATCTCCAGAACGCTATGGTTGATAATTATGAAGAAAGTCAGAAACAAAGTTCTGATTTTCCAAGTGTTCAATTCCATTAATCAGTGCCTAGCATCTAGTATCATTTTCCCTGCATGGCGATCTGCCCAAGGTGCGAGGCTTTGTGCGAAACGCGGCTCAGCATTACGTTGAGTTTATTGCGTTGTGGTTCTTTTTTAAAATCTTCTTCCGTTACAGCCGTGTGTCTGCTCAGCCAATCGCTTTCGCTCCAGCTCTTAAAGGCTTTGTTAAGTGCTGCGGAAATGGCTGCCCATTTTGTTGCAAGTTCTCCTTTTGATAGATGCCCGGTTTGATTGCTGCCGCGTTCGTGATGATAAATTTTTTCCAATTCAGGAAAAAGACGGTTACTGATCCCAAAAAGCTCAAGTAACTTATCATCGGTATCTACTAAATGCCCAAGCAACCAGGAGGGCGAATTGCCGTTCGTCACGATGGGTGCATTAAAATTTTGTTCACTGATCGTGTCGATCACTTTTTGCATTCTTTTGTTGTAGGTATCCCATTGGATTAAGCAAATTTCAGTAGCTGTCATAAGAAAGTTAGTTGAGGTGGAAAATAAAAACTTCCCATTAAACTCCTCTACCCGATTATAAGTTCCGAGAGATTCTGGATTCTGGAGGCTAGTCTCTAGTTGCTAGAATCCAGAATCTAGCCCCATCATCCAGCTACTCATACTTCAGGGAGTCTACAGGATTTGCGTTAGCTGCTTTAAAAGAACGGTAACCCACCGTGGCTATCGCAATTAAAAAGGTGACGGCCAAACCAACAACAAAGACAATGGGGCCAATATTGATTTTATAGGCAAATTGGTTGAGCCATTGGTTTGAAAAATACCAAGCCAGTGGGGCAGCAATCACAAATCCGATGACAATCAGTACGACAAATTCTTTGGTGAAAAGAAGGATGATACTCCTAACACTGGCGCCCATTACTTTGCGCACACCAATTTCTTTGGTTTTTTGATTGGCCATAAAGGAAGCCAAACCGAACAACCCCAGACAGCCGATAAATATAGCCAACGAGGTAAAAATAGTAAGCAGGGTGGAGGTACGCTGTTCATCTTCGTAGAACTCACGGATCGATTCGTCTAAAAACTGGTACGAGAAAATAAAATCGGGGTAGAGCATCTCCCATTTTGATTGAATTTCTTTTATCGTCTCCTGCATGTTGACGGGAGAAATTTTTACGGAGAGCGAACCGTAGTTGCGAATGCGGTTCATCATGATGGTGGCTTCGATAGGTGAACGAAGCGATACGGTATGAAAATCTTTCACCACCCCTGCCACGGGAAGTTTTTTACCCCATACCCGAATAGTCTTCCCTATAATATCGGAAGGATTTTTATAGCCTACTGTGCTGGCAAGTTTTTCGTTCACCAAAAAGCCTCGGGCCGTGTCGGCATCTGCAATATTTTTTCCGGCTACAAGGCGCAAGCCGTACAAAGTCAGGTAACTGCTGTCGATCGCTTTCACCTGTGTTTCATAAAATTTTTCATCTCCTTCGATGGTCAACCCAGAACCCATCACCATTCCGGAAGAGGGTGCTGAATTGTTGAGGCTTGCTAACTCAACACCTTTCAAGCGAAGGATCTCAGTGCGCAGTGTTCTCATTTTACTTGATTTGGAGCTGTCAGTAGGGGAAGGGTCTTCCTTTACAGGAACAGGGACGGTGATGATGGCGTCTTTGCGGAAGCCCAAATCTTTGTTGCGGAAGTAATTCATCTGCGCGATCAACACAATGGTGCCAATAATCAGAAACTGTGAAATAAAAAATTGCGCTACCACCAAACCTCTTCGCAATAAATAACCGGATGAATTTTTGTTTCCGATTTTGTTTTTTAGCGCCAATGCCGGATCATAACCGGAGACCACCAGGGATGGATATAAGCCGGAGAGCAGCGACACAAGGACAGTTACTCCAATGACGAAGATGAGTATGGAAGGATCAGCGAGAGACAAAACAAGTTTTAGTTTGAGGAATGAGTTCAAAAAACTTAAAGAAACTTTCGCCAGCAGAAGGGCAAGCCCAACAGAAAAAACGGTGATCAGTGTGGTTTCTCCCAGAAATTGAAATACCAACTGTTGTCGTGTGCTTCCCAACGATTTTCGTATGCCTACTTCTTTTGATCGCTTGATGGCATCGGCTGTCGATAGGTTAATGAAATTAATGCAAGCCGTAAGCACTAAAAAGAAAGCGATGACACTGAGTGCTAAAAGCATGGATTGGCTTACCGTGTTGTAATTGTAGTTGCCAAAGCGTTCGTCAAAATGAACGGTGCTTAAAGGCTGTAGTGCGAAAGTTTGGTTGTCGCGGTTTTCTTCGCCAAGATATTTTTTTACAAATGCCGGCATCTTGCTCTCCACGGCACCGGGTTTTGTGTTTTCTTTTAACGTGAGGTAGCAATGCTCGTCACTCCAGATGCTGTGCCAACCTTGTTTTTCAAAATCACTTTTTTTGGTGGCATATGAGAGCATCAATTCAAAAGGAAAATCCGTATTGGTGGGGGCGTCCGCCATGATGGCCGTAACCTTGTATTGGATCTTATCGTACTCCAGCACGCTGCCCAAAGCGTCTTCTTTTCCAAAATACTTCAGTGCCAGCTTTTTAGAAAGGATGGCTTCGTTGGGTTGCTCCAGACCTTTGGCCGCATCGCCCGAAAGGATTTTGCGATCAAAAATTTTAAAGAAGTTGGGTTGAGCAAAAGTCACTCCGCGTTCCTCTTCGTATCGTTTGGGCTCACCGGAAGATTTTGGAATAGAGATCAAAGCGCCTGATCGATATGAAGTGAACGTCACCTCATCGGCTTCGGCAAAGTCGTTTTTGAATGCTTCTGGTAAAACGGTGGGGACGCCAGCTGTATAGTTTTTACCACTGTTCCCATCCGACATTGTCACTACCCGATAAATGCGGTCGTGTTTGGAATGGTTTAAGTCAAAGCTGTTGTGGTAACGAATCAGGAGGAAGAGAACGAGGCTTCCGGCAATGCCAACGGTCAAACCAAGTACGTTGAGCGTAGTCTTATTCTTTTCTCGCCAAAGATTGCGGAAAGCAGTTTTTAGATAATTTTTTAACATAGCAGAAAGTTTTGGTACTGGTTAAGACAAAAGTGGCATGGCGTTATCACGATTGAAAGAGTTACGTATTGAATTGTTGAAATAATGTAGTGAGCCAAAATGCAGGTAAAAGGATTCTGGCTTAAGACGGGATGGGATGCTAAAAAGTTTTGAATAAAATCGGAAATTAGTGTTGTTGGTTCCTTTTGTCATATTGTTAATCCACAATTTGTTTATTTATCCTTAATTTTTCACAAAAAAGGAATATGAAAAGAATCCTACCCTTGCTATTTATTAGTGTTCAGGTTTTTGCGCAGCAAAATTTTGATACCGTTAAAATCATGCCGATCCATGTAAAAGCGAATATTTACATGCTCAAAGGATCGGGTGGAAATATCGGGTTGATCACCGGAAAAGAGGGAAACCTGATCATTGACGATCAATTCGCTCCGCTTTCAGATAAAATCAAGGCAGCCGTTCAGTCGCTCGACAAAGGCCCGATCAAATACCTCATCAACACGCATATTCATGGCGACCATACCGGTGGAAACGAAAATTTTAAAAAAGATGGGGTGACCATCATTGCACAAGAGAATGTACGAAGCCGGATGATGAAGGAACAATACAATGCTGTGCGCAAGACGACAACGCCACCGCTTGATCCTGCTTTTTGGCCGGTGATTACTTTTGAAGATCACATCGCGCTGCATATCAACGATGAAGACCTGGAAGTCTTTCATTTTAACTTTGGCAGTCATACCGATGGCGATGCGATTGTCTATTTTAAAAAGGCGAATGTCTTTCATACTGGAGATGTGTTTGTGCGGTATGGTTATCCTTATATCGATATGAGCAATGGGGGGTCGATCAACGGTTTTGTTAAAGTGCTTGATTTAGCATTAGCCCGAATGGACGACAAGGCCATCATCATTCCCGGCCACGGAGAGCTTGCCACCAAAGCGGATGTGAAAATATTTCGCGACCGCTTGGCGGACATCCGTGATCAGGTTGCCGCTGCTTTAAAGAAAGGGAAAAAGCCTGACGAGATACCTGCCCTGGGGATTACCGACAAGTATGATGCGGAATGGGGAAAGGGTTTTTTAAAAGGAAAAGATTTTGTGCTGATGATTGCGGATGGTATGGATTGCAGTGGTTGCGCGAAGCAATCTTCTGATTTGGGGGATCGCTTCGTCCTCCCCACCTGCTTCGCTAGAACTCGCGATGACGACAAATTATTAGTTTAGTGTAAACAATTAGAACGATAAGTAACCTTGAGTTTTCATGCATCGCTTGCACGATCGAAATCCAAGACTTATGGCCTCGTCTTCAGTTTTGAAGAAAACACGGTTTTCTTTTTTCATCCGCTTGCCGGAAGCACAATGAAGCGTACCGTAGATTTTTAGTTTGGTATTGCCAGCAAAATTTACTTCTCCATTTCTGATTAGGCGAAGTAAGGATTGATTTAGGTTCGCATGGGGAATCATCGGCTGATCAACTAATTGGTAATTGACGAATCAGGCTGCGTCATGAAAAATAATTCCCAACGCGTAGCGCTCACCTGACATCACTTCGCTTATCCCGTGTTTCATCTTTGATTTGTAATAGCCTCGCGTCCCTTTCACCGGGCGAAAGTTAGTAGTAAAAATGAGCGCGTCCCCTTGATTCGGTGTTAGCACGTTTGCTCTGGATTGTGCGCGAGGAAGTTGTTCCGTCATTACGAATTCTCCACCTTGGTAATCCTCCTTTTGCTGAGAAAGCACAATTACAACTTGAAAAGGAAAATAGATTTCGCCATACAAATCTTGGTGGAGCGTATTGAAGCCGCCTGTTTGGTAATGGAGAATTAACGGAGTAGGCCTATTTTGTTTATGCTGATGGCAGGTGGAAATAAAATCAACGTGACTTTGTGGATAGGTTGTATCACTTCCTAAAAGATTCGCCCATTGGTTGGCAACAGCGGCCAGTGGAGTATAAAGTTGCTCGCGCAGCTGCTGTATGAGCGGTGGCAAAGGATAACTAAAATATTTGTATTCCCCTTGGCCAAAACGATAACGCTGCATGTTGATCGTGCTGCGAAATAGTTTATCCTGGGTATAAAAATTTATGAGATGAGCGCAATCTGCTTTTGTGAGCAGCCCGGAAAGTTGGGCAAATCCTTTTTCGTTAACCGTAGTGCTGATCGCTGGCCAATTCAGGTCGTCTAAATTTTTCACGGTTAAAAATACAGCGTGAACGAACAAACTTCAACCCGATTGTTGCTAAACTTATTCTGTGCGCGTTAGTTTCAGAATAGGTTTCATTTATTTACTATTGATAATTGATAATTGATAATTGATAATTGATCATTGATCATTTATCATTTATCATTTATAATCGGTCGCCATGAACATACCATTGCCAGAAATTTTCTCTTACGATTTGTGTTTGTCGTTTTTGAAACGATCGCCAAAAGAACTACTGCATCGAATCGAAAAGGATTGTGTTTCCAAAGCGTTAATGATTGACGGTCGCCCGATCTTGTTTCAAATTTCATTAAGCAATAAAAACCTTCATGTAAAATTCCTGAATGAAAAACCAGATGCCGATACTCAAGCACAGGTGATAAACTTCATTCGCGAATGGTTTGATCTTGATTCAGATTTGAAACCTTTTTACGCACTGGCACGAAAAGATGAGTTGTTGAAAGACCTGGTAAAAAAGTTTTATGGTTATCGGATTATCGGCCAGCCGGATTTGTTTGAATCGCTGGTGTGGGCTGTGCTGGGTCAACAGATTAATTTACAATTTGCCTACACGCTGAAGCAACGGTTTGTTCAGCAGTTTGGCCAACGAATAAACCACGAGGACATAGATTATTATCTTTTTCCTGAACCTGAAAAAGTTGCTGAGTTGACGGATAATGAGTTGTTGCCTTTACAATTTTCACGTCAGAAAAGTAAGTACGTAAAATTGATCGGTGAAGCTTTTGCAGACGGAATTGTCTCCAAAGAAAAGCTTAGCCTTCTATCATTTGAGGAAGCCAAATCGGAATTGATAAAAATTAAAGGAATCGGTAACTGGACAGCCAATTATGCACTGATGAAAACGTTTCGATACTCGAATGCTTTTCCGCTGGAAGATGCCGGACTTCATAACGCCATCAAAAATTTGCAAGGGATGAAAAAAAAGCCATCGCTCACTCAAGTGAAACGTATTTTTAAAAGTTACAAAGGATGGGAAGCCTACGCCACTTTGTATTTGTGGAAAAGTTTATAAAATCCCAAATTCAGGATACAATTCAAAATTAAGATATTGAATTTTGAATATCGAATTTTGAATTCCTATTCCTCTCCCGGCTGCTTCAGCACAAACCCCGTTTTCTTTTTCTCCTCATCCACGATTGCTTTCACATCAGCCAATAACTTTTTGGCATCGTAAATGATTCCGTCTTTGATGGTGTACTTCACTCCACCCACTCTCGTTACCTTGTTATCTTCAGTGAGTTTGATCGCTCCTGTTCCGTAAAGTACTTGTAGATTCTCTAATGGATTTTGATCCACGATGACAAAATCAGCCAGCTTGCCGATCTCCACAGATCCGATTTCTTTATCCATTCCCAACGCTTGTGCACCATAGAGTGTTGCCGAGCGGATAACTTCCAATGGATGAAATCCTGCTTCGCGAAGCATTTCAAGTTCGCGTGGATAAGCAAAGCCATATAATTCAAAAATGAATCCGGAGTCAGTGCCCACGGTTACTCTCCCTCCACGGTTTTTGTATTCGTTGACGAACGTCATCCATAGTCTGTAATTTTCTTTCCAGGCAACTTCTTGTTCGGTTCCCCAATTGAACCAATACGAGCCATGTGAAATCCTGTTCGGTTGGTAAAATTCCCAAAGCTTGGGAAGCGTGTAGGTTTCATGCCATTCTTGTGTGCGTGCTCGGTGCAAGTCGCGGCTAGCTTCATAAATATTAAAAGTTGGATCCAAAGTAAAATCTAGTTCTAACAGTCGGTTCATCAACTGGTTCCATTTTTCGGAGTAAGGGGCTGCCGCTTGTTTCCAAAGTTTTCCTGCTTCTTCAAAACGGTTTTGTTCGTTCGAGTAATTATAGTTGAGGGGATAATTTTGCAACGTGGAATTGGCCAGCATGGATTCGGGTAAGCCGTACCAATGTTCCATTGATGTAAGGCCAGCATCCGCAGATTGTAAAGCATTCCATCGGGCCACACCCAATTGTGCATGATGACAAGCCGAACGCAAACCAAGTCGTTTGTTTTCACGAATGGCTGCGTCCATTATTTCAGGTGCAGCACCAAAAAATTTAATGCCATCAGCGCCTTTCGTTTTGTTTTCATTGACCCACGCTTTGGCCTGCTCAGGTTTGCGAATGGGTTCTTTACTGCCTGCGCCAAATGTGTTGTAAGCTTTTATGCGTGGGGCAGTAATCAGGTTTTGGGCACTTTTATTTTTTTCATCGAGTACCCAATCGAGACCGTTTCCACATCCCGGCTCACGGATGGTGGTGATGCCATGCGCCATCCAGAGTTTAAAAACATATTCTGCATTGGGTGCCTGGCTTCCGCCAATATGACCGTGCATGTCAATGAAGCCGGGAAGCAAGTACATGCCTTCGGCATTCAATTCTTTTCCACCCGGATCAAGTTTCGGACGGTTTGCACTACTCGACATGCCAGGTGTTGGCAATCCGATGCTGGCAATTCTGGTTATCCGGTTTTGGTTAACGACTATGTCAACCGGGCCCACTGGAGGTGCACCCGTGCCGTCAATCAACGTGACGCCTCTGATGATTAGTTGTGTGAACGGGCCATCGCCTTCTTTTACTTCGGGGGCTTTCAGCACTTGGGCTGCCAAAGGGCTAGTGATTGCAAGGAGACAAATCAATATGGATTTCTTCATAAGGAGAGAGGATATTTGGAAAATTAACACCATTAAAATTAACTAAAAGTTTAGTATAAAATATTTTCAATACGTTTAGCTTTTAAAATATCTTTAGTTCTTCCGAAAAAATAAAATATTCTCTTTTGTTCTTCCAACGTTGGGATTTTTACCTTTAGGTTTCCAATTTCAATTGCATTTACATCGCTGACCTTAAGTGAAACCCACTGATGATCCCGAAATACCTCAAGATTTCCCATCACTTCAACATCCATTTCTCCAAAATCAAACCTCGCGAAATTTGAACGAAACAATTCTGTGTGGGCTGGACGAAATTCTTTTCTTATCCTGTTGGCCCAGACTTTTTTAAGTTGATCCACATCCCAGGAAGTGGTGAACAAATCCAAATCCTTGATTTCATCGACATGAACGCCAGCCAAAACAAGCGCGCAGCTTCCGATAACCAGATAATCAACATTCAGTTCTTGAAGATCAGGAGAAATAAAATTTAGGAGGGCTTCTATCCGTTCTTTCATAATGGCAATTCTTAGTCTTCAAACAACTCCAACTGGGAAGGGAGTAGTGTAAATGATTTCCGATGAAATGGCGTGATGCCTAAATTCCGAATTCCGTCACGGTGCTCAACGGTTGGATAGCCTACGTTCGTGTTCCATCCGTAGCCCGGATATTGAAGTGCTAACTTCTCCATCAATTCATCCCGATAGGTTTTGGCGAGGACTGAAGCTGCCGCTATGCTAAGATAATGCGCATCGCCTCTTATGATGCACTCATGTTTTATTTCTTGATACGGTTTAAAGCGATTGCCATCAATCAACAAAAATTCCGGTTTTACAGCAAGTTGATCAAGGGCGAGGTGCATGGCCAAGAACGAAGCATTTAAAATATTAATATCATCAATTTTCCCGGCATCCACTTCTGCCACCGCCCAGGCTAAGGCTTCTCTTTTTATTTGTTCTTGTAAAAGATTCCGTTCTTCTTTTGAGAGTTGTTTAGAATCATTCAATAACTCGTGCTGATAATCTTTTGGCAAAATTACCGCAGCAGCTACTACCGGCCCCGCCAGACAACCTCGGCCTACCTCATCGCAGCCGGCCTCAATGAGGTTTGGGGTAAACGAAGACAAAAGCATCGTTATCCGTTTTTAGTTAATTGTTATCGTTAAATTTCGATGACAATATTACAATTTACGATTAACCAATAACAATCACGATGAACAATAATCCTTGGACGACCCTTTCACGCGAAGACATTTACGAAAACCCTTGGATCAAATTAGAAGAACATAAGGTGATCAACCCTTCAGGGGGAAAAGGTATTTATGGAAAAGTGCATTTTAAAAATACCGCCATCGGTATTATTCCTTTGGATGAAGCGAACAATACCTGGTTGGTAGGGCAACATCGTTATGTGCTCAATGAATGGAGTTGGGAAATTCCGGAAGGGGGAGGACCTGTGGGAAAAACTTTTTTGGAGTCTGCCCAAAGAGAGTTATTGGAAGAAACCGGACTTAAGGCAGAAAAGTGGACTGAAATTCAAAGAGCCCATTTGTCGAATTCGGTTTCTGACGAAGTCGGTTATATTTTCCTCGCTGAAGGACTGAGTGAGGGGGAGCATGAACGGGAGGCCACCGAAGCGGACATGAAAGTTTGGAAGCTTCCCTTTAGGGAGGCTTTGCAAATGGTGCTGGATGGAAAAATCATCGATAGTTTAAGCGTAATGGGGATCCTGAAAGTGGCGCGGATATTGGGTTTCTAAAGCCCTCACCCCGTCAACGTTCCTCGGACTCCCTCTCCCCAGCCAGGGAGTGAGGGTTGAGGGTGTAACAATCTTTACTTATTTTCGTCATCCCAACATTATTTATTTTTGCCAAATGCAAAAAAAATGAAACAAAAATCGGAGTTATCAGTATCAGTATTGAATATTCTTGTCCATTAATTAATATCCATGCCAAAAATTATCGAGACCCAAAACATTGCCAAGATTTATAAAATGGGCAATAACATTGTCAATGCCCTTCAAGACATTTCTATTTCTATTGATAAAGGTGAATACGTAGCCTTTATGGGACCTTCGGGCTCTGGCAAGTCCACCTTGATGAATATTGTTGGATGCCTTGATACGCCTACCAATGGCACGTATATGCTGAATGGTCATTTGGTGAGTGAGATGACCGAAAATGAACTGGCCGTTACGCGCAATAAAGAAATCGGTTTCGTGTTTCAAACCTTTAACCTGCTTCCCCGCGCTTCCGCGCTGGAGAATGTGGCATTGCCTCTGATTTATGCTGGCTATAGCAAAGACGATCGCGATGAAATGGCCATGGGCGCATTGGAGAGTGTGAGCCTGGCAGACCGGTACCACCACAAGCCCAACGAACTATCTGGCGGGCAGCGACAACGTGTGGCCATAGCGCGGGCATTGGTCAACCATCCTTCCATCATTTTGGCCGATGAACCTACGGGGAACTTAGACTCCAAAACTTCGTACGACATTATGAACCTTTTTGATGAATTGCACCAAAAAGGCAATACCATTATCATGGTCACGCATGAAGACGACATAGCCCATTATGCGCACCGCATCATTCGCCTCAAAGACGGCTTGATCGAGTGGGATCACAAAAATGAGAATATCAACCGGGGCGAAACAGTGGCAGCCCATTCATAGATGATTTTTTTTGGCTTGAATAATCCCTTTGGAATTTTCACTTTTGCCCAGTGAAAATCTACACCAAAACCGGAGACGAAGGAACAACTTCATTATTCGGAGGACAACGCCTGCCGAAATCCGACTTGCGGATTGATGCCTATGGCACGGTAGATGAACTGAATTCTTTTCTTGGTTTGGTAAGGGATCAACCCGTCAACGCCAAGCGAAAAGAGCTTTTAATCGAAATCCAGGATCGCCTTTTTACCATTGGTTCCATATTAGCAACCGAACCGGGGAATATAAAAGTGAAAATCCCAACACTTCATGAAGGAGATGTAGTTTCACTGGAGAAGGAAATTGACAAAATGGACGCGATCCTTCCCCCAATGAAATCATTTGTTTTGCCTGGTGGCCACGAATCCGTTTCTTTCGGTCATGTGTCGCGCACCGTTTGCCGCAGGGCTGAACGATTAGTTATTGCCCTTCATAAAAATTCTCCGGTTGATCCCTTTGTGATAAAATATTTAAACCGGCTTTCCGACTACCTGTTTGTTTTGTGCCGCATGATGGCGCATGAACTTAACATTGAGGAGACTCCGTGGAAGCCACGGATGTAGAAATCAAAAAACCGAATGACAACTGAAGCTCAAGAAAAGGGTAAACTATTTACCCGTTACCAGGCATTTATTATTGCCATATTATCCATTCTACAATTTTCCATCATTCTCGATTTTATGGTGCTTTCGCCTTTGGGCGCTATTTTGATGCCTCAATTGCACATCACCACAGTACAATTTGGCTGGGTGGTATCTGCCTACGCCTTTAGCGCGGGCATCTCCGGAAT
>DAHVFH010000229.1 GCA_027317105.1 Cytophagales bacterium
AAAAACCAAAGACCGCTTTTGATTTAGAGAATGAAGCGCTGGAAAAACGAAAGACAGAAGCCATTGCTTTATACACTTCACAACCTTCTGAATTTAACAAAGCGGGTATCACCTTTGGTTTCTCTGCACTGACCGCCAAGACTAAAGACATTCCATCCAATCTTATAAAAATGATCGCAGCCGGGCTATCAGAAGATGCCGCTCTTGCTGCATTGACCACTAATCCTGCTCAGTTACTTGGCCTGAGTGACCGCATGGGAACGATTGACAATGGTAAGATGGCCAACCTGGTAGTGAGTTACAAACCTTACTTCAATGAGAAAGCAAAAGTTCGCTATGTGTTTGTCGATGGCAATCTTTACACCATTGAAGCAAAGGAAGTGAAGAAATCCGATGGCAAAGTTTCAGCGGGCGGGAGTTGGAGTTATAGCACGGAAACTCCGCAAGGTACATACACGGGTAAGGTGGTGATCAAGGAAGAAAAGGGAAGGCTTTCCGGTACGATCTCTAATAGTTTATCGAATAAGGACACGCCATTAAATGATGTTTCATTGGATGGAAATTATTTAACCTTTAATTTTCCTTACGATGCCGGTGGCGATACGCTGATCATTGATGCAGCGGTGACGATTGATGAAGATACATTCGAAGGAACGCTGACCGCTGGTGATAACGGAAGTTTTCCGGTGAAGGCCAAAAAAGACCCCAAACTTTAATCTGAATTAGTATGAAGAAAATAATTTCAATTCGACTAACTAAAATAATAACCGTCATTGCGAGCATAGTGAGAGCATGTGCGCGTTGGCGCGAAGCAATCTTTTGGTTGGAGATCGCTTCGTCCTGCCCGCCATTCCTTGCTGGCACTCGCGATGACGTTAAAGTATTTTTAAGAAATTCGATCCTCCCAATTTTTATTTTATTTCTTTTTTCTTTTCAGTTAATCGCACAGGATAAAGGTTCCCTGCTGATAAAAAACGGAACGGTGCTTACTGTTACGCAAGGCACCCTGACGGAAACAGATGTGCTGGTAAAAGACGGCAAGATTGCACAGATCGGAAAAAATATCGCTGCACCCAAAGATGCGAGAGTGATTGAAGCTTCGGGTTTGTTCGTGATGCCTGGCATCATTGATGCCCACTCGCACATTGCCTTGGATGGTATCAACGAAGCAACCAGTCCGGTGACGGCAGAAGTAAATGAAGGCGATGTGATCAACCCGTTGCAGATTTCAATTTATCGTGCGTTGGGTGGTGGGGTTACGGCTGTGCATGCCATGCACGGTTCAGCCAACGCGATTGGCGGCCAGTGTGAAACCTTAAAACTTCGCTATGGCACGTTTGATAATGATGCCTTGAAAATGGAAGGCGCGCCACGCACGATCAAGTTAGCGTTGGGCGAAAATCCAACCCGTGTTCATGGTGGTGGCAATAATATTGTGCCGCGCACGCGAATGGGTGTGGAGTTTGTAATCCGCAATGCTTTTTCGGAAGCAAAAAAATATACAGAAGACTGGGATACTTATAACAAAAATAAATTGACCAAAGGATTTCGTGGCGCACCTCCCGCCTATAATCTTCGTTTGGAGACGTTGGGTGAAATATTGAAGGGCAACATCATCGTTCATTGTCATAGTTATCGGGCCGATGAAATTTTTATGTTGCTAAAAGTCTGCAAAGACTTTGGTATTAAACGCCTGGTCTTTCAGCATGTGAACGAAGGTTTTAAAGTCGCGCCCGAGCTGGCAGCCTACGGGGCAATGGCATCGGTCTTTTCTGACTGGTGGGCTTATAAATTTGAAGTGTACTATTCTACGGCTTACAATGCCGCTATACTCACAAAAAATGGCGTAACCACATCCATCAATTCGGACGATGCGGAGATGATGCGCCACCTCTATCATGAAGCGGGTAAGACGCAGAAATACGGAAGCCTTTCCGATGATGAAGCACTCGCCCTCATCACGATCAACCCGGCCAAACAGTTAGGGATTGATTCCCGCACGGGTTCCCTGGAAAAAGGAAAAGATGCCGACATCGCCATTTTTAAAAACCATCCGCTCAGCATTTATGGTGTTCCGCAATACACGATTGTGGATGGCATTGTTCGTTTTGATCGCGCTCATGATCCTGCCGATATGCGGTTGATGGTTGATCCGAAACAAAACCTGGATGATACCATGGTGCAAGAAAAGAATGTTGACCACTGTATGGACGGAACGGAATTTTTGTTTGGCGATCTTTTTGGAACTGATAATAAATAATTTTTATGAAGAATTTTCAAAGAAACTTGAACCAAAATAATAGACCGTCATCGCGAGTAACAGCAATGATGGAGATTGCTTCGCTCCCCAACACAAACCCAATGCAGATGCTCGCAAAGATGTTTTCTATTTTTCGTATGCCGAACTTCCAGCTATTATCTGGATTTTTAACTGCCCTACTCTGTGCGGTTGTATTTCACATTGAAGCGCAAAACCAAAAAGGAAAGTACGGCACATTTGCCTTAACCCACTCGACCGTTGAAACGGTAACCAAAGGGACAATCACCGATGGTACTGTGGTGATCAGTAACGGTAAGATCGTTTCGGTAGGCACCAATGTAACCATTCCGCAAGGTGCAGAAGTGATCGACTGCAAAGGGCAGTTTATTTACCCCGGCATGATCGATGGAGGCACCAACCTCGGGCTTTCCGAAGTCGGGTCGGATCCACGCACACAAGACTTCAACGAGTTGGGTGACGTTGACCCGCAAATGAAAGCACTCACGGCCGTCAACCCGAATGCTGTGGCGATTCCGGTTACGCGTGTCAGTGGCGTGACCACCGCGCTAACTTCACCATCGGGAGGAATATTTTCAGGCACAGCCGCCTTAATCAATTTACATGGTTATACCCCGGAACAAATGTTTGCAGGCTTCGAAGGTGTGGTAATGAATTACCCTAGCGGTGGCCGCAGAGGTTTCTTCGACCACAGAACGGATGAAGAAATAAAAAAGGCAACGGAAAAATCCTTAAAAACTTTAAATGAAGTATGGGAGCGTGCCGTTCAATATTACAAAGTGGATTCGGCCACGAAAGGAAAGAATGCGGGCTACTATCCCGAGATGCAGGCGTTGTTGCCGGTAGTGAAAGGCGACATGATGTTGCTGATCGAAGTGAACAAAGCCAAGGACATTACCGCTACTTTAAAATGGGTGAAAGAAAGGAAGATTTCAAAAGTAGCGCTCACCGGAGTGGCTGAAGGATGGCGCGTGGCCGATCAGCTTGCCAAAGCAAAAATTCCCGTGATCACTGGTGGTGTGTTGGAACTGCCCACCCGTGAATATGACCGATACGATCAGTCCTATGCAAATCCCGGACTGTTGAAAAAAGCGGGCGTAAAAGTTGCCATCCGCACCATGGAGAAAGGAAACCAGAATTTCAGAAACCTTCCTTACCATGCAGGTTTTGCCGTAGCTTACGGCATGGACAAGGCGGATGCCCTCAAAGCCATTACCATCGTGCCGGCAGAAATCTTTGGTGTGGCCGATAAACTCGGTTCCATTGAAGTAGGCAAAAGCGGGACGCTGTTTGTGTGCGATGGCGATCCCTTCGAAACCAAAACGCAGATTAAGCAGGTGTTCATTGACGGCTGGCAAATTCCGATGAGCAGCAGACAGACGTTACTTTATGATGAATTTTTGAAACGTGAGCCGGGGTTGAGTAAGAAGTAGGTTTTAATGCTTAAGGATACATTTTTTTTCGATTAATCCCTTTACCTATCTTTGCTCTTTCGTATTCAGGTATTTATGGGAATAAAGTCAATTTTAATTTCGCATTTGGTTTTTTTGACCTCGATTTTCTGTTTTGGACAGACCACTTATACTATTAATAATGTTACGGGAAATTGGGATGCAACGAGTACTTGGTCTGGAGGTGTTGTGCCCCCTAATCCATCCAATCCCTCCAATGCTGCAACCTATGCTACAATCGCTTGGAGCAATTCAGCCACGGTAACTTTTCCAGACGGCACGGCAACTGTCCTAAACGCTACAGTTGGGACGATGAATACTGGTAACACAAATGTGTTTAATGTAGGAAATAGCAGTGGTGCTGCTGATTATCTTTCATTAGGATCATCGACCTTATGGGCTAATGGCACCGGAACTTCAGAATCTTTGAACGCTAATAATACTTTTACACTTACTATTTACCCAGGGGCGACTTTAGAGATTTGGGGAGACCTTAACATCGGCAATACGCTTAACTTAACCGTTCAAGCCGGAGGTAAATTAATTGTCCACGGCAATGTAAATTTGGGAAACACTGCCGTCCTGTCCGTTTCTGGAGCTATATCGGTGAGTGGTAATTTTAATATGGGAAATGCTGCATCAGTAACTGTCAATAATGGTGGGTCTGTAAATGTTGCAGGTTACGTGTCAACCGGAAATAATGATACTTTGACTACAAATGGGTCAGGTTATTTCACTTCTGCCGGCGGTTGTGGAGGAGGGAGCTCTGGTTTTTGCGGGGCACTCCCAATAACTTTGATTTTTTTCAAGGGATCAATTTCCGAGGGAAAAGTATCTTTGACTTGGGCAACTTCATCCGAAATAAATTTCAATTATTTCAGTATTGAAAAGTCATCAGATGGTATGTATTTCCAACCAATAGCGGAAGTAAAAGGTAATGGAACCACATCGGCAAGACATGATTATTCTTATGATGATCTTAGTCCCTTAATAGGTAAGAATTATTATCGACTCACTTCAGTAGACTTCGATAACTATCAACAAACCTTCAATACAATTTTAGAAAGTTATACAGGTAAACTGGAATTTGATATTTACCCTAATCCCTCAAACGGACGTAGCCTTACTTTAGCTTATAATTTTGATAATCCAGATGGCATGGTAGTTATCTATGATAATCTTGGGGCAGTCTTGAAATCCTTCAAAACAAAAGCAACAAATAATATCGAATTCGACAGCCCGTTAAGTAGCGGGATTTATTATGCAAAATTTTCTTCCCCATCGCTAACGAGTGTAGTAAGATTTTTGGTTACTAACTAACTAACTTAATGTTGCAAGGGATTCTGCTTTGATTTTATTTTTATTCTTTTATAATTTATGCGAGCTCTAAGTTCATTTTTGCTTTTGATTTTGCACTTTATCCCGACAGGCGCTTCTGCTCAAAATTTTTATGACTGGACGAGAAAGGCGGATACCTTGTTTAGAGAAAAAAAATATGCTCAATCCAGCGTATATTTTGAAAAAGCAATGCACGCCATTCGTGAGGTCTATATTTCTCCAGGAGATTTTAGTTATTGTGCTGCTTCTTTCGCTATGGCCGGTAACGCGGATAAAGCTTTTTTTTACCTTACAAAGGCGGTTGATAAAGGAGGTATAACTTCAACTCGGCTTGAGCACGATGATGATTTTACAAGTTTGAAAAAGCTGAAGAAATGGAGTTCCATAATAAAGGAGGCTAAGGAAATTGAAGCGGAATGGAATGTCAAATTAATGGAACAACTTAAAGTAATACGTACCAAGGATCAGTTCAACCGAAAGAAAATGGATAGCCTTTTCCAAAGAAAAGGAAGTGATCGTTCTCTTTTAAAACATTATGAGTTGGAGCAAAAAAAATTGGATTCGTTGATTTTTATAGAAACGGAAGAGATTTTGAGGAATGGGTTCCCCACCCGAAAACAGGTAGGCAATGAAAATGAAGTACTGTTTTTAGTCATCCAGCACTCTAATTTAAAGGCCAGGGAAAAATATTATCCATTATTTGAACGAGCTGCCGAAAACGGTGATCTTAATTGGAAAGCTTTAAGTATCATGTCCGATAGAATAAGAGTGAATAAAGGTCTCAAGCAAATTTATGGATCACAAATTCATAAGGATTCTACCGGCAAAATTGTGCTTTATCCTATTGAAGATTTTCAAAATCTAAACAAGAGACGGCTAAAAATTGGGTTGGATCCCATTGAGGAATATGTGAGTTATTGGGGGATAAAGTTGTAATGAAAAGGTCTTCAATATTTTAAAACACCTCTCGCTTACATCATGTTTTTTTCTTCCGTTCTATAGATTCTAGTAACCATTGTTATTGAATAATTTAATTATTACGTTGATCCTGTAATAATTCGTTCCTCTTATTGTACTAATAAGGCAAACAATCGGTGAAGTGAAGGACAAAACACAACGACATATTTTTGATGAGTTGATTAAACACCACAAAGGGCTGATTTTTAAAATCGTTAAAGCGTATGCTTTTTCGGTTATGGATCAAGAAGATCGGAATAAAGGGAAGTAATAAGATATCCGGTAATTTCGAAAACGTAAAAAAACCAGCGTCCTTCGAGGACGCTGGTTTGTAAAAGTGTCAGCGATAAATTGTTTTTACTTCCCCAATTCTTTTTTAAATAGTTTTCCAAGTGATTTTCCTGACTTGGCGTACCCTTCTTGCAAGCGCGCCCCGGCTTCAAAATCAAAGCCCATGGCATCTTGGCCTAACGCTTTTAGAATTGTTATTTTCGCGATCATGTTGCTGGGATTTGCTGTTTCTACAATGGTTACCTCCGAGTCAATTTGTGCGGGCATCCGCATCACGCCAACGTTCCAACCTGGCTCGGTTCTAGTGGTATGAAATTGCAACGTGTATTTTGGTTTATCTCCAGCAGTTGTCATGTCAGAATTCTTGGCAAACAATTCCCTAAACTGTGGTTCAAACCGATTGGCCCTGTCGGCAAACCAAGCTTTCTCCCATTTATCGCCTCTGCCCGCTTCTTTCTTGTTATACTCGTCCTTTTTTTCTGCGAGGTAATCTTTCTCGGTTTGGCCCTTCTTGCCAACCGTCATATTGTCGTAGGAAAACTCAACTTTAATAGCGGTTTGCCCTTTTAACGGTGCCAGGCTACCTTCTGTAATTTTTACTTTTTGAGCTAATCCCGCAACAGAAATGCTCAATAGAAAAATGATGATGTTTCTTTTCATGTTTTTTGGTTTAAAATGGTAATAAAATAGTTTGGGTCTGTCCAAGATAAGAAAACATGTTGGTAAATCAACACACTTAGGGTGCAATTCCAAATTCACCGCGTAGCCGAGCCGCAACAAAGGTTGCAATAACCCTCCAAGGTCTAATTCAAGAAGAGCTAAAACAATTGACGCAGTTACCTGCCTTTCTTACGGAACGCGTTTCCAATTAATTTTTTGATTCTACCCACGAAACGCTCCGATGGGAGCGAATGGTGGGTAGAAAAGGCAAATAAGTAATATTTACGTTCCATAGGAACGTTTGGTGCAGAAGCGACATTTTGAAATGCACCCATACACTTAGGCATAACAGAATTTCATAACGTTAAAACAAATCAACTTTAAAGTAAATCTATGCTATCTTAAAATTACTGGCTAAACCTGCGCCAGCACAGCCATCGCTGCATTATGTCCAGGGATTCCACTTACGCCACCACCGCGCTTTGCTCCGGCACCGCAAATAAATATTCGAGGATCATCGGTTTCAACACCCCATTGCGGTGCCCCATCGTCTTCCCGAAAGGGAAAATCTAAATCACGATGAAAAATATTTCCTCTCGGTAAACCAATAGCCGCTTCAATATCTAATGGCGTCTTTACTTCAATGGCTGGCTCGCCCTTTGAGGATTTTGCAAGGACCGATTCAATGGGATCGATGAGATATTCATTCAATGATCGCATGGCGGAATTGAGTGCAGCACTTCTTTGCGCATCATGATTTTGATCGAAGAGCACAGCAGGCGTGTGGAGCCCGAACAGTGTTAAGGTATGATAACCCTCTCGTTGTAATTTTGGACTTAAGATGCTTGGATCGGTCAACGTGTGACAATAAATTTCAAGTGGAAGAGTGGAGGGAATCTTTCCCGATTTTGCTTGTTGATAAGCTAATTCAAGTTGCTCAAAACTTTCATTGATATGAAAGGTTCCAGCAAATGCTTCTCGGGGATCAACACCGGATTTAAGTTTTGGCAATCTAGTAACCAACATGTTAATTTTTAGTTGCGATCCTTCTAAACTTTCAAGAGGTGTCATCCCGCGCAACTTAGCGAGCACTTGAGGTGCTGCGTTGGAAAGTAAATAGTTGCAGACAATGCTACTGCCGTCTTCCAGCGTCACACTGATTTCTTTAGTATCCGATTGTACTTTAGTTACCCGGCTATTCACTTCAATGGATACGCCTGATGATTTCGCCACACGCGCTAGCTCACTTACCAAAGCACCCATGCCTCCAGCTGGCACCTTCCATTCGCCAGTTCCATTTCCGATTAAATGATAGAGAAAGCATTTGTTGGCTTGTGTCGAGAATGCGGAAACAAAAGTACCGATCAAGGCATCCGTGAGCACTACTCCACGCACAATGTTGTTTTTAAAAGTTTTTGAAATCACTTCACCAATTGGCTGCTCGGTCAAATAATCCCATACAAGTGGAAGTCCGATCTTTGTTTTCAATTCAGATCGTGTTGGCAAAGGATTGAGAAGGGAAGGCGCAATCTTTTGCGCAAAGTCACCTATCTCTCCATAGAACTTTTTCCATGCAGTTGCTTCTTGTTCGCCCCCTACAAATGATCGGAAAGAGGCCTCAGTTTTTTCATTCCAATTTCTTGAAACATAAAGGCCGTGGTGTTTATCGTGAAGATGGTAAGGCGTGTAACTCGAAACTTTTCGCGATAACGCTTTAAAGTTAAGTCCTAAGTCGCTTATGATTTGATCAGGTAATAAGGAAACCAAATAGGAATACCGTGAAAGGTGAGCATCAAAATCCGGAAATGCCTGCACACTGGTGGTGGCTCCCCCAATTTCAGCGTTGGCTTCGAGTATTAATACTCGCTTGCCGGCTTTGGCCAAATAACAGGCAGCAACCAATCCATTGTGGCCTCCTCCGATAATGACGGTATCATATTTCTTTGTGCTCATGAAAGTTGAAGTTGAAGGTTGAAAGTTAATGGTTAAAAGTTGAAAGTAGGCAATAGAGAGTAGGCAGTAGGCAGTGAACAGTAGGCAAGGTGAGTTGACAAATAGGCAATTGACAGTTGACAAAGCAGTAAGCAAAGGGCAGTAGGCAATTACAAAGTTGATAAGTAAGTAATGGACGGTGCGAAACGTAAACACCTAAACACAATCGAAACGTCAACACATTAAAACATCAACACGTTCATAAGGCCGCTCATCAAAATCTTTACGAGTTAGTGACATTGAATGATTGCCTTTCCCTTTTCTCTCGCTAATTTCCGTTTCCAAAACCTCTATCCATGAAAAAGTTTATCTTACTTTTCAATTTGATGCTCGTTTCGCACCTTCTTTTAGCGCAGGCTTACGACCCTAAATTATTTTCACAACTAAAGTTTCGGTTCATCGGGCCTGATGGCAACCGCATGATTTCTGTTGTAGGCGAGCCGGGCAACCCGATGGTTTCGTATGCGGGTGCAGCCAGCGGAGGTATCTGGAAAACCGAAGACCAGGGTATCACCTGGAAATCAATTTTTGATGGAACAGAAGATTCATCCATCGGAGCGTTGGTTATTGCTCCATCTAATCCAAAACAAGTTTGGGCTGGCACAGGTGAAACTTTTTTGATTCGGCCTGCACATGCGGTAGGCAATGGAGTCTATAAATCTTCCGATGCCGGAAAGACCTGGAAAAATCTTGGTCTGGAAAAAACATTTCGGATCAGTCGCGTGATTGTTCATCCTACTGATACAAACACCGTATATGTAGCCTCCTTGGGTCATGCACACGGCCCACAGCAGGAGCGCGGTGTATTTAAAACTACGGATGGAGGAAAAAATTGGGAGCGCGTTTTTTTTGTAGATGAAAACACAGGCTGCTCAGACTTAGCGATTGATCCAAAAAATCCGAATACATTATATGCGGCTATGTGGCAAGTGGAGATCAAAACGTGGAATTTGAATAGCGGTGGAGCTTCCAGCGGAATCTATCGCTCGCAGGATGGGGGCAAAACCTGGCAGCCACTTCGCAACGGACTTGAAAGTGGCCCAAGTCATCCGGTAGGAAAAACATCAGTGGATGTGGCCTACACCAATCCGAAGATTGTGTATGCATTGGTGGAAGACACCGAGCCAAGACTTTACCGATCAGAAGATGGCGGTGACAGTTGGAAGCTGATGCAAAAAAATCATTCGATGGGGCAGCGTGCGGGATATTATACTCGGCTTCGTGTTTCAACGGCCGATGAAAATACGGTGTATACGATTTGTGTCGGCATCATGAAAACGATTGATGGCGGTAAGTCGTATGTAAAAGATTTCAATCAGTGGGCACCGGGTGGCGACAATCACGATATGTGGTTTGATCCTAAAGATGGCAAACGCATTCTTTGTGCCCATGATGGCTGTCTGAACATGACTTTCAATGAAGGAAAGTCTTGGCAAAACATAAATCTACCGATTGCCCAAATGTATCACGTGGCGGTTGATGATCGCGTGCCGTACTATGTCTATGGCAATCGACAAGATGGCTACAGTTATCGTGGTCCAAGTCGTTATTTGGGTGGATGGTCAATACCACTTAGTGCCTGGCAAGGCGTTGGTGGTTGTGAAAGTGGTTTTGCGCAACCTGATCCGCTCGATAATAACATTGTATGGAGTGGTTGCTACGATGGTGGTCTTGATGTTTTTGATCTCACTACGATGCATGCCCGTGATGTACGGGTGTGGCCGCAAACGCAAATTGGTGAAACTCCGGCCAATGCAAAGTATCGTTGGCATTGGAATTTTCCGATGGTGCTATCCAAACATGTGAAAGGAAGAGTGTGGGTGGGCAGCCAGTTTGTTCACGAAACCAACAATGGCGGGCAAGGATGGAAAATCGTGAGTCCGGATTTAACTACAAACGATAAGGCTCATCAACAGAACTCCGGTGGTATGGCTAGCGACAACCTCATGACGTATGATGGTTGCACGCTTTATTCGTTAGCAGAATCTCCGGTGAAAGAAGGCGTGTTGTGGTCGGGGAGCAATGATGGCGTAGTGAGTGTGACTCAAGATGGTGGAAAGACATGGGCAAATGTTTCTGCCAATATTCCGGGTTTGCCAAAATGGGCGACCATCCGAAATATAGATGCCTCAAATTTCGATGCCGGTTCGTGTTATCTTTCAGTAGACGCGCATCAGGTAGGCGATTTTGGATCCTATGTATTTAAGACCACGGATTTCGGAAAAACATGGACACGGCTTGCCATTCAATTGCCGGAATCCAATTCTAATTTCGTAAATCAAATCAAAGAAGACCCAGAAAAGAAAGGATTGCTTTGGCTGGGCACCGATAAGTCCTTGTACTTTTCTCCCGATGACGGTAAGAATTGGGTTCACTTAAAAAACAATCTTCCTCCCGTTCCGATCTACGGAATTGAAATTCAAAAAAACTTTAATGATTTGGTGTTGGCTACCTACGGAAGGGGCTTTTACATTTTAGATGACATCACACCGATCCGTGAACTCAGTGAGCAGATTCAGAATGCAGAGGCGTCTTTGTTCTCTCTTCGCAACTCCTACCGTTTTCAACCTGTTGGCGGAATGAAAACAGAACGCAGTTTTGTGGCTGGCCATAATCCACCGGATGGAGCTGCTATTAATTATTTTCTAAAAGAGAAATCAAAGGATAGTGTGGAGGTGCAAGTTTACAACGGTCAAAATGAATTGATCCGAAAAATAAAAGCGCCAAACAAACCCGGTATTCAGCGCGTGTGGTGGGACTTGCAACTGCAGCCCTATGACATGCCCAAACTGCGCACGCAGCCAAAAGGTAAAGACTGGGTGAAACAAGATGACAAAGGCGAGCGCACGATGTTCATCTACGACCTTGACATTGGCCCGGGACTTAATCCGCCTACGGTTCCTCCCGGCAGGTACACCATTGTCTTGAAAGTGAACGGAAAGGAGTACCGCCAATCGCTTCAAGTGCTGAAAGACCCCAACACAAAGTCAACAGAAGAGGACATCGCGAAACAGTATGCATTGGGCACCCAACTTTATAACGCCACGAAGACTACGCTTAAACTTATCGATGACATGGAACATTTACGTGCCCAACTTCTTGCAAAAAAGGGAGATAAAAAATCAGCTCAATGGGAGGATAAAATTTATCAGCTTGAATCTGCCTTGCACGATGTACATCAGACAGGAGCGCGCATGGATATTTTTAGGAATCCACCACAAGTGTTGGAGCGGTTACTGGCGCTGGCAAAAGAAAGTCAGGTTTACAGCGCGGATGCTCCACCAACTGATCAACAAAAGGAAGTATATAGGCTAACAGCCGGGCGATTGGCAGAGATTCAAAGTCAATTTGAGTTGTTGAGGAAAAATCAGGAAATCAAAAGGGTGGAAGGAAAGAAATAGTGAACGCCTTTCGTCTTTTGTATTGAGAAATTGGATGTTGTGACTTTTTTACTGGCTAGCTTGATTTGTTTTCTAAAAGTTGTGGAAATCTTTGAATCTTAAACCGAGCAAAAGATTGAAGGTTGACTACGTAAAAAAAGATGAAAAGTAGCACTTAACTTAGGGAACATAGAAGTATCCCGAAATATCGAAGAAGCACGTGATTAAATACGCGGCAAAGTATAGAATAGTTGCGAATTCTACTTTCCATCGCTAACATTGCAGTTCTTTTAGGGCCCTTAGCTCAGCTGGTTAGAGCATCAGACTCATAATCTGAGGGTCGCTGGATCGTTCCCAGCAGGGCCCACTTTTCATTTTTGGCATTGGAATTCTACATTCTCCTTTTCTCCTTTTTTGTAATAGCGCTCGTCTATTCATCGGTGGGGTTTGGTGGTGGCTCTAGTTACTTAGCCGTTTTGGCGCTAATGGCAGTTAGCTTTGAAGTGTTACGGCCCATAATAGCCTTGCTTTGTAATCTTGCCGTGGTTATAGGTGGAAGGAGAAATCACTGAAGATCAAACAGTTATGAATTTGATTTGCACCTTTATATATAAAATTGAGGTTTAGTGGTAAAATTATCAACAGCTAGGGATTGGCTGCCACAGAGCACAGTGAAAAATCAAAGAGGGCACAGAGAAATGAAAAAAGCAGTTGTTATCACGAAGTGTGATCATAAACAATCAACCAGTTGCCGTTTTTCTTTTTGAAAAGAAGGGTGAATATCCCTTTTGGATTGTCCTTTTCACGGGTTAGAAAAAACTTTCCTGTCACTAAGTAACTATCAGAAGAAATAGAGTCCATTCGGAGTATTTCAAAACGCAGTTTCCCCATTGCAGCAACGTTGGGATAGCTTCTCTTGTACCGCACCAGGGTGCTGTCCCATCCTGAGGTGATTTTACTTCCAATGAAAAGTATCGAGTCGGACTTCCAATAGCTTTTCATAAATTCTTCGAGGTCTCCACGATTCCAGGCGGAAACTTGCTGATCGAGAACTTTCCGGATAGCGGTTTCATTCTCTTTTTTTTGGGCAAAGGAAAAGGTATGGACACCAAATAGAATGAATAGCAGTAATGTATTTCTCATGTTTTGGTAATTAATTTATTAATTCTTTTTTGTTAAGTTCTTTAGTGTTAAAAGTAGTCATTGTCAGGAGAAGGCCGAAAGATATCGTTGATCCGATGGTTATACCTGACGAGCATCTCAAAAGCGGTATTTCTTTTTGGTGCATTGTCTTTTGTTTATTGACAAACAGATGGGCCAGCATCACCAACGCATGGTGAAGGCATCACGCCATGTATTTCCTTACCTGATAATCAGGACATCTAAAATCACGGATTACTGATCCATTTTGGCATAGGAGGAATGCCGAGGTCAATATTAAATGCCAATGCTAAAAGTCACCCGCCAAAACAAATTGTTGCTCGGGCTGGGGAGTTGGTAGGGGCCGTACCGATAAAAAACAGCTCCGCCAAACCCCCAATAAGCGACATTCGCATAGTTCACCCTGAAAATATTGTTCAGTCCTAGTCCCGATTCAAAATACCCTTTTCCAAAACTTTGCAAGGTGAGTCCGGTTTGCACCTTTGGGTTACCCAACTGACCAATTCCCATATTGTGAAATAAAAGTAGCTCTGGTTTGGAATATTTTTTATTGATCAATACGTTCCCCACATTGTGGCTCAGGAAAAGAGATGCATATTTCGTGGCCGTGAATTCATATAATCCCATCGTTTGAAAGTAATTTTCCACCACATAGCTTGATGAGCTAGCGCCTCTGCCATTATACAACTTGCCGTAAGGCGCGAGACCATTCAAATAGCCAGACGTGAAAAACAATCGGGTCTTTCCTCCATACCGATGCTTTATTTGAACCTTCGAAGCAAAATCCACCCTGGAGTAGGTAAAGTTTTGGGTATTTGCAATAGGGGCGGCCTGCACAAATGATAGTGTGAATACCGGGAATTGTTGCCCAAGAAAAATCTTTTTCCCCTGAAAGCCCATGTAGTTCTCCTTGCGTACATAGCGAAAAGCAATGCCGGTTTCACCAATGAGGAACGTGTTGATCAGTTCGTTGTTAAACAAAAGGTTATAAGCGTAGGTGGGCCGAATTTCATTTCGTGATACAAAGAGGGAGGCGTGAACATCTCGCATGAGCCTAAACCCGATTTCACTTTTATATTGCTCGATATGGTCAAATTGCGAGGCTACATAAAACCGGATCGTCTCTGATCCGAGTTGTTGTCCTTCGTGATTTTCGTGTGAACTTCCGGTTTCATAAATATCTTTTGAATAAAGAAATCGCAAATAGAAATCTTTATTGAGATTGAAATTAAACCGCATCTCTCCACCGTATTTCCATTTTTCATCGCGAATTCCATACCCAGCGTAGCCCCCGAACCTGAGCCATTTCGAAAAGCGGGTGCTGGTGTATAGTCCCGCACCCAAACGCAACCTTTCGTAATTGTTGATCTTCGATATCCGGGTTAGGTCAAGCTCCACCGGACCAAGTCTTGCAGATTGTGTTGCTACAGCTTCCAATATTCGGTCCATCCAAATGATTTTACGCATCGCTGAATCCATGAAGGTGTAGGCGCGGGCTTCTTTTATGGTCAATGGGTTGTGCCGGTATCGATCGAGGATCAGCTGGTTTTCCTTCGGTTTCGGTACGGACAAATCAATCATAATATCGCCAAACTCTTTGTTCGATAACTCAGGATTTATTCGGATGTCCTCAAAGTAACTACGGTGTTGCACAATAATGTGTCTTCCGGCAAGGAGCATGTTCTTAAAATCGAGATCCGTATTGATTTGGATAGGAAACCAGTGCCCTTCAATCTTCTTGTAATTTTGTTGGATGCGTAAAGCCGTTTGCGCTAGAGAATCGGATGAAGACGCGATTACGTTTTTTATGGCAAAGCCGTCCGTGCATATTGAAATCACACCAGACAGGCCATTAAATAATTTATTGTGTTTCGGTTGAAATTGAATAATAAAAACGGTGTCTTTGCCAAGGTAGCTGGTATCAGAAAGCAAAAAATCATACCGGCTGAATGTTCCTTTACTAACGGGATTAATAAAATCCTTGCCGAGCAAATTGATGTTGTCGTCATAAAATGCAAATGGCTGATAATCGGTGGCTACGTTGGTAAAGAGTGGACTTTTGAAGCCCGACACTTTTAAGGCCAGCAATTTTTCTTTTACCTTTCCAGGATTCAATACTTCTTTTTCGGTGACGGACTCACTCAAAAAGAAATCGGTTTTTCGGGCAAGACTGTCGGTAAAAAGGAATTGCCGTTGACTTCTTTTTAGTTTGATGGTATCGCGTTTTATTTTTAAAGCGGCCACAATAGAGTCCGTTTTCTCTGAGGGCTCACTCATTGTCGCCAAAAATTTGTTGTAGGCTTTATAGTCATAAGACTTTAAACTTGCAGGGTCGTTTTCTTTTTTATGCAGGATCGCTTTGCGGATGATCTCGAAAGCAGGGTTTTCTAATTTAGTGGCACTCACTTCCACCTCCCGGAGTTGGGTCGCGCCAGGTCTTAAAGAAATGACCGCATGGTTTTGTAGGTAATTCAATGAAGCAACCCGCCTTCGATAGCTTACGTGCGAAATGTAAATGGAGTCGGTGTATCCGGGTGGTATCGACAAAGAAAAATTCCCCTCGATCTCAGAGGTTGTTCCACTCCGCCCATCGGATAACGTTAGATTGGCAAAAGCAATCGGCCGGCGGGAGAGGCTGTCGATTAATCTCCCCCGAATTACAATTTGGCTTGTAGCCGGAAGGATTAGGAGTATTCCAAATAGCGTGAGGAGCAGACCTTTTGCCACGGATTGCACAGATTAAGACCGAAAATTTGTCCTCGGAAAACCGGTGCTTTTGATTGTCATCCCGGAAAATTTAAAGCACAATATTTACAATTCTCCCTGGAACAATAATCACTTTCTTAGGCGCTTTGCCCTCCGTCCATTTTTGCACGGATTCGGAAGCCATCACAATTTTTTCCATGTCGCTTACCGGCATGTCCAACGCAAAGTTCATTTTGGCGCGCACTTTTCCGTTGATCGAGATGGGGTATTCGAAATCATTTTCTTTCAGGTATTCCTCTTTGAATTCTGGATACCGTGCATTTAAAATGGAATCCCTATGACCTAACTTTTCCCAAAGTTCTTCTGTGATATGCGGTGCATAAGATGCTAATACGATGGTGAGAGGCTCTAGAATTGCGCGCTTGTTGCATTTCACAGACGATAACTCATTGGCGCAGATCATGAATTCACTCACGGATGTGTTGAACGAATAATGATCTACATCGTACTCCACTTTCTTGATCACTTTATGCAAGGCTTTCAATTCTTCCTTTGTAGGTTCTGCCTCAGAAACATTCCAGTTGCCGAGATTGTCATGAAATAAATTCCAAAAGCGTCTCAAAAATTTATATACACCATCGATCCCGCTCATGCTCCACGGCTTGGATTGTTCTAACGGACCGAGAAACATTTCGTACATACGAAGCGTGTCAGCTCCGTATTTATCAATGATATCGTCTGGATTAACAACATTGTATTTTGACTTGCTTATTTTTTCATTAGCCGAACCACAGATGTATTTTCCATCTTCTAAAATAAATTCTGCATTTGCAAAATCCGGCTTCCATTTTTTGAAAGCTTCAGTGTCAAGTTCCAAATCATTTACGATATTGACATTAACGTGAAGCGAATCGGTATCATAGTTATCTATCAATCCAAAGGACACGAACTTATTTGTTTCCCTGATGCGATAAACAAACCTCGAACTTCCTGTAATCATTCCTTGGTTGATCAGCTTCTTAAATGGTTCATCAAAACTCAAGTAGCCTAGGTCGTGCAATATTTTTACCCATAGGCGTGAATACAACAAGTGCGCTACCGCATGTTCTGACCCTCCAATGTACACGTCCACCTGGTTCCAGTAGTCGAGTGCTTTTCGGTTAGCAAATTCTTTGGTGTTGTGCGGATCCATGTAACGCAAAAAATACCAGGCAGCCCCTGCGTGGGTTGGCATCGTGTTGCTGTCACGCTTAGCGTTTTCTGAAAAATTAATCCAATCTTTTAGGTTGGCCAACGGCCCTTCGCCAGTTCCAGGAGATTTGAAATTATCCGTATCGGGCAATTTCAAGGGCAATTCATTATCATTAATCGGGTAAGGCATGTCATCGCGATAAACTACTGGGAAAGGTTCGCCCCAATACCGTTGGCGACTCCAGCCCGCATCGCGCATTTTGTAATTTACCTGTCGCTTGCCGATCTCTTTTTCTTCCAGTTTACTGATCACTACATCAATGGCTTTGTGCATCACCATCCCGTTAAGGAAATCGGAATTTTCGAGGATGGCTTCCTTGGTGGGATTGGCTTCTTTGCCGTCAAAATATTTGCCGATGATGTTTGTGATCGGAATATTAAAATGTTTCGCGAATTTAAAATCGCGCTCATCGCCACAAGGTACTGCCATGATGGCGCCCGTGCCGTAGCCGGCCAACACGTATTCACTGATCCATACTTCAATTTTTCTGTTGTTGAAAGGATTGATTGCATACGCTCCGGTAAAACATCCGGTAATCTTTTTCACCTCAGCCATCCGATCAATTTCTGAGCGGCTCTCTACGTACTTTAAATACTGTTCAACTTCTTCTTTTTTGTCATTGGTCGTGATCGCTTTCACGATTTCGTGCTCAGGAGCAACGACCATGAAGTCAACTCCGAATATGGTGTCGGGACGAGTGGTGAATACGGTGATTTTCGCCTCACCCCGTACCTCTCCGGTGGAGAGGGGGTTAGACTCTTTTATTGAGGGCGATTTGTCAAGCGCAATTTTTATCTGAGAAAGAACTGATTTTAAATTGCTCTTAACCTCCTCATTTGTAAATCGGATGACCTGAAAATCTTCGGCATTTAATACTACAGTTCTGGCATCATCAAATTCTTTATTGTCCTTATGATATTCACCATCGACTTCAATAACCACTCGTTTATCAAGGCAAACAAAGTCTGCGATATAAGCGTCTATAGCATGTTGCCTTCTTATTTTATATCCAAGCTTACTATTTCTCAATTCTTCCCAAAGAATGCACTCCTCTTCAGTTTGATTTTTCCGATTGTCTCGTGAAAATTCTTTAAGGTACTTCCAATATTTTTTATCTGCAGTCTCCCTTCCCCTCACTGCTGTTCCCCTCTCCCCCGGAGAGGGGTTAGGGGTGAGGCGAAAGTCAATCAACGCACCCACACTCTTTCCAATCCAATTCCGTTGAATCTCCTTCATCGAGTCGCTAAAATCAACCTTGTCCAGTCCATCCAACAAGCGCTCTGCATATTCGGTTATACGCAAACTCCATTGGCGCATTTGTTTTTTTACTACAGGAAATCCGCCCCGATAACTTACACCATTGATCACTTCATCATTGGCTAATACAGTGCCCAAGGCTTCGCACCAGTTTACATCCGTGTTCGCGAGATAGGCTAGCCGATATTGCATCAGGATTTCTTGTCGCTGCTTTTGGTTGAATGCTTTCCAGTCGTGAAGCGTGAATGTGACTTCGCCATTATTCAACTTGTATTTCGTGTTCGGAAAAGGATGTTCCGCATTTCCTTCATTTTCAAAAATCCAAGTGAGGGATGAAATCTTTTCGGCTTTTTTATTTTTCCGGTTATACCAACTGTCGAAAATTTGGAGGAAGATCCACTGTGTCCAGCGATAATAACTGGGATCACAGGTTTGTACTTCCCTACTCCAGTCGTAACAAAAACCGATTTTCCCCAGTTGGTTTTTATAATTCTTAATATTGTCTTGCGTTGACTTGGCGGGATGGACTCCGTGCTCTATTGCATATTGTTCAGCCGGCAAACCAAAGGCATCAAACCCCATTGGATGCAATACATTAAATCCTTTTAAACGTTTGAATCGTGCTACGATATCCGAAGCGATGTAACCTAAGGGGTGGCCTACATGCAAGCCCGCACCAGAAGGGTAGGGAAACATGTCCAGTACATAATATTTTGGTTTAGAAGGATCTTCTGTTACCCGATATACATTTCGTTTTTGCCATTCGGTGTGCCACTTCTCTTCAATGCGTTTAATCTCGTCTTTGCTGTAATCGCCCATGGGTCAATAAAAAATCAGTTTGAAACAGCAAAAGTAGTTCAAACTTGCGAATCGTGTAGCGAAAATTTCTCGCAAATACGCTTGGGGTCAGCGTTGTTTATGCTTCATGGTCTTTTTTTCCGCGTGTATTAATTTATTGATGAAAGATCTACTTCATGCCAGCCTTATCAATTCGTTTGGGTGTATCCGTACCCTCAACAATAGAAGTTGAGCTCAGTGCGATTGCCCGGATCGTGTTGGTGATATTGGAAATGTCCATTGACTCAAATTCATCATCGACAGAATGGTAAAGTTTGTCGCTGTCGATCTGGTCAGTGGAAATGCTGTGTGCGGGCACGCCTAAACGGGCCAAAGTCGCGTTGTCGGAACGGTAAAATAAATTCTGCTCTGGATACGGATCCGGATGAATTTGAAAGGAAGTACCCGACAGATTTTTTTGTAGGATAGTTCCGAAATCAGATCGCTCAAAGCCCGTGATGAAAGCGTTGTTCGTTCCCCACTTCGAGGGCTTGCCAATCATTTCGATGTTGAACATTGCAATGACTTTATTTGCATCCAATTGTTTTGAAAAATATTGTGAGCCATAGCCACCAATTTCTTCAGCCGTGAAGGCGACAAAAATGAGTGTTCGCTTATTGTCTTTTATTTTTTTGAAATAGCGAGCAAGCTCAATGACAGCGGTAGTTCCTGAGGCGTCATCGTCCGCACCATTCGCTATAGAATCGCCATTTATTTTTAACTTCTGAATTCCGATGTGATCATAGTGGCCGGAGAAAACGACAAACTCTTCCGGTTTTGTTTGTCCTTTCAATACGCCCACCACATTGTTCATCTTGAAGGAAGTTATCTTTTGTGTCGCCTTCAAAGAATAAGAGGAGACCTTCATCTTTCCAAGAACAAAAACTTTGACGCTTTTCCGTCCGTTCATGAATCTTTTTTCAAAGAACCCCTTGAATTCTTTAAAATTGGACTTGAACTCGCTGGCTACTAAAATCATTGATGAAGAGGTGTCTTGCATCAATGGGAATGCTTTATCAAAAAAATACTGATCCTTGTTTGCAACACTTTTATCGAAGTCAATGGATTTTATTGTTAAACCGTTCTGCAAGCTGACCTCCGTTTTCTCAGAGGCAAGTATTAAATTTTCAAGTTCTACCTTTTCTCCATCGATAATTACTTCAAGATAGGTCGGACTGATTTGATCCTTCTGAAACTCCTGCTGAAACCCATTGTTGCCGCTCATAGGCTTAATTCCAATTTTTTGAAATTCCTTTTCAATGAAGGCAGACGCTTTTGCGATTTTTTCAGGAATCATTGCCGGTCGCCCCATCATGTCATCAGCGGATAAGGTTTTGATGATTCTTGAAACATCTTTCACTTTAATGATTTTGTTTTCTTTCTGGGCGAAAAGAAAGTATGGAAAGAAAACAAAAATGGCAATTACCTTAGTGAGATTCATAGGACGGTCGTTGTAAAAAAAAAATATTCGGTCAAATATAAAAGCAGTTATCCACACTTCTTTTTATTATAAAACATCAAATTTTTTTGAGATCTAAAAGTCAAGTAAAAAGATTAGCCACCAACTCGCCCAAAGCCGGCCCATGTTTGAAGCCGTGCCCTGAGCCTCCGCCCAAAAACCAAATATTGTCGGCCTCTGGGTGCCGATCAAAAATAAAGTTTCCATCCGGTGAGTTTTCATAAGGGCAAACGCGATTCTCTATTAATGGTGCATTCTTTAGTTGAGGAAATCGATGGCCAATAAATTCTCTTGCTTTGGCCAAGGTAATTGGGTTAGCCATACGGTCGCCAAAAGTAGGATCAAATTTTTCTCCCCGAATATCTACCCCAACTTTAAATCCTCTCCTGGCATTTCCGGCAATGCCGTAATAATAGTCCTGGCCATCAAGGTCAATCCAAGCGGGGAAATTATCGAGAAGAGCGGATTGTTCCTTCGGCACACCAAAGTAATACACTTCCTGTTTTGTACATATTATTTTCTCGCCAAGATATTCAGGAAATAGTTGGCCTAACCATGAGCCACAGGCAAAAAGATAAGCATCAACAATAATTTTTTCGCCATTAGATAATCTCAGGTTTTCCAACTTGTGATTTGAAATATTCCCAGGTTCTGCATGAACTAGAAGATATTTTCCGCCTTCCTTGATAAAGGCCTCGTTGACGACCTGACAACTTTCGCGGGCTTTCAAGTAGCCCCCAAAGGGATCAAACCAGCCATGGTGAATGTCTTGTGTGTTTACGGAAGGGTATTTCTTATTGATCTGTTCAACTGATAAATATTGGTATTCCGCTTTATATTTTTTTGCAAACGGAATGGAATCATCGATCAAGGGGTTTTTGTCCTGATAGCAAAACCATAAGACGCCCGAGTTGAAGAACAATTTTGTATTCCACCGTTCTTGGTGTTCTTTCCAAAGCTCAAGGGCACGAACATTCATCTTAAAATAAAATTCATTTGCACCGTAAGTAGAACGAATCACCCGTGTTTCATCTCCTGAGCTGCTGCGCGAGTTACCAGGTCCCCAGACATCGATTAACGTTACATCAAACCCGCTCCTTAATAAATAGAGTGAAGCCCAACCTCCAAATGCGCCCGCACCAATTACTGCGATTTTGGATTTTTTTGGAAGTCCAATCTTATCTTGACGAAATGAGTTTGAAACTGGGGAAAAGGTATTGGTCGACATAGTAAAATAATCAATTGGCCACGAGCCATTTATCCCACTCTAATGCGAAAGCAAGCGCGAGAAGTAGAAACATGAAAACCGCCAAACTTTGGTGAAACCAAGATGCTGAAATTTTAAATATCACGATTGATATAAGAAGCGCCAGGACAATGCAAGGGCCAACTAAATCCAAGGCCTCATAGTTCCTTATAAGGATATCATCAAGAAGCGATAGTAGGGCAAGTATAGACCCAAAGAGGAAAATCCTTCTATAATTTTCGAAATAAAATTTTTTTAAGTCAATGATACCCTCACTAAAACCAAAAGGAAAGAGAAGACGGGCTAATATATATAGTACAACGGGATAAAGTAGAATAAAGAGAAATACTGGAAGTCGCCACGGGCCATAACTTCTTAACTCAAAAGTAACCCACCATTCCTGAACATGAAGGACTAAGACTAAAAATACCAATACTAAATGGGGCCAATATATTTTTACCCTTTCATTTTGATGGACAAGGTCTGCGATTCCGGTAAGGATTTGGGTGACACCCAACCCAAGAATAATGGATATGAAAACGGTGACATATTCAAAAGCACTGATCATATTAGTTTAACCATTGTGTCTAATCTATTTTTAATATCGTTCTAAATTAGGTCTTTTTTGTTACTTTTAAGATGTTTTGAAGGGACGAGGAGCAATTTTCGGAATTTGTTTTTCAAAACTTGCATCAATCTTGAAAGAAAAATATCGCTGTGGATAAAATTTATTTGAAATAATGCATTCACAGTGTAGATTTGTGGCGTTCCGAATAAAAGCGGTTACCATATAACCATGATGAACAAAAAAATATCTGGTCTTCTCAAGCTCCCCATCCTCGCGCTCCTCGTACTTACTACCTGCATTTCCTTTTCGCAAGACATCTCTAAAGATGCGGCTGTGATAAAGGCCGGTGAGGAGCTTTTTAATGGCAATTGTAAATCGTGCCATAGGGTTAAACAAAAATTAGTTGGCCCGGCATTGGCAGGCGTTTACGATCGTGCTCCATCCATTGATTGGATCAAGAGTTGGGTTCGCAACTCGGCAAAAGTTATTGCCAGTGGTGATAAATATGCCAACACATTATATAATGAATACAATAAGAGCCAGATGACGGCTTTTACGAGTTACAAGGACGATCAGATCATGAGCATTCTTGCCTACATTAAGGCAGAAGCGGATAAACCCGATGCACCTCCTCCTGGAGCGCAAGTAGCAGGTAGCGGTGCAGGCCAGCCTTCAGTTCCTGCAGGATATCTTGATGCAATCCTGGGTGGGTTGATTATCATTCTGATATTAATGTTGGTGATCCTCGGTTTGATTACCAGTGCGCTTAGAAAATACTTGAACGATAAAAAAGACTTAACCAAGGCTGACAATGAGGTTGTTAATTCACCGTATTCTTTAGCGAGCCTTACAAAAAGCCCTGGGTTTATATTCTTAGTGATTTTCGTTGTTGCTGCCATTTCTTTTAAAACCGTAATTGACGGACTATATTCCATAGGCGTACAGCAAAACTATCAGCCGAAACAACCCATTGCCTTTTCGCACAAACTTCATGCGGGTGCTTACGAAATAAATTGCGTTTATTGCCATACCGGTGCTATGAAAGGGAGACAAGCCAACATTCCTTCACCGAATATTTGTATGAACTGTCATTCACAAATAAAACAGGAGTCACCAGAGATACAGAAAATTTATGCGGCTATTGGTTACGATGTAAAGACAGCTTCTTACACGGGTAAACAAAAACCTATCGAATGGGTGCGCATTCACAACTTGCCTGACTTGGCTTACTTCAATCACTCACAACATGCTAACGTAGGTGGTATTATTTGCCAAACTTGCCATGGGCCAATCGAAGAGATGGAGCAGGTGAAACAATATTCTTTGTTGACAATGGGCTGGTGCATTGATTGTCATAAAAAGACCGATGTAAATAGCCAAGGAAATGCCTACTATGACAAATTGGTGGAAATTCATGAAGCATCAAAAGGCAAAAACAAAAAAATGAAGGTGGAAGACATTGGCGGCATGGAATGCTCAAGATGTCATTATTAGTTAACATAGAATCAAATCCATTCGATCTGATATAGATTATGAACGAAACAAAAAAGACATACTGGAAAGGGTTAGCCCAACTGAAGAATGACCCGAGCTTCGTGAAGCACGCTGATAAGGAGTTTGTTGACTTGGGCGTTGCCGAAGATCCAGGACACTCCAGAAGAGATTTTCTCAAGATGATGGGTTTTAGCGTTGCTGCCGCTTCTTTAGCTGCCTGCGAAGCGCCTATACGAAAAGCGATTCCGTATATAGTAAAGCCCGTTGATGCTGACCCAGGTATCGCCAATTATTACGCGTCAAGTTATGTCAACGGTGGTGATTATTGCAGTGTTGTAGTAAAAGTAAGGGATGGCCGTCCGATTAAGGTGGATGGAAACAGTTTATCCCCGGTTACATTAGGTGGTACAAGTGCTCAGGTGGAGGCATCGGTGCTTTCTCTTTATGATAATTATAGACTCCGTGGCCCTAGGAAAGGAGAAGCCAATACCGATTGGGAAACGATCGATAAAGAAATCATTTCAAAACTTGAAGAGATTTCAAGTAAAGGTGGTGCAATTCGGATTGTTAGCAACACCATACTAAGCCCAAGCACTTTGAACACCCTTGAGGAATTCAAAGCTAAGTACCCTACCACAGAGCATATCCAATATGATCCAATTTCTGCATACGGGATTTCAAAAGCCAACGAAGAATCTTTTGGTTCAGCAATCATTCCTTCCTATGATTTCAGCAAGGCAAAAACGATTGTAAGCATAGGTGCAGATTTTATTGGCACGTGGGTTTCCCCAATTGAGTTTGCGAAACAATATGCGCAGACCCGTCAATTAAATGATGATAAGAAGGAGATGTCGCGGCATTATCAATTCGAAGCGAATTTATCGCTTACCGGTGCAAATGCAGACTATCGGACTACCATCAAGCCTTCTCAGGCAGGATTGGTTGTCGCTCAATTATATAATTTACTGGCTTCAAAAGCAGGAAAAAGTGCTTTATCAACAGGCATTGACAAGGTTTCGAACTTGGAAAGAGCGGCTGAAGAACTTTGGGAAAATAAAGGTAACTCCCTTGTAGTTGCTGGCTCCAACGATAAAGCGGTGCAAGTGCTGGTCAATGCGATCAACGAGTTGCTTGGTAATTATGGAACCACTATTAATTTAGGTTTGCCTGTTAATTTCCGTCAAGGCAATGACGAAAAAATGGCTGCCTTTATCAATGAAGCAAAAGACGGAAAAGTGGCTGGCGTAATTTTCTACAATTGCAATCCGGTTTACGACCATCCGATGGGCGAGGAGTTAACTAAGGCATTGAAAAACATGTCGCTGACGGTATCAACATCTTACACACCGGATGAGACGGCCTCAGCTTCTGCTTACATCACGCCTGATCATCATTACCTTGAATCATGGAATGACTTTGAACCAAAGCCGAATTTTTACAGTGTATCTCAACCAGCGATCACGCCTATTTTTAAAACTCGACAAGCTCAGGAAAGTTTTTCAGTGTGGGCCGGTGGAAGCAATGAAGATTATTTTAGTGTAATGCAAGCCAATTGGAAAAATTGGTTTTACGATAAAGATAAAAAGGATGCCCATTTAGATTTTCAATCTTTCTGGGATAAGTGTTTGTACGATGGGGTTTATCAGGTTAGTACAACCGATCCCAAAGTTGCAGCTTTTTCAGGAAATGTAGAGGCGGCAGCTTCATCCATTTCGTCTAACTATAAAGCAGACAGCAACACGACTGAATTAGTTATTTATGAAAGTTATGGTGTGGGGTCTGGATCGCAAGCCAACAATCCGCTTTTGCAAGAATTACCGGATCCGATTACCAAAGCCGTTTGGGATCATTATGTCACCATCTCTCAAAAAGATGCAACGAAGTGGGGGATTAACAACGATGCCGAAGGCCGTACCCAACTGGTTGATTTGACCGCGAATGGCAAGACCATTACCGTAGCAGCATTAGTTCAACCCGGCCAAATGGAGGGGACAGTTGGAATAGCCTTAGGCTATGGACGAACAAAGGTTGGAATTGTAGCAGAGAATATCGGGGCAAATGTATATCCAATCGTTACGATGCTCAACGGCTCCTTGAATTACAGTGCGGGCGTGGAGGTGAAGAAAACGGCCAAGGATTTTCAGATTGCCCAAACACAGATTCATCAAACCTACATGGGGAGAGAAAATGTAATTCAAGAGGCAACGCTGGCTGAGTTCAGAGTTAACCCAGGAGCAGGACGAGAC
>DAHVFH010000003.1 GCA_027317105.1 Cytophagales bacterium
GTTCTGTGTAGTCAATTTTTTCAGCTTTCTTTCTGGATAAAGAATCTCCTTTTTTCTCTTTTCCAAAAAAGTCGTCATCGTTGTCGATCTTGCGTGTCAAAGCATTTTCCTTTTCCCACTTTTCTTTATACCTCTCCCGCTTACTTTTTTTCAAAGTATCTCGCTCCGCTGTTACGTCAATAAAATTTCCATCATTTTCTTTTTTGTCTGCGGAGTCTCCCTTTCCCATGTAATCGGTATAGAATATATATCCGAAAACAAGGACAATAACAGGAACGAAAATGATTAAAAGCTTTTTGTTATCCATAAATCAAAATCCTTTATCGTTTGTACCTACCTTACTATCATCAAAAACATCTATCTCCATGAATCCACCCAGGGGATTATCGTATGTAACTGAAACATCCCGGATAGTAAATTTGAAATTCATATTTCTGGTCCAGATTTTTTCGCCCTTCGAATCGTATAATGTCCAATGATAATTCGCAATCCCGGAAACCGGTGTTGTTTCGGTATGGACTTGAATCGGACTTACTAATTGAACATCGGTACTCCAATTATTTTCTTTCAATCTTCTCTCGATTCCCTTATCGATGTAGTAATACTTATAAGCTGTTTCAATGCTTTCACCCCCTAAGTTCAAGGCTACATCTACGTGCTTATCGTAAGACAAAGGATCCCGGTGTTGCCACATAAGTTCGGACCACATTTCAACGTGCCGGGCATATTGAGCTTTCCTTTCCTCCGGTGTCAACTCTTTGAATGTTGCAACCCAAGTATTGTTCTCTTTATCGACAACAATCCTTTTATTGCCGACTGATTTCATAAAATCTAAATTCTGTTGATACATGAAAACATTTCCCAACACAGAAATCCCGAGAAGGACTAAGAAGCCCCACTTCAATAAATTAGAATCTTTTCTATAGGAGTTTATCTCATTAATTTTCATTGCTGCATTGCGTTTTTCCCTGTATCAATTGCACTTTCAAATCCTTTCTTTGCTGCGTCACCCGCGGCCGAGCCTAAATTGGTTCCGCCCCCACCCCCACCAAACTTTCCACCTAAATAGTTTCCAAGCATCGCAGTTGCCGTTTGAATCCCTGACGTTAATACCTTACCCGCATCGTTGCTTCCACACCATTTACTTGTAAGCCAGAAAGCAAAACAATAAACTATGATTACGACACAATCAATTAGTAATACGCTTAATGGCTGGTAGGTGGAAATGTCCCCTTGTGCAGCTCCCCAAAAAGAGCCCATTACAATCATGTCAATGATGTTGAGGGTTGTCGCTACTAACAACAGATTCGTGTAACTGTTAAACCATGAAACAAGCCGATCACGAAAATTTGGAAGTATTGAGAATGCGATCGCAAGCGGCCCCAGGGCGTACATTATTTTAGCCAACACTTGAGCGGCCAGCTTAATTACAATTCCCACCACAGCAAGTATTACAACGACAATGCCTTGGAGTATTGCGATTATTACATTGAATGGACTTGACAGAAAATCGGACCAACTGAAATTTACTTCCGGTGATTCTGTTTGAGGCAAAGGCTTAACCTGCATATTAGGATCAGGATTCACTGGCTTCGTACTACCTGTAGATCCAGGGGGAGCAACCTGATCCTTTAGATGTTCTTCAAACGAATCTATGCTTTGACTTACCAGGGCAGAAGAAGGAACTGTACTTCGATTTAATGCATTCGCTAAAGTCGCTACAGATCCTATTAATGGCCGATACAATGACACCAAACCAATGAGAACCATCACCCTTGCAATCTCACTCCACTCAAAAAATTTAGGCCTCTCTGGAAAGTTCTTTATGAACGTCATTACAAAATTCCACCCAAGAGTGATAACTGCGAAAAGCGGAATCAATACCCCCGCAATCATTTGGGTTGTCAGTGTTGCCTTTGTGACATAAGTATCAAAGAAACCCGCTTGATAAAAGTCTTGTAAAAAATCGTCCATATTTTTTTTTAAGTTCTATTTCCTTCCTCGCACCATTCCTCAATCTTGTTTTACCTTACCACCCCTTCGTTCTGCTAGTCTCCCGGGATCACACTTGCCAACATTTGGCCATCGAAGCAAAACTTTCAACCGCACTTTCCCCAACTGCTTTGCTTCCGAGGCCGCCAAATCGCCCGAGAGCCGCTCCACCCCAAAAAGCTTTTGGAGAGAAAATTTAAAAAACCCGATTAGTGATAATAGTTTTTGGATGCCAAGAGCTGATGCAAATTTGATTTTGAGTTTTGCACCTTAGCGTTTAGCAGCATCCGACCGTTTAGCTGATAATTCAATTTTGACAATTCGTACTGAGCTGTTTCAAACGCTTTTATAGCCTGGTCAATAGAAGCCATTCTTTCACCAGCCGTCATCGAGACACCGTCTGTCATTATTATTCCGAGGTAATCCGCAGCCATGCTAATTTTTACTACGCTGATATCGAAATGAAACTGGTAGATGCATGAGTTCTGAATAAATTGTAGACGCAAGTTTAAATCCCGAGTTGTACAAACAACATTTTCCACAAGCATGATTAAACGCTGAGCAGTTTGTAGGTTACGAACCCACGTTGCCTTCTTTAACATTTTTTTGTATTCATTGTCTGCAGCTTCAAGAGAAGCCACCACTCCCGACATAGTAGTAGTCGTTGCGCTTTGTTCCGCCTGAGTAGCATTGAGCGTTGCTACTTCACTTTCAAGTATAGGAGCTGAAACAACACCACCCTGAGCCATTGAGAGCAAAGGGAGGAAAACGAATGCAAAAAAGAGTTTAATAGATTTCATGTTAGTTGTGGTTTATTGGGTTTCACTTTGATTTGTCTTTCCATAATCCCGAACGGAGTTTTACCTCACCGGTGCGCAAAGCTTCTTTAAGTTTACATTCGATTTTAAAAGGCGTACCGTCCAGGTAGGCGATTGATTCTTTTTCTCCGTTCTTATTTTTCTTGAGCTTTATCTCTTTGATCCATAAATATTTTCCGTCAAACTGACTATCCATTATGGTGTTACTTGTTAGACGACCTTGATTTATATACACGTATCTGTATTGCTGTTTATTGATGCTACCTTTGATTAATTCAAGAGTATCACCTTCAACCACAACGCCACCGCCAGGCAATTCGAATCCTTGACTAAAGGCCGTTGAACTAAGAGCAAGAAGGACTAATAAAAAAAAGGTTTGTTTCATGTGTTAGTTGTTTATTTTAAAACTTCAATTGGTCCACCGATTTTTTCCTGCAGATGATATTTTTCTTCCGCATAGAGATTAATAGCGTAGCCCAGGTTCCCAATTTTATCGTACAAGCTTTTTATCTTCTCTATCTCGGATTTAGTGGTTGTGTAAGCGCCCTCTGCAAAATGACTTACCTCATTACGATAAACCCTTGAGAACTGACCAAGCTTCATCATGAATTCAACGTACCGCATCCCCATGGGAAGCCCGGATTCAAGACTTTCCAATAGCTCCATGTCATATTCCGAGAAGCCCAAGTATTCAATAATAAATTTATATGACTCTTTGTTGTCTTTATGATCCAGAAGGATTTTGATATCACAATTTGAAATAATAGAATCACGTACCAGCTTATCGAGCTGATCCAAATATTTTACGTCCTGAGTGGCCAACCAAATACCAGCGTCTCGTTTCCTTCCCTTCCGGTACATCGCACCGATGTAATCACCAGCATCACCTTTGGCACCATCAATGAACTCGTCATTTAAGAGAAGCTTTCTTACACCGTGAGTCCGATCTATTTTTTCGGTCCCCAAATTCATTGTGATCAGGTTAACAAGCCCCAGGGTGTCTGGATCGTCCTTTAGCGCTTCCAGATCAAAACAAACTAATTGGTAGTCCTTAATCTGAACGTTGTGTTGTGAGTTAAGCAAATCGCTTTCAGAGAGAGGTTCTAAAACCAGCCTGAGTGAATTAAACTCCATGTAGGGCTTTCCCTGGCTGTCAAAAAATTCTTTCTTGCCCTCAATTGATTTACGGAAAACATCAATGTAATCCCAAAACCTTTTGAACGTTGGGAAGCCCGGGCGTTCTTTGTTTATGTATTCATAAAAGGAAACAATCAATTTTTTAAGAACCGACTTTTCTTCGTTCTTAATTTTTTCTGAACCCTTCCACGCCTTTACAATGATTGAGTAAACAAAATTTACAGTGTCTTCCGCCCCTTCCCCATCTTCGTCCGATTTATTGTATAAGAAATTTCCGCTCTCGTCCTGTTCACACAAGAAAAGGGCAAATGATAAATTCTTTTTTACACCGGCATCAAAATAGAAAGCCTTATCTCCCCACAACTGGCAGAGCTTTTTGTACGATCCGCCCCGGTCAATAATGATTACGTGATAGCCACTGGCAATGAGCTGATCAACGATGTGGTTAGATAAAAAAGATTTACCCTTTCCAGAGGGTGCAAAAATTACAGCGTTCTTGTTCGTAATAAACTTGGAAGTCCACAGGTCAACCGTTACCGGTTCTCCCATCCTGCTTACAAACATGATCCCCCTGGGATCTGAGCGATAATTAGTTTCTTTCGGCACATAACAAACCGCCTGGTTCACAGCTTGAGGAAATCCAACGTAACGGCATTTCATATAACCCGGAGAAGAAGCGATGAACATGTTTCCAAGCTCCGCATTTTCAACGATCACGTCAGAGTCATTCATTTGATTAAAGGCCGAAGAAGCGAATGTAATTTTCTCCGTTAACCTGGTGTAGTCGGAATCAGCGATTACCATATTCACCATCGTAATACATGACTGCAGGTGATTTTCGTCTAAATCCGAATTAAAAGTTTTAATGTCTTTTTGCTTACGCTTTGCTGCAGGGCTACCGAACGAGGCCAACGGCCCCACTGAAAGCAATTCCTCGTTTCCAAGTTTTCGTTGTGCAGCCTCATTATCCGTTACCTCAATTGCTACATTCAAAACGTGATTAAACGGAAGCCCAAAACCCAGGGGATAGACCAGGGAACAATTCAGATCAATATTATCCGACAACTGAATTTTTGTAATCTTAGAAGATGATGTGTTAATATGTTGATGAACGTTCAAGCCAGTTCCTTCTTTGTTCAAAGTCAAAACGGCAACGTACTTGCTTCCGACTTTAAGATAACCCGTCTTAAGTTCAGGGTCCGAAAGATCCAACGGCTGTATATGTTTTTTATTTGCGATTTCAGGAGCAACCGGTTTGTCATAGGTTTGATTGAGATAATCATAGACCGCACCCTTCAATTGATCGGTACCCATTCTCTTTATCTCAATTCCCTTGATCGTTGAGAAGGTTTGTTCCAGGGATTTTATCTGTGGACCGAAATCAGTAAAAAGCTTATCAATATCTTTTGTTGACCTACCCGCAATGTGATCCACCATGCGGACCAGGGGATTACTAAGCCCGTTGGTATTAGACATGGATTTATTTCGGAAACTCACATACAAATTCGCATAGTGACGAATTACAGGACGATCCTGAAAGTATTGCAGGTTTGTTTTTTGAATTCTACTGTTGCCTTCAACAGGTGATTTGTAATTTGTTTCGTAATAGAAATTTTGAAAATGAACGACCGTGCCGACCGGCAACCTCTTGATAACACGAACTAAATTGTCGTTCATGCTATTGTACATTCCAGGAGACACAGTGTAAACTTCCGGTAACCACAAGCTCCAACCTGCAGCGATGCTTAAATCACAATCGATTATACAATCATTGGTGATTGCCTGATACGGTTGTATTTTCCTCCAAGGAACTTGCATTTGAAATAAGAGTTTATCACAGATCCTTTAAAAAGCCATCGCGATCAACAGCTTTGACGGGCGAAAAAATTTTTATGAGTATGCCTACGAAGTAACGGTGATTTCCTTTCTTCACTTCTTTTGCATTTCGGCTAAGAACGAGGACGTATAAAAGAAAGGGTGTAACAATAAACCACCATGAAAAAACGAGGCAGAGTCCAATTGTTCCTAAAAACAAGATCATTACCTGGAGACCGGTAAGCCCAAAAAAATAGATGGGCCTACCAAGTGTCCGGTATGTCGGATAAGACTTTGAAATCCGCTGAGCCATACGATTAGGTTCCGCTAAAGAATAGCGCTCTGATCACGGCCCACACAATAATGGCGATCACATAAGAGATCAACCATTGTTTAGCGTCCTCTCGCTTAGAAATGAAAGCGACAATAACTCCGATAGCACCAACTGCAAAGACCAAGTCAACGACCGTTTTGACGATTGCCTTAATCGGGGATGTTTGCTGCGATACGGTGCTTTGTACCTGACTCAAGTCCTGACCGAAAAGAAAGGCGGGCGAAAACAAGAGGATAATCCCCAAGGCAGCTACCCAATAATGCGCTTGAGGCATAGAACGGTTTTTCATAGTTTACATTTTTTAGTTAATGATTTTTTTAAAAGTTCAAATTTAGATTTTTTACATCCAATACTTCCGCCTCTAACATCAACTCCCCTTTTGTTTCAGGTTCAGGAATGTCATTTTCTTCAATAGTATCGGGCACGTCCTCATCTTCTTTCGGCAAAGTAATTTCTTCCTCATCCCCTCCCTGTTCTTCCACTTCAACTACTTTCTTTTTAGGATCACCTGAAACAATTGTTGTTTGAATGCCTTCAAAATTTAATGGTTTGTACTTGCCTTGCATGAGATCGCTGACATTAACCACAAGGTCTGCAAGCAAGTCCTGGCTCACCACCTGGCCTTCACTATAGACGACATTGACTACAAATTTCTTTTGAAGAACAAGCACGTCCTCGTCACTTCGCAAGACGCCAGTTCCAGGAATTAGAGAAGTTCCTTTCCCGCGTAGATAAAAAAAATAATAAGCACCAAGTACCCAAGCTGCAGCAGCAAGACCGAAAAGTAAGGTTGTGTTCATAGGGTTTGTGTTTTAATTAACCGCTTAAAAATAAGTGTACCTGTTAATGTAATTCTCCCGCGTTAACTGCCGGCAACTTACTAGTTTTCCTATTAATATATTTTAAAATATATTAATAATATATATTTTCAAGGAAAATTTTAAATATTTTTTTTATGCCCATTCAAGAAGCAAATCCGCCCCGAATTCCAATCCCGGAGGCTGAGATACCGGAAAGAGTACTTGGGGTAACCCTCACACCAACACAAATCAAACGCGCTGCCCAGGGAGAGCAGATTCTTTTGGAAAACATGCACGTTCAGGACCGATTGGTTGACGGAAAAATTTCTTTCAAAATGGAAAACGGTAAACTCAAGACGGAAACCTATTTCAAAAAAGAAAAGTTAGAAATCCCTCCATCGATCCGGTTAAGACTCCCCAACGGAAAGGAGGAAGAATACAAATTCGAAAAGCAACAGCTCGAGGATCTTCACAATGAAAAAACAATACGGATCGAGCTAAGCGATAAGACCAGATTTTTTGTTCAAGTAGATCGCGAACTCAATAGGATCACCGTCAAATCAGAAAATGAACTTAAAATACCTCGTGAAATTGGCGGCTACACTCTTACTGAAAAAGACCAGATCGCTCTTGCCGATAACAAGGAGATCCCCTTGCGTGTTTACCATAGCCAACAAACCAATACTTATTTCACGGCCCGAGTAAAAATGACGGATGATAAAAAGGGTTATGAGTTTATTGACTTTAAACAAATACCACTCGACCAGGTACAGGAATTTAAGGCCCGACTCAATCACGGAAGGGAACTGGAAACGGTTATTGATGTAACAACCAAGTTTGAGCAAAAGGATAAAACCGAAGTTCAAAAAAAGGTTGAGAAAGACGACAAAATGAATCTCTTTGTTGAATTCACCAGGGAGAGAAATTTTGAAGGCCTGGAAGAATTAACCAAGAAAGGCTTTAAGGTTTCCGTTGAGTTGGTTGACAAAACAACCAAACAATTTAATTACACTCAGGAGGAAAAAACGCAGTTACAAAGTTCGGTTAGCATTGAAAAAACTAAACCAGTCGCACGTCATAACTCTCAGGAAATTTCAATTTAAAATAACAACCCAAATAACTACTTATGGAAAATAAAAAGGACAATCAGGAAGTAACGATAACCGGATACTTCGGAAAACAAAGAAAGTTCAACTACAAATTCTTTGAAGAAACAAGTAAGAGCGCCATCAACACAAAGATCTACTTTGGCAAAGATGACAAGTTAGAAAGCGTAAACATTAAGGCCTTCAATGCCACGGCTGAAAAACTAAAGGCTACTCTCCTGGATGAGAAAAAGGAAGGCATTAAGAAAATTGAAGTTACCGGCAAGTTCAAAGACATCGAATACGAAAACAAAGAGGGGAAGCCAGTTAAAGGCAAGGAGCTGCAGATAACGGATTTCGTCAAATTCAAAGTGATGGAAATACAAGGCAACATATCAAAGGTTGTTGAAGGAGAAACACCCCACCAACACAAGAAGTACACCGAAATATTAGTGATGGACGATAAGGTTGTACAAGGTGGAAAGGCCCACACCGAAACCTACAAAGTCACTCTTTGGGAGGAAAACAAAAAGAGCATTCCTTCCGATGTTAAATTAGAAAAGGGGGCAAGGATAGCGGTTAAGGGTGAAGCATCGATTCTTGAAAACAAAACAGACCGCGATAAACAGTATATCTCTATTGATGCTTGGAATGTTGATCAGAACATGAAGAAGTTGCACGAACAAATTGCCACTAAGCAAGCCAACAAACAGGTTAAGGTAGGAGCTGGCCAGGACCAGGGAATAGGAATTTAATTTTTCTTTTTAACAACCACCGTGAAAGCCCTAACAACCCTGGGGCTTTTTCTTTTGTAGTTATCTTGGATAGGCTGAGCGCCTGGCCGGCCGGCAGCTCCCGGAGGCCTTCAAGTTACCTTCGATGTTTGATATCAGGATAGATCCGCTCGAGCTGCAGGGGCTTCAAGTTATCTTTCTCCCTTCCTCGCACCATTCCTCTTATTTTACTTTAGCCCCTCACCCATCGACCATTTTCATTTTCGATATGACTTTTGGCCATGAAAGCCTCGAAACTCATTTGCTTTTCTGGGGGTGCTTCTTTTTGCACCTCGTTGTATAACTCTTGCCACTGCTCCACCTCTGTTTGTTCCAGGAAATACTTATCCTGGTTGTTCACCTGCAGCAAAGTCCGGGTTTTTTCACTAAGCTCTAATTTGGGTTTTTCTTCCGATGGTTTGAATTCCAGCGCAAGAGTTTCCTGACTGCTTTCTTTTATCTTTTCTTTCTTAGCTAACACATATTCTTGCCAGCGTCCCTTCAGTAATTCAGAATAAAAATACGCGCCCGGATTCTTGATTTGATTTTTCTTGTCATCCTTTTTCTTTCCCTTCAATACGCCCTGAAAAGCCTCAAGGGAAAATCGTACATATTCTGAATCCCAAACGATACCATCTTCACCTACCTGGTTAACCTTTACCCGTTGTCTGATTTCCTTAACCTTGTCAGGAACGACACCCAACTGTAAAAGCTTTTCCTCCCAAAGAAAATCTTCCCCCGCAGGCGCCTCTTTTTCCTCTTTAGGACCATTTTTAAGGTAAAGGACAACAGATTTAACCGCCCCGCCCCTGCCCTTCTTTACAGCCTTATAATCGAACTCAGTCCACAAACCCTTATTATCCTCTTTGGCCTTTTCAAGGACCTTCGCTTTGAAATTTTGATAGACCACATAGCTGTTTTCCAAACCAAGTCTTTCTTTCAATTCGTCTATCTCAACCTCCCATACATTTCCCCAAGCCTGGCGTTGCCTTATAAGCCAGTAGAATTCGTCTGATACTTCGTATTTAAAACTGCGCAGCGCATCGATATCGCCTTTGGTGAAACCAAGGCCCACCATTGTTAAAATGATTTTGAAGGGCTTGTGAAGGTGAACCACAAAATGATCATCGTAACAATCGACTTGAGGAAAAGGAACCATGAAAGAATCGCTTTCTGTTCCGAAATATTTCTTCATGAAGGAAGGATCAAACCAAAAGCTCCGAGCCATTAGACCCTCCCGGATCCTCTTGGCATTGGTTTTCCTGTTACCGGTTGCAGCATCATTTGGATTTAATACTTTGTCGTAAGGTATGCTGTAAGTAATCTCGTCCGGGGTCTTAACATGGTTGTGATTTAAAATTTCGTAGTACACCTTTTTTTCGATGTAATTCATGTTGAGCTTTTTCGCTTTGATCAATTCATTGGGAGAAAAGATCGTGTATAAGCGGGGATGTTTACTTTCCTTCTTATTTGCCATGCGAGGAATTAAAGTTCGATACTTTCAACAAAGAAAATGAAATTTTTGTATCGAACTTCATAACTCTTGAGTTATTCAATCCATAATCTGGTATCGAAGTTCCCGCGGAAATGGCTCTTTATGACCCCTCAAACTCCACAATTTGGTATCGAAGTTCGTTTTAAAAGGCCTCAAATCGACATTAAAACAAGGCTTTTTGAAGCCCCCCTTAGTTGTCCATAATTCAGTATCGAAGTTCAAAACGATGGATTTCAACATCTTGCAGCCCTTTTTCCATAATCTGGTATTGAGGTTACCCTCAGTTCCATAATCTGGTATTGAGTAATCCATAATCCTGTACTTCATAGTCCATAATCTGGTATCGAACTTCCCCTTGAAAATCCATAATCTGGTATCGTTAAAGAGCCTCCTATCCCTTGATTAACAGGTAATTCCGCAACCCTTAAGACTGTATTAGAAAAAGTAAAAGAAGAAAAATAGCAGTCCAATTTAATCCACAAAAAATGTAACATGGAGCGGCTTTTAAGAAGCCGCCTAATGCAATTTATGATCAGAGGAATGGTGCGAGGAAGGCGGACCTGAAACAGAATAAAATTTGGCTTGAAATTTTTTACCAAATAAAATTTTCTTTAAGAAAAAACCACACCGGGGCGCGCGATTTTTTAAGGCAAGAAAAAAAGGGCCACCTCTTGACGAAGCAACCCTCTCTTTGGAAAGTCCAGGTTTAATCCCTTTCCTTCCTCGCATAACAAAGATAACTTAATCTTTCCTTCCCCGCACCATCCCTCTAAAAAATTTTACTTGTAAGAGGGGTTCTTTATTTTGGCGGAAGCCGGTGGTTGATTATTCGTAATACGAATGTCTAATTCCCTTCCCTCCTTTCGGTCCCAAACATTCATCCAGTATAACGACCCGTGCTTTTTTTTGATCATGTTGTAAGTCGAAATCAAGTTCCTGGACTTGTAACTTACAACCAGGGCTTTGCCCTTATCAGGCCCTTCTAAAATGTTTCCTATTTTGGCGTAGACTTTATAAGGGGCCTCGTCCAGAGGCTTCTTTTTCATCCAAAAATTGAGTTAGCACGATCAACAGATTTTTTACATTCCGCAGCATTCTTCTTTAACCAGGCGTCCACAATGTTATTTACAATAACGATTATGTCTGTGCTTTCGGCTTCGGCCACCTTACTTACCTTTTTGTGTAAGTCGATGTTCAACGGAACTGCTTTTCGTGGCTGGCCCGCCATTTTAGGGTTTTCAGCCATGTAAGACCGAAAGGCTTTTGAAGGCTCAGGACCTGTCTCTTTATGTTCAGATTCTTCAAGAGGTTCAGGCGTGTAAGGGGTTTCGCTACTTTCTGTACTTCGTGCCGTTGGACCGCCCGTATTCCCCGCCTCGAGGCCTTTAGAAGCGCCTGCAAGCTTCGTAAGATCTATGGATCTCTTCTTTGTATTTTGATTCATATTTTTAGCTGTTTAGAGAATCACGTTTTTTTGAAAGAATGTCTAAAACCTCTTTGCAAAGTGCCTGGATTTCTGAGTCATTCGGTTCGTAAATTTTAAAGGTTTGTGAATCCCGGCCGAAGGCCGCTGATTTATAGGGGAAGAAATTTTGCAATACGGGAAGCGGGCTTGCGGATCGAATTTCTTCCATGTTTTTAGAAAACCCCATACGCTTGTCAATTTTTGAGAACACCAGGTA
>DAHVFH010000068.1 GCA_027317105.1 Cytophagales bacterium
CATTCACCATCAGCAAAAGTTTTTCACCTTCAGCCACAGAAATCAGCAGCGAGAGCATTACGGCAAACATCTCAAAGGAATTGGATAAGGTAGTGTTGCTTTACCGACTAATGAAAGAAGATGTGGGCGGCTCCCGATAACAATCGGGATCGGGCTATACGCTATACTCCTCTGGTTCATCTTAGATTTTGCGGTCCTTTAATGTAAGGCTAAATTCTACATATTCGAATAATGCTTAATTTTAGGAAATGCGAATACTAATTCAACAACGTAAGATATGACAGATAACATAATAGAACATTTAAGACGCATATCAGTTGAAAGCAGTTTTGAGCTGCAAGCATTTCAAAATGGTTGGCCTACCTGGAAAAATGGTATCAAAAGGATTACTGGCAGTTCATTTCAATCAAGTGAAATACTAAATATTGGGGATCATATGTCCGAAATATTCTCTACGACAGGGACTGCCGGGAGATTACAGAGCGAAGTATCAGGAGGTGGCTACGGATGGGAAGGGCTTATTTGCTGGTACTTGAATTTATGCTTTGCAGGAAGTCGTGGGGTCGCGGTAAGAAAGATTAGTGATTTACCAGATCCACTTCGCGATTCGATTTCAGTTAATTATGGAAATTTTAAAAGCAATACTGAGTCAGATATTGCAGTTGTTATTTTTCCAAACGAGGCAGAGTTCATAAATGCAAAAAATTCTATTTCAATCAATGATAGTCAGGGGATTATTATTCCTACAATAATAAGAGGGGAGTTCAATCTTAAGGGAGTTTTAAATAGATTGGCGCAAACTTACTTTGATGATTTTGAACTTGGGATTATCCAATGTAAAACAAATTGGAATGACAATTCACAGATACCAATGCTTTGGAGTATGATTTATGAAGCTGATTCTTTTACAAACTCTTCAATATCAATAGGGCGAAATGGTTATTCAATACATGATTTGAATAAGTTCACCTATTCATTTTGCACTGTTCCTACAAATGACCTTTCCAACTACAAGCAGAATTCGACATCTGTAAATCGGGTGAGAAATTTAACGGGTGGAAATTATTGGGGATATCCATCAGCTAGTGGAATAGCAAGCTCGATTAAGGAAATATTCAATTCTAATTTCAGAAATGCCTTTTCTACATCGAATCAAAGAACAACTTTAAACAATGCAATTAATGATTTGCCAAATGACTTAGTCTATTTTGATATTCTTTAATATCTCTAAACCAACTGCTCGAGCCATTAAGGGTGGGACAGCATTCCCTACCAATGTAAATTGAGGAACTTCTATTTTTCTCTTACTTCCACCTGTTGAGCGCTTCCCCTGGAAAACAAATGAGTCATCAAAAGATTGAAGCCTTGCCATTTCACGTACAGTTAGCGCCCTCGGCATTGAAAAGTGAATATAGTCATCAGCGATCGTCATCACTGTAGGGCTTTGTGAATCTGGCTTTAATACATTATAATTTCGCTTCTCAGAATCTAACCCGATTTTTTTCAATTTTCTCTTGGCCTCCTCATAATCACCCGTTTCCAAGATTATTCCCAGTCTTTTGATGACATCGTCATTCTGTTTGCTAGTCTTATGATTATGCAAAGGAGCTACGGTATGCGAGAGGCCACTTTGCAGTTCTTCAAAATTTCGTACATAGAAGGGATGTTTTGCATTTGTAAATCGTCCGTTTAGTCTTCCTCTTTTAGACCATTCGGCATAGGTAAGGCCTTGTCGATCATCAATTCCTCCATCCAATTTTCTTCTCCTAAGCAATGCCATCATTCGATGATAGGATCCATTATATTTTTGCCTCAAGTTTACATTTTCATAGTCAAATTTCTCCTCATCATTGTTAATAAAATCCAGATCATGTAAAGCCTCAAATACTGTTACCTTTTCTTCTTCCCTGACCGTTGGCGGAACAGTTTTGATTATCTTTTGATCTTTCCTGCACCCAATAAATAAAACCCGTTCACGATTTTGTGGAACTCCGTAGTTAGAAGCCAAGGCTACAAAAGGAGCATCAATATTGTACAATCTTATTTGAGATAAAATCTCGGAAAACTGTTTTTCTTTATTTGCTTTTTTTACAAATGATTTTAGGCCCTCCATACATTCGTCAAATGAATAGGTGTAGATTTCTAGAGCTCTAATTATTTCATCAACCTCATTTGTAAATTCTCGCGAGGGTCTCAGACTTCTAAATGCCATTTTAATTTTCTCAACAATTGTTTCAGGCTCAATCGCTGTTAAGAAACGATCAAAATCATCAACAAAAAAATCATCGTCAACATCACAAAATGCTTTCTCATTAATTACTCTCTTACGAATGTAGGCGAGTTCATTGGTTCTTTTAAGTAGGTTAAAACCATGCCTAATTGAAATCATGTTCTTATCCGTTTTGCTAGTCTTATAGTCAACAATCTTCGGAGTTAGAATTCTAAAACAATTCTCGATATTCTGTATGTATTTCTCTTTCAATTCTTCAAGAATTTTGTCGGTGGCGGATTCAAACTGAAGCCTCAAGGCATAGCATTCTAATATAAATGCGTTTTCCCTCTCTACCTTCTTTAGGTCTGCAATGAATTGAACCAAATAATGAAATTCTGTCAAGTCAACTATTGATCTAATCTCTTGAATGATCATTTCCCGAATCCGTCCGTCCTCTTTCGTTAAAATCCCTTTCACGTTCTCCATCACAAAATACTTCGGGCGCAATTGGCGTATTACTTTTAAGTAATGAGCAAAGAGATCATCTTTCTTATCAAACTTCTTTCTTTTTCCTGCTAAGCTGAAACTTTGGCAAGGAGGGCCACCACAAACCACATCCACTTGTTTCCCTTTTAGCTTCTTTAGTAAGTTATCTAGAAAATCCGGCTCGGTAATATCTTGCTTTAAAAATTCTGCATCTATTCCAAGTTGATAATTATACCTAGCTAAGTGAGTGAGTTCGCAATTCTCATTGATATCACTACCCAATAGAAAATCATATAACTTATTCCCATCTTCGGCTTGCAGGAATCCCTCGCTAAAACCGCCTGCTCCGGCAAATAGATCAACAAAAGTGATTCGTTGCTTGCCTTCGTAGTAATTTTCATCTTCGCAGACAATATAGGTGTCGGTATTAATCTTTCGGCTATTCACCAATGAAAGAATCTTCTCTTTTATTTTTTTATCTGTGTGTTGATGAGGGGCTGATTCAAGATGATTTTCAACTTCATGTTTTATGAATGAGAGAAACTTATTGATTGATTTATAGCGATACTCTGTTTCCTTGACGCATTGATTGACATTGTTCCAATCCTTCTTTTTAATCTTTTCTCCAGTTGCTACTTTAATCTGCACATTTTTCTTTCTAAGAACTAGATGGATTGGAAATTGTTTACTTTTATCAGCCTTGTCGAGGTAAAATTTGACGTTTAGCATAGTTACGGACGTTTTTGCGGACACGGACAAATTTACGGACACGTTTATAAATTGCAAGCGATAATGCTAAATAATTTAGCATCTAAAATTTGGCTGTACTGGTTTGGTGTTCTTACCTTTGATTCGGCTCGTGTTGTAACTCCTCACTTCCGGCTCGTTCACATCCAGACAAAGCCGTAATTTCACAAAAAAATAAACTCAATGTCAACGTCTATTGGTTTTATTGGATTAGGAAGTTTGGGTGCACCCATTGCCCTCAACTTGATCGAAAGCGGCCATGCAGTGTATGTGTATAATCGCACGGCATCGAAGGCTACAGCGCTGGCTTCGCGCGGGGCGAAGGTGTGCACAAGCGTGGCCGAACTGGCGCGTCAGTGTAAAATTGTTTTTACGATCGTGTCGGACGATGTCGCGCTCAAAAGTATTACCGAAGGAGCCGAAGGGTTGATCGCCCACCTTGCACAGGGAAGCATTCATGTTTCCATGAGCACCATTCTTCCACAGACGGCAACCAACCTCGCCACACTGCACAGGCAACAGCAACAAGACTATCTCTCCGCGCCAGTCTTTGGCAGACCGGATGCAGCAGCGGCACGAAAACTAAATTTCGCTATCAGCGGAGCCGAGCCTACGCGTCAAAAAATAGAGCCTCTCTTGAAAGATGCTGGCGCAACCGGAGTCTGGAATTTTGGTAAGGACATCCCTGCTGCTAACACGGTAAAGCTCTGCGGAAATTTTGTAATCGCTGCGGCCCTGGAAGCCATTGGGGAAAGCATTCAACTGGCGAAGAAAAGTGGTGTTGATCCGCAGCAACTCTGGGCGATGCTGTCGCAGACGTTGTTTAATTCTCCGGTATACGTCAATTACAGCAACATTATTTTGCAACAAAAATTTGAGCCGGCCGCCTTCACGGCAAAATTGGGGTTAAAGGATATGAACCTGGTGCTACAACAAGGTATTGAGGTAAATCAGTCAATGCCGTTAGCATCGTTGCTCCAAAAGAATCTGTATCAGTTGGTCGATTCAGGCAACGGTGAGAAGGATTGGAGTGCTGTTTCTTTGGCGAATTAATAGATCCTGCGTCTGGGAGAATGCGTGTGGTACGGTGTTGTTATTCGTAATCGCGAGTACCTGTGGGGATGATGCGTGGCACGAAGCAATCTCCGCGAGGTGGATTACTTAAAGGAGACTGCTTCGGTCCATTGCTCATCCCTACGCTGGTCCTCGCAGTGACGGATTATTTTAAGAAGACTCCTTCGCGCAGCCCCACTTGCTTGCTCAGGATGCTCCCTGTGACGGTTGGCTCGTCTTTGCGAGTACCTGGCGGGAAAGTGGGTGGCACGAAGCAACCTCCGCGAGGTGGATTACTTAAGGGAGACTGCTATTAATTTTTCTTCGCCTTCAACCGTCTTGGCCGAACGGAAGCGGGCGATCCAGTTATCCATGTGTTTCTTCTCCCTCATCGTCTCCCATGTCGGCTATTTTGGGATGTTAAATATTTTGATGGGGACGATAGGAAAAACAAACATTTCGCATTGTCCCCTAGGCGAGAGACGACTTGACGCAAAAAACGTCACTTTCTAAAATTGAATTGAAAATTTTGTTGCAACCTCTTTTAGGTCGTCCAGAACTTTCCCATTAATTGGGATTCCTGATTTAATTCGCTCCTCTTCACTTTCTCTTTCAGGGTCTCCAGGAATAATTAATTTTTCTTCGTCATCAACTGTCTTGGCCGAACGTAAGCGGGCGATCCAATTATCCATATGCTTTTTAAAATCATCCGCTGGGCGAAAAGCATCAATACGCATAGCCCCGAAGAAATGCCCAATGCCTTCTCCTACCGGATCAGCCGGTGGTGCCAGAAAGCTAACAAACGGAGGAACCCACGGCCCATAGTTAGCGCCACTTAAAACGGCAGAGAAAATATCCACCCATGCGCCCAAACAAAATCCCTTATGACTGCCATGTTCGCGGTCGCTCCCCAATGGAATGAGGGCGCCACCATCTTTCAATTCGTTGGGGTTGGTTGAAACGGATCCGTCTTTCTTTTGGATCCACCCCACGGGCGCATCTTGTTCCTTGCGTTGTAGAATTTCGAGTTTGCCGTTGGCAGCCGTGGTCGTAGCAAAATCAGCCACAAAAGGCGGTTGGGTATCAGCCGGAATGGCTACCGCAATGGGGTTTGTTCCGAGTAGTCGTTCCACTGAAAATGTTGGGGCAACCAATGGGCTTGCATTGGTCATGGCCATGCCGATCATGTCATGGGGCAGAGCCATCATGGCGTGATGACCAGCAATGCCAAAATGGTTAGAGTTTTTCACCGCTACCCAACCGGTGCCGGCAATTTTTGCTTTTGCAATAGCGATTTCCATTGCTCTTGGGGCAACCACCAAACCCAGTCCGGCATCACCATCCACCACAGCAGTGCTTGGACTTTCGTGCACGATTTTTATGTCGGGCTTGCTATTTATGCGCTTCGCTTCCCACAAGCGCACATAGCCACTCAGCCGTGCCACACCGTGCGAATCAATGCCGCGCAAATCGGCCCGGAGCAAGGCAGTAGTAGCAATGGATGCCTGCTCTTTTGGACAGCCGATTTTTAGAAAAATTTGGAAGGCAAATTCATGGAGATCTTTGTGGGAAATAATAGAATCGTTCATGCCGCAAAACTAAATGTATTTTGAAGGCTTGGTATGATTTATCTATAGATTTTATTTAGGGTGAAGAGAAGCAAAGAACTTAGTTTTTGCTTGGTGAGATAACAAAATCATAAGATTACTACTTTTCGTGTCTGTGCAGGTTAGGTCTTCCGACTGGATGCACACACAATTTCATTTTTTTTATAAATTCATAGCATGGCACTCCACGGACGCACCGGCTTCCTTGATGAAAATTGTTTCTTCGTCACTACCATTTGCTATAGATTCTATTGCCTTCTTGCGATGGAAGAGTGCAAAATGATCATAACCAACAGAAGGCCTGACATGCACCCCAGATGAGGATAATCATTTAGCTCCAGCCCATATTGAAATTTGGGTGCGAAACCATTCATCTGCCCCTTCAGTCCATTTGAAATTGGTGCGTATATAATTCATCGTCTCCTTTTCAACATCGGTGTAAACACCATGGTCCGTAACTGCTTTTATCAATACTTCACCATCTTCTTTGGAGATACGACCATCACCTTGACCGGCAATTGCCTTTGTTGTTAAATCCAATAAGTGGCCGTCCATTTTCTTTCCGTCAATCATTTTATAGTAGCTCATAATTTTTAAGTTTTGTAATGTTTGTTTGGTAAAGGGTCGAAAAAATATTTCTTCCTTCAACGCGTACAAAATTGGCGGTTTTTCATCTTTGAACATTACATCGTTCACTTATTAATTTACATGCTTCACATATTTTAGTGAGTACAAACCACGGCTTGGGTAATGCATCCGTATCAATAAATTGACTATAGCGAATGTTTATTTCAGAACCGCCTTAAGCGCTTTGCTTGTGCTACTTCACTATTCCATTTCATTTTTATTCTGACTAAATGCAATGACGCGTGCGATACGCTGGGACAGTCAGCTTCCTGTGCACCTCACAGATTATTGAGAGTTTTTACGTCAGGTCGGAAGACCTGACGCGCACCTAAATGTAATGACACAAGTGAGATGCTCAAACTGGTGTAGTCAGTTTCCTGAGCACTTCACAGACTAGACTATGGAGAGTTGTTCTAGGCGTCAGGAAGGAAATCGTGACGTGCGCCAATGCTTTGAATTCATTAAGACAAAATAGTCGGAAGTAGATTTTTGAACGAACTAAAATCAGATTGGCATTTTAGGGTTTCTTTTTTTCGGTTGAGAAAATAATTCAAGCCATCGGGCATTGTTATTTTGGTTTGCAATGTTGCCTCCACTACATCCAAAAACTTAGCCGGGTGCGCTGTCTCTAAAAAGACTCCGACCGTGTTAGGATTTTGGACTTGGGATTTTTTCAAGCCGAGATAACCAATTGCTCCATGTGGATCGAGTGTATAACCTGATTTTGAAAATACATTCCTCATGATTTCTCTTGTTTCGTCATCGCTAAAAGAATACCCGGTAATTTCCTTTAGCATGGCATCATGATTGTGGCGGAACAAATCCAACATGCGGGCAAAATTGCTGGGATTGCCTACGTCCATGGCATTGCTGATTGTAGAAAGTGAAGGCTTCGGAAGAAACTCTTTTGTTATTAAATAATGCGGCACGATATCGTTTTTGTTGGTGGCCGCCACGAAATGGTGAATGGGTAAACCCATTCTTTTTGCGATAAGCCCTGCCGTAAGGTTGCCGAAGTTTCCACTCGGAATGGAAAAGACCACTTTTTCTTTTTCGGGCAATCGCGACCAGGCATAGAAATAATAAAAGGCTTGAGGGATGAGGCGCGCAATATTGATGGAGTTAGCCGAAGTGAGGAAGAATTTGGTTTTCAGTTCTTCATCCAAAAATGCTTGTTTTACCAGACGTTGACAGTCGTCAAAAGTGCCTTCTATTTCTAGGGCTGTTATATTTTCACCCAACGTAGTGAATTGCTTTTCCTGGATGTCGCTCACTTTCCCGGAAGGATAGAGAACCACCACTCGTGTTCCTGGCACACCAAGAAATCCATTGGCTACAGCGCTTCCCGTGTCCCCTGACGTGGCCACTAAGATCACGATCTCCCGATTTTGTTGCTGGGCAAAATGACTCAATAGCTGCGACATGAATCGTGCGCCAAAATCTTTGAAAGCCAATGTGGGGCCATGAAACAGTTCAAGGGCAAAGACATTTTTTTCAATCTTCACAAGTGGTGCATCAAAAGAAATGGTATGGTCGATTATCCTTTTTAAATGTTCGGTAGGGATGGCGTCTTCAACAAAAACGTTGGCTACATCAAAAGCGATTTCCTGAAATGATTTGTTATGTAGCGTTGTAAAGTATTCCGAAGAAAACACCGGGATTTGCTCGGGCATGTATAAGCCATTGTCGGGAGCCAGTCCGTTTACCACGGCTTCTTGAAGGCTAACCAATTGTTTTGGATTATTGGTGCTATAAAATTTCATGCTTTTGTAACTTAATTAATTAGATTTCATTTCGTTTTGCTTTGTGCCTTAGAGCCTTCGTGGCTCAATTTATTAACACATTTATATTTGCCACCAAGACACGAAGCCACTAAGAAAACACAAAGTGTTATCGCTGTGACCCCAGTGGTTGAACATTTTACTAGGAACTATTTTACCACATAAGCTCCTTTGCGATTCACTTCTGAAATATAAATTTCGCTATTCAAGTTCATTGCATTGAATTCCTGCTGGATCGTATCGCCTGCTCTTTTAGCATTTTCTACCCCACGGCAAAGACAAAAAATACTTGGACCAGAGCCGGAGATACCACAACCCAAAGCACCATTTTGAATGGCCACTTCCTTCACTTTCCGAAATCCAGGGATCAAATCTGCACGGAGCGGTTCGGCCACCACGTCTACCAAAGAACGGCCAATTAGTTCATAATCTTCTTTCATCATCCCGGCAACCAGTGCAGCGGTGTTGGCCCATTGGGTGATCCCATCTTTCAAAGTAATCGTAGCTTTCAGTACTGATCGAGCGTCTTTGGTTTTTACTTCAATTTGAGGATGCACCAATACGCAAACTAATTCCTTTGGTGTTGGGATGGTCACAATGTCGAGCGGATGATTTTGCCGGACTAAAATCAGTCCACCCAACAAACTTGGTGCAGCATTATCTGCATGGGCAGATCCGCAGGCAATCCGTTCGGCTTCTATGGCGAAGGGCAATAGTTCCTCTCGTTTTAAGAGGGCTCCCATCAAGTGATTGATTGCCACAACGGCCGCTACTCCACTGGCCGCACTTGAACCCATGCCGCTGCCTAACGGTAAATTTTTATAGAGTGTAATTTCTACGCCTTGGTTAACACCAATCGATTTTAAGTATTCTATCACGGCCACGCCAGCGGTATTTTTGTTGGCCTCCAATGGAAGCCGGCCTTCATCACCAATAATTTCTTTGATCGTCACTTCCTTTGAATTATTTAAGGAAAGGAGAACTTCATCGCCCGGAGCTTGAACGGCAAGGCCGAGCACATCAAACCCACATGATACATTGCCAATAGAGGCCGGAGCGAAAACTTTAACTGAATTATTTCTCATAACTGATTTTATTGTTCGAATTAGTCCCTCACCCCGTCCGAAACGGACACCCCTCTCCCCGGGGAGAGGGGTTGGGGTGGCCTTAATTCGAGTAATTCCCGATTCGAATAATATCTGCAAAAACTCCCGCAGCTGTTACTTCCGCTCCTGCTCCGGGACCGCGAATCACCATTGGTCTATCGTGGTAGCGTTCGGTAGTGAGCAGAATTATGTTATCACTTCCAGACAAAGAATAGAACGGGTGATCGCTTTTTACCATTCCTAGTTTTACAGAAGCTTTTCCGTTTTCAAAGATTGCCTGATAGCGAAGCTTTTCATTTTTAGTTTCAGCTTTTGTTCTCAGGTTTTCGAAATAGGCATCGTGGTCTTTTAGTTTTGAAAGGAAGGAATCTGCACTCATTTCACCTCTACAATTTTCAGGAACCAAATTTTCTATTTCAATATCTGCCAACTCCAACGGTATACCCGCTTCCCGCGATAAGATCAATATTTTTCGTGCCACATCCATTCCGCTTAGGTCATCACGAGGGTCGGGCTCGGTATATCCTTTGGCCTTTGCTTCGGCTACTACTTCACTAAAGACTTTGCCTTTTACAAAAGAACTAAAGATATAATTCAATGTGCCGCTTAGCACGCCTTCAATTCTGATTACACGATCACCACTGAGCAATAAATCGTTGAGGGTATTGATTACCGGAAGTCCGGCCCCCACGTTGGTTTCATATAAAAATCGAACTCCTCTTTCGCGTGCCAGCGCTTTTAGTTTTTTGTAATGTTCATAAGGGCCAGAGTTCGCTTTCTTGTTTGGTGTCACAATTGAAATGTTGGCCGAGAGGCTTTCCTCGTATTGATCGGCCACCTCCTCACTGGATGTACAATCGACCAGCACACTGGTTGGCAAGTTGAGGTCAATCATTTTGCCCACAAAGCTTTTCAAATTCATCGCTTCGCCACTTTCTTTCAGCTGAGCCAAGCAGGCATCCAGCGAAAGTCCGTTTTCATCGAATAGCATTTTTTTGGTATTGGCCATGCCGATCAATTTGACCTCTAGCTTGTTTTGTTCTGACAGTCGTTGAAACTGTTCTTTCACTTGTTTGATCAAGGTGCTGCCGATGAGACCGGTGCCGAGTAAAAAAACGTGAATTGTTTTCTTGTCGGAGAGGAAGAAGGCATCGTGCAAGGCATTCAGTGATTTGGAAACATCTATCTGCGGGATAACCGTTGAAATATTTCGTTCGGATGAACCTTGGGCTATCGCGACAACGTTGACACCGTTCTTACCCAGCGCACTAAACATTCTTCCGCTCGTGCCGGGGTGTTGTTTCATCTTGTCGCCCACCACGGCTACAATGGACAATCCCTGAACCACCTTTATTTCATCGATCAACTCATCATGGATTTCATGAATAAATTCCTTTTCAATAGACGACTTAGCCTTTGCTGCCGATTCGGTTTCAATAGCAATACAAATGGAATGTTCAGAAGAAGCCTGGCTGATCAAAATGACATTGATTTTTTCCCTGGCCAGCGTAGTGAACAATCGCATCGAAACACCCACTACACCAAGTAACCCACTGCCCTGCACGTTGAGCAAACTGATGTTGTTCATAGAAGAAATGCCCTTGATCAATTTTCCGTTCACCGAATCGGCAGAAATCAAGGTGCCTTCCGCCTTTGGGTTGAATGTGTTCTTGACCAAAATCGGAATGCGGTGCGCCATCGCGGGTTGCATCGTGGCCGGAAAAATTACTTTCGCGCCAAAGTGCGATAGCTCCATGGCTTCTTCGTAACTCATCTGTGGAACGGTAAATGCTTTTTTCACCATTCGTGGGTCAGCAGTCATCATCCCGTCCACATCGGTCCAGATTTCAAGGGCCGAAGCATTCAACGCGCCCGCAAAAATGGCGGCTGAATAGTCTGAACCGCTTCTACCCAACGTGGTTGTTTCTCCACTTTCTGAAGTGGCGATGAAGCCCGTGATGATTTGGGTATCCAAATGGTTTTTAAAATGATCGCGGATGAGTTTATGTGTAACTTCAAAATCTACTTTCGCATAGCCGAACTGGCTGTCGGTGCGAATGACTTTTCGGGCGTCTAAATATTCAGTGGGCAAACCCCTGTCTTTAAAAGCTTCGCAGATGATAAAAGCCGAGAGTCGTTCACCAAAGCTCATGATGTAATCCAGTGTGCGTGGTGTCCGTTCTTTCACCAGGAAGATGCCGTGCAACACGTCTTCCAGTTCATTGATTTGAACTTTCACCTGAGCCAGAATTCCACTTTGGGTAGAAACTTTGGTTAGTTCTCGCACGGAATCCAAATGTCTTTTTTCCAGTTGCTCTAGCTTTTGTTTGTATTCCAGATTACCCTCGAGCGCCAACTGACTGAGCTGAATGAGTTGATCGGTAACGCCACCAAAGGCAGAGAACACAACGGCAACATCTTCTTGCGAGTAGGATTTAACAATTTCAATGATTGCCTTAATCCGTTCTGGAGTGGCTGCAGACGAACCACCAAACTTTAAAATTTTCATTAGATATAAATTGAATTGAGAGACGATATCAGGGCTCAGGGGCGGTTTCCTTGAAACAGCATGAACGTATTGGGGCGATATGGTAGAATATACGGGTTACCCCGTAATGATTGTGGTAATAATGGAGGAGATCACCAAAATAGAAAACGTAGCAACAGCATTGCCTGAGGTAAGTAAGGAGGAGACGGAATGTTGCTTTTGCATTTGCGCTGGCGAAGTAATCAGTTTATCTGGAAGTTTCCTAATACTTACTTCGTAAAAAGTTATAGTTACGTTCCGCAAACGTTGTAAAGCATTTGAAAAAGGGTCGTGTATTCGCCACTGATCAGGGTTGCTGGCATTTCTAGATGGAATTTTTTGTAACTTCGATTTTATGAAAGAGCATGAAAGAAAGGGGATCAACTCTTGAAGATGATAAAAACGGCTGTTGGAACAATTGAACCAAACGCAGAGGTGATTCTTTTTGGTTCGCATGCAAGGGGTGACTCAAAAGAAAATTCTGATTGGGATGTTTTAATTTTGCTGGACATGCCCGCACTCCCTTTCGATTTTGAAATAAAAATTATGGATGCACTTTATGAAAGGCAACGATGGAACTCAGCAATAAATCTTATGCAGCGTACCATGCGGTAATGGCTTTGCTGATCAATGATGGATAAAAACCAACTACACGCAACGGGGCAAAAAGTAATTTCACTCAACATTTTATTAAAACTGGAGTGTTTTCAAATTAATTATAATTAGGCAAAATGTATTCCCAATTATTCACTTGGAGGCAAAAAGGAGATTATGACGACTTATTTGATTTCGATAGGATAAAGTTGAACCTTATTTTGAACCTGTCAAGGAGTTGATCAGCAAGATTGAAGATAAACTCGATTTTTCTGCGAAGCCTTTGCTACCTTAAACTCAAATTTTTAGCTATCGAAACAAAGAAGATCGTTTTTAAATACGAAGTGAAGTACCCGAAGGATAAACAAATAAGTGGCCTCAATAACTGACTTTTAGATGAATAAGATCATTCTCGTTTACATTTTGTGCTTGGTAGCCTTAAGTTGCACAACTCCAACCCAACCTATCATTTGGAAGCGGATTGAAAAATCACTCCAAACCCAACTGATCACCGCCAAGGACGGAGATACCATTCAGTTGGATGAAGGGCATTTCATTTTTTCAAAAAGCCTGGTGATGGATGGTAAATCGAATATGGTTATCCGCGGAAGGGGAAAGGATAAGACGGTATTGTCGTTTAAAGACCAGGAAGAAGGGGCACAGGGATTACTGGTTACCAATGGCAAGAACGTTACCCTTGAAGATTTTTCTATAGAAGATGCCAAAGGCGACAACATTAAAGTAAGCGATACCCGAAATATTATTCTCAGGCGTATCCGGTCTTCGTGGTCTGGTGAGCCGAGCAACAAAAATGGAGCGTATGCACTTTATCCGGTGTTATGTAAACAGGTGTTGATGGAAGAGTGTGAAGCAATCGGTTCTTCCGATGCCGGGATTTATGTTGGGCAATCGGATAGCGTGATTATTCGAAACAATAAAGCTTACTGGAACGTGGCCGGAATTGAAAGCGAAAATTCCAGATGGGTTGAAATTTATGGCAATGAAGCGTATGAGAATACAGGCGGCCTTCTGGTTTTCGACCTTCCCGGCTTGACGCAATACGGGCACACAACCCATGTTTACAAAAACAATTTGCACGACAACAACCACGAGAATTTTGCAACGCCCGGAAATGTGGTCGCCAGCATTCCTCCCGGCACGGGCATGCTCATTTTGGCCACACACGATCTCGACATGCACGACAATGATATTACGGACAACAGATCGATTGGCACAGGTGTAATCAGCTATGAATTGGTAGCGGCTATCAATGATCAGGAACAAGAAAAATCCAACGCTATTGGTGGCGTGCAAACGGTCAATAATAATTATAAGATGGATACGCTATATAATGCCTTTCCTTATCGCATCAATATCCATGATAACCGATATAAGAATTCGCATTGGTTTCCTTCCTTGAGCAACGACATTGGCAAACTATTTCTTTTCAAATCCTTTATGTCGCCTCCCGATGTTATTTATGATGGGATCAGATCCAAAAGAAGTAACCCTGAAATTTGTGTGCACGACAATGGCGACATCCTTTTCTTTGCTTTGGATGCGGCCAATGATTTTAAGGGTTTTACAAAAGATGATACGGCCTATCAGTGCAAATAATTTCATTCTGGTTATGAAATTTTTGTGGCTTTCCCTTTTATTAATTGCCTTTGCAGCCTGTCAACAAAAGTCGGCTGAAAGAATTGTAGAAGAAGAAACCGATCAGACAACTGACTTGTCTTCTCTTGGATTGGCAAACTTATCCGCCTACGGTTTTTTTAAACAGCCTTTAAAAAACCTTGAGCCAACGGAATCCGTCATCCCATACCAGCTTAATTCACCTTTATTTTCTGATTACGCCTTTAAAAAACGGTTTATTAAAATTCCGAATGGAAAGAAAATGATTTACAATGGCGAAGAGGTTTTTGATTTTCCGGCCGGTACGGTGTTGATAAAGAACTTTTACTATCCCGCTGATTTCGGTACGCCTGATAAAGAC
>DAHVFH010000006.1 GCA_027317105.1 Cytophagales bacterium
GTTACCGACTGATCGCGCACCCAGTTTAACAATGTCACCGGCAATCATTCCCTCATAGCCTTGGGTAATGCCAAAAACTTCCTTCTTATAAAATATTGAAGTTCTTACAACGGCTCGAATAGCCGCATTCATTCCGGGTGAATCTCCGCCAGAGGTGAACACACCTATTTTTGAAATTTCTGTTTTCATTAAAGATAAAAGAACGTCAAAAATAGGTGTTCATATTTATAGAACAAGCCCTGATCCCTTTATTCCAAAACGTTTATGATTTCAAACGTTTGAAATAGTTGATGAGCCCATTGGTCGAGGAGTCATGCGAAGTGGTTTCTGATGACAGTGCCAGTTCTGGAAGGATTTTCTTGGCCAATATCTTTCCAAGTTCCACACCCCATTGGTCGAAACTGAAGATGTTCCAGATCACACCTTGCACAAAAATTTTATGCTCGTACATCGCAATTAAACTCCCGAGGGTGTGTGGAGTTAGTTTTTTGAAGAGGATTGAGTTAGTCGGTTTATTGCCTGAGAAGACTCTAAATGGCGCCTGGTATTTTATCTCTTCACTAGTCATTCCGCGTGCGCGCAGCTCCTTTTCTACTTCCTCCAAAGTTTTCCCCATCATCAGTGCCTCTGTCTGCGCAAAAAAGTTGGATAACAAGATTTGATGATGATCGCCCATTGGGTTGTGGCTGATGGCGGGAGCCAGAAAATCACAGGGGATAACTTTGGTCCCTTGGTGTATGAGTTGATAAAAGGCATGTTGGCCATTGGTGCCGGGCTCGCCCCATATAACCGGCCCTGTGCTGTAATGCACTGGATTTCCGGATCGGTCAACGGATTTGCCATTGCTCTCCATATTTCCTTGTTGGAAATAGGCTGCAAAACGATGCATGTATTGATCGTAAGGCAAAATAGCTTCCGTTGATGAATCAAAAAAATTGCCGTACCAGATCCCAAGCAAGCCGAGGATCACGGGGATATTCTTTTCAAAAGGCTCATGCTTAAAATGAATGTCCATGGCATGGGCTCCTTCCAACATTTGCACAAAATCCTCGAAACCAATGGTGCAAATAATAGAAAGACCGATGGAAGACCACAGGGAATATCTTCCGCCAACCCAATCCCAAAACACAAACATGTTTTCTGGGGAGATGCCAAATTCTGTCACAGCTTTGGTGTTGGTAGAAACGGCCACGAAGTGCTTGGCTACCTCGCCTTTACCATTAGATTTTTCATTAAGCCATACCTTAGCCGACTCTGCGTTGGTCATGGTTTCTTGCGTAGTAAACGTTTTGGAGGCGATAATGAACAAGGTAGTTTCTGGATCAAGATGCTTTACCGTTTCGGCAAGGTGGGTGCCGTCAACATTGGAAACAAAATGTGGGCGAATATTTTTTTGGTAGGGTTTTAAGGCTTCTGTCACCATCAACGGCCCCAAGTCGGAGCCACCGATGCCAATGTTCACAATATCGGTAATCGCTTTTCCTGTATATCCCTTCCACTGGCCACTCAACAGGCGGTCGGAGAATGCTTTCATCTGACTTAAAACCGCATTCACTTCGGGCATCACGTCAACGCCATCCACTAGCACCGGGGTGTTGGAGCGGTTCCGTAGGGCAGTGTGCAACACGGCACGGTGTTCGGTCTGGTTGATAGGCTCACCCTCAAACATTGCCTTAATTGCCTCTGGCAGTTCTGTCTCCTGTGCCAGCTCAATCAAAGCCTCGACCACTTCTTTCGTCACAAGGTTTTTTGAATAATCAACCAAAATATCTTCGAATTTCAAATTAAACTTCTGAAATCGCTCGGGGTCTTCTTCAAACAATTCACGCAGGTGAACAGCTTGAAGGTTCATGAACATAACGGTAAGCTTTTGCCAGGCAGAAGTCTCGCCAGGATTAATAGTCGATAGCATTTTTTTTTATTTAGTTGGAAAATTAGGGCAAGAGAATGTTTGCAGCAAATTAATTATCCACCCACGACCTCTTTTAATTTATCCACCAAACTGTTCCATAAAGCCTGGAGCTCTTCCAGATCATCAAAATCAGAATAGTCGCTTACTTTTAAAAAAGTAGTCTGGGTGAACTCGTTCACTTCAATACGCAGCTCGAAATACGAGGGGTCTTTTTCATCTTCTTTAGATTCGGGCAAATACTCGAATCGGGCGAAGTGATTGGTGCGATGTGCGGCAAGCACAGCATTGTGATGTTCATTGTCCCATTCAAAGGTGTAAACCTTTTCAGGACTAATGTTCACATTATCAGCAAACCATTCCGCTAAACCACTAGCCGTTTGAATGTAGGGATACAGCATTTTAACAGATGCGTGGATCTCAAAATCGGAGGTAAATAAATTCTTTGTCGCGGTAGCCATACAACTCTCTTGCGTTTGGTTTATAATTTATAACGATTTTTTGTCAACGACAAATAATATTTTTAATCATAATTTTATGGTAGTTGAATCCACCAAAAGTTTGTATGTTTGCGCCTCATTTTTCAGTGATACCTTCCCCGGAAAGATCAAAGATTGGTGATAGGCATTGAATTAATGGTTCAATGACCAATTATTTATGGCGAGGTAGCTCAGCTGGTTAGAGCATCGGATTCATAACCCGAAGGTCGGCAGTTCAACTCTGCTCCTCGCTACTTTTTTCAATTTCCTTTTTCAAAGAGGATTCGTTAACCTTTCCATTTCGGATTTATACGGTAAAATCAGTATTACTGCTGATAAGAATTCTTTGATTTTTTTTCAAAATCTTACAAGAAAATTGGTCAGTCACTGCTATTTTCTCAGTTTTTTCTACACGCTTTGCTAACCCCATTTTCCAGTAAAAAAATAAGAAAAATATTTTTGAATTTTATTTCAGTTTTTAATTTTGCGCACGGACAAAAAACGCTAATAAGTTATGAGATTATTTTTTTTGCGATGCCGTAAAATACCGCGCGTTTTACCTACGTTGATCGTAGCCATGTTATTTATTAGGTCGGCTTCGGGTACCGATCAGGGGGTTATTTTATACACTCCCTTTACTAGGATTTCCATTCCACCAGGTCAGTCTATTGATTATGCCATTGATGTGATAAACAATGGAAGCACACTGGCGAACGTGGGTATATCCATTGGCGGTATCCCTAAAGGATGGAATTACGATTTGAAGTCCAACGGATGGACGATTGGAGAGGTTTCCGTTCTTTCTGGAGACAAGAAGAGTCTGGTGCTTCATGTAGATGTACCGCTAAAAGTTAATAAGGGCATCTATCATTTTAGTGTTGTTGCGAAAGGCTTTGGTGCTTTGCCCTTGACTGTTGTGGTATCAGAGCAAGGTACATTCAAAACTGAATTAACAACCAAGCAACCCAACATGGAAGGTAATTCCAATGCCAATTTTACTTTCAATGTTGAATTAAAAAATAGCACGGGTGACCAGCAATTGTATTCTTTACGCGCGGGTGTGTTGCGGGGCTGGAATGTGGCGTTCAAAGCGATGGGTCGACAGGTCACTTCGGTGCAGCTGGAGCCAAATCGCACAGAGAATATTACCGTGGAACTTGATCCACCTGACGTCATTAGAGCTGGATCGTATCGAATTCTTATTCTGGCTGAGACAACCGGCACTTCGGCTAGTCTTGAACTTGAGGTGGTTATTAAAGGGTCTTATGCTGTTGAATTGACAACACCTACCGGTTTGTTGAGCACATCAATAACTGCAGGAGATGAAAAGCGATTTGAATTCGTGCTAAAGAATGGAGGGTCAGCCACCCTTAAAAAGGTTACGATGGGATTTAATGGTCCCATTAATTGGGACGTGATTTTTGATCCCAAGACTGTTGATAATTTGGAGCCTGGAAAAACTGCTCAAGTTTTTGGGACGATTAAGGCCGACAAAAAAGCGATTGCTGGTGACTATGCAGTGAATATGGAAGCAAGGACTCCTGAAGTAACTTCAAAAGCATCCATCAGAGTTTCCGTAGAAACATCGATGTTGTATGGATGGATTGGGGTGCTTATTATCGGAGCCGCTATTGGAAGTGTTTACTATCTGTTCGTTAAATTTGGGAGGAGGTGAGTGGTGGATACAGACATTATTCAACTCAAAGGACTTACCAAAAAGTATGGGGACTTCACAGCCGTTGATCACCTTAACTTAACAATTCAGAAAAGTGAAGTGTTTGGCCTGCTGGGTCCCAATGGTGCAGGAAAGTCAACGACCATATTGATGATGCTAGGGCTTACCGATCCAACATCAGGTGAAGTCAGCGTTTGCGGGATTAACTCGACCAGAAATCCAATTGAGGTTAAAAGAAAGGTGGGATATTTGCCCGAAGATGTTGGGTTTTATGAAGACTATACGGGTTTAGAAAATCTTTTATATACGGCTCGGCTTAATGGGGTTTCGGGCAAAGAGGCCAAGCAAAGAGCAGTGGATCTGTTGGTCCGTGTTGGGCTCATGGATGCGATGAACAAAAAAGCAGGAAAATATTCGCGCGGTATGCGCCAGCGGCTTGGGCTTGCTGATGTTTTAATTAAAAATCCGGAAGTGATCATTCTCGATGAACCTACCTTAGGGATTGACCCAAATGGGGTGCAACAATTCTTGGAACTGATTGTTCAACTCAGCAAAGAGGAGGGTTTAACAGTGTTGCTGTCTTCGCATCATCTTCACCAAGTACAAGAAGTGTGTGACAGGGTTGGCCTGTTTGTGTCAGGAAAACTGCTGGCTGAAGGCGACATTGGTTCGCTCTCGAAGAATCTTTTTTCTAATGAACCTTATCTCGTTGAAGCAGGGATTCAAAATGGAATTCAAGCCATATCGATTGACCAATTGGAAAAGGAATTGCTAAGCATGGAAGGTGTTCTAAGTATGAATAATGACGCTGGAACATTGTTGATTGGATGTTCACGTGACATGGCGGCAGACCTGGCCAGAACCATTGTAACATCCGGCATTGGATTGAACAGTTTGCATCGAAAAGAGTTTGGACTTGATGATATTTACCGTCACTATTTTCAAGAAGATGGCACCAAGAAATGATGGATGGGTTTCTGAAAATAGATTGCCGATTGATAATTGTCTTGCATTTAAAGGCAACCAAAAAAAACAGTAACGCATGAAACTGTCTTTTCCAATGGAGCGAACTCCGCACCCGTTTTGGATAATTGTTCAAAAAGAAGTTGGTGACCATGTGCGAAGCTGGCGCTTTATTATTATGGTAGTACTGATAGCCATGACTTGCCTGGGTTCACTTTATACGGCCTTGACAAATTTCAACAAGGGCTTGAAAACGGAAGACCTTAAGGGTGCATTTTTCTTTCTTAAGCTTTTTACGCTTAGTGATGGCACCCTGCCTTCTTTTGTTGTGTTTATTAATTTCCTTGGTCCTTTGCTAGGAATTAGCCTCGGTTTTGATGCCATCAACTCAGAGCATAACAGAGGTACGCTCAGTCGGTTGTTGGCACAGCCCCTCCATCGCGATTACCTATTGAACGGGAAGTTCGTGGCGGCTCTGACCGTGATCAGTGTACTTATGTTTTCACTGGGCTTTCTTGTAATGGGTATCGGCCTATTGCGCATAGGCATTCCGCCTACGGCAGAAGAATTTTGGCGACTCATTTTTTTTATTTTGGTCAGTATCTGCTATGTGGCCTTCTGGCTAAATCTTGGTATATTTTTTTCTGTACAGTTTCGTCAGCCGGCAACCGCTGCTTTGTCATGTATTGCGGTCTGGCTTTTCTTCACCATATTTTATCAGTTGATTGTGGATATGATTGCAAAAGCCTCAGCGCCAGCGATAACGGCTACACCTCAACAAATTATCAATTACAAAGAATTTATTGGCAATCTAATGCGTGTAATACCCAGCCAACTTTATAGTGAAGCCACCACCACTTTGCTTCTACCTTCCGTGCGCAGTCTTGGCCCGCTTTCAATGGAGCAGGTTTATGGAACTATTCCAAGTCCGTTGCCACTTAGCCAAAGCCTTTTGCTGGTTTGGCCACAGCTTACCGGACTGATTGCGGCCACAGTTACCTGTTTCGCATTGTCCTATTCTATTTTCATACGAAGGGAAATCCGGACACGCTAGCCGACATCATCAAGAATTTATTGATTTCGCGAACCCAGGTCTTTGTGGGTCGGGCTATTGTGGGCAAGAATAAACTTTTAAATACACTATCGATCTTTGTAAAATTCTTTCATTATCAATACTTTAGCACTTTCTACTTCATTTTTTAGACTAACCATTAAATCTTGTAATCATGAGAGCGATTTGGAAGGGCCACATCCAGTTTTCACTAGTTACAATTCCTGTCCGCATCTATAATGCCATAGACACAGGCCAAACGATTAGCTTTAACCTGCTCACACGTGAGGGGCATAATCCAGTTAGCTATGAGAAGAAAGACAAAGTGACCGGCAAACCTCTGAAAGCGGAGGATATAGTGAAAGGCTATCAATACGAACCGGGGCAATATGTAATTATCGAGCAAGAGGACTTAGAGAAGGTAAAACTTAAAAGCGAGAAAGTCATTGAAATCGAGGGCTTTGTGAAAAGTGAGGAGGTACATCACACACTTTTCGAGACACCCTATTTCATCGGCCCAGACGGAGACATTGCAGCCAAAACTTATGGCCTATTGTGCAATGTATTAAAAGAAAGTGGCAAAGTAGGTGTTGGTAAGGTGGTGCTTCGCGATCGGGAAACTCCCGTACTTCTTTCACCACACGAAGGCGGTGTTCTGATGTATCGGCTTCGGTATCCCAATGAAGTACGAAATATGCGCGAAGTTCCACAATTGTTGGAAGTTAAGGCTGAAAAGGAGCAAATGAAACTGGCCAAGACGTTGGTTGACTCGATGACCACTAAGTTCAGCAAGATCGAAATGAAAGATCATTATTTCGATGCACTCAAAACAATTATTGATGCCAAGATCGTGGGTAAAGAGATCGTGACCATGGTGCAAGAAGAGCCTAAAGTGGTAGACATCATGACGGCACTGAAAGCAAGTATAGACGCAGCCAAGAAAAAACCCATGGAGAAGGCAAAGGGTTCTTCCTCAAAAGAGGAGAAAAAATCGTCCAGGCGAAAAGCCGGTTGATTAAAAATATCCTATTTTTTATTTTCAAATAATTGTGTACAATACACATGAATCTTTATCTTGGCAACAATACATTTATGCGCTTATTTATTTTACTTTCTCTGCTTCTAGTTTTGAGTTGTTCTTCCCCCAAAGAAAAAATACCTGATATACCTGTTATGCAATACAAAGCAAAAAAGATGGTAATCTATCAAATGATTACCCGCTTGTTTGGAAATCAAAAAAGCATCAATAAACCATACGGCACATTAGAAGAAAATGGAGTGGGTAAATTTAATGATGTAAATGTGGCCGCTCTAAATGGCATCAAAGAATTGGGTGTGTCTCATGTTTGGTATACGGGTGTCATCGAACACGCACAGTTAACAGACTACACCCAATTTGGAATTCCATTGGATGATGCAGACGTGGTGAAAGGCCGTGCTGGATCACCCTATGCCATTAAAGACTATTATGATGTGGATCCTGACCTTGCAGTGGATGTAAAAAATAGGATACAAGAGTTTGAACAACTAATTGATCGTACGCACAAAAACGATCTTAAGGTTATTATCGATTTTGTGCCAAACCATGTGGCTCGAGCCTATCATAGTGATGTGAAGCCCGAAGGAGTAAAAGACCTGGGCGAGGAAGATGACAAGTCGGTTGGTTTTAAGGCCTCCAATAATTTCTACTATCTGCCAGGGCAGTCCTTCCAACCTCCTAAAGATTATGTTTCTTTAGGTGTGCAAAATTCATTTCCAACGAAAGACGGAAAATTTACTGAAATGCCGGCCAAAGCATCAGGTAATGATCAGTTCACCACAACGCCATCTATAAATGATTGGTTTGAAACGGTGAAACTAAACTATGGTGTGGACATTCTGCATGAGCGCAAAACTTACTTTGATCCCGTGCCAAATACATGGATCAAAATGAGAGATATTCTTCTCTATTGGGCAGGTAAAAAGGTGGATGGCTTTCGCTGCGATATGGCTGAGATGGTTCCGGTGGAGTTTTGGGGCTGGGTCATCCCCGAAATAAAAAAAGTAAATCCTGAAATTATTTTCATAGCTGAGATTTACAATCCCGCCATGTACCGGAACTACATTGAGAAAGGAAAATTTGATTATTTGTATGATAAGGTTCAACTTTATGATGTGCTTCGATTGTTGACCAATCAAAAGAACCTAACCACAGAGATTTCTAAAATTCAGGAAGACTTAAAAGGCATAAATTCAAACCTTGTTCATTTTTTAGAAAACCATGATGAGCAACGAATTGCATCGCCCTACTTTGCCGGTGATTATTGGAAGGCCGTACCTGCTATGGTGATCAGTGCGACCATCGACCAAAGTCCCGTGATGATTTATTTTGGCCAGGAAGTGGGAGAGTCAGGAGCAGGTGCAGAAGGCTTTTCCATGGAGGACGGTCGCACTACCATTTTTGACTACTGGGGTGTTGGGGCCCACCAGAAGTGGATGAATCGGGGAAAATTTGATGGCGGATCGCTAAGCTTTGAACAAAAACAGTTGAGGCAATTTTATGCAGATCTTTTGACGTTTTCAGCCAACAATCCTGCTATTGCATCTGGAGATTATTTTGATGCCACAAAACTCAATGTTGAAAAAGGAAATTGCTCACCGTTGGTTCACGCCTTTGCGCGTGTGAACGGTGAGGAGAAACTGCTTATCGTTAGTAATTTCAATTCAAACACGACAAAAGCGAAACTACAATTGACTGAAGAAATTATTAAAGCAATGAGTTTGGAGACCGGAACGAAATACATCGGTCGTGATTTGCTGAGGAGTGGAATGGACATCGGTTTTGAAAATTTTACTACCGAAATCGAATTACCAGCTCATAGTGCATTTATATTTAAGGTTAAATCGTAGAACAAAAAGTATTGACTTTTTGAAGGTATTGAATATTAATAGTATTTTTAACTGATTGAGTTAATTAAGTATCATGGTGGCAGTTACCGGAACATATCAAAAGGGCTTTGTAAAGCTTGACAAAGAGTATCCCTCAAACGATCCGGTAAAGGTCATTATTACATTTTTGGAAGAAATTCAAACCAAGTCTGAGAAAGGTTTTTTGCTGTCAGACTTCTCCTTTTCAAGAAGTCAGAAAAACCTAGAAAACTATAAAGGATTGCTTAGTGAGGCGGTCATTGAAGAGAGAAAGGGTGATCAATGAAGATATTTTTAGACACCTCTTCTTTATTAAAGCTTTATCACAAAGAAGAAGATACAGTTGAACTTGAGTCTTTGTTTTCAGAGACTAAGATTACATCAACTTCTCTTTCATTATCCAAACAAGCTGACTTGTTTTTTGCAGCTGACAAGCTACTGAAATTGTTCCTTGAAATGGAAGGTTTGACTGAATATTCAAGGGATACAGGCAAAAAAAAATAAATTGTTGCATGCGAGGAAAATCCAGAGTTATAATCGAAAATGTTCAGCCCGTGGTGGACGGAGGTATTTATCCGGCCAAACGTACTGTGGGCGAGCGTGTGGATGTTACGGCTTCTATTTTTGGTGACGGGCATGACCACATTCGTGCATGTGTGCTTTATAAAAAAGAAAAGGAGGGCGAATGGATCGAGATTCCAATGACCTCCGCGGTTAATGATGAATGGCAAGCTTCATTTTTGGTTTCCGAACAGGGCAGTTATTTTTTTACTATCCACGCATGGATTGATCACTTTGAAACTTGGTATGATGGGTTTATTAAAAAAGCCAATGCCAAAGTAGAGGTTAAAGTGGAACTAATGGAAGGAGCGGAGATGTTGAGAAAATTAGGGGGGATAAATCCTTTGCTGCTTCCGCTTGCTAACAAACTGGAAGACAAAACCCATTATGAAGAAGCAGTAAACTTGATTTTAAGTGATGACTTTGCAAAAATAGTTCATGAAAATTCCCTAAAAGAAATCTACACTCCCTTGGAAATAGAATACGGTATTTCTGTGGAGCATAAGAAGGCCAATTTTAGTGCATGGTACGAATTCTTTCCGCGTTCGTCTGCTTTAGAACCTGGAAAAAATGGCACGTTTCAAGATTGTTTAAAACTTTTGCCGCGCATAGCCTCAATGGGTTTTGATGTTCTTTATTTTCCACCCATCCATCCCATCGGAAAAATCAATAGAAAAGGAAAGAATAATAACGTGCGCGCCAAGAAAGACGAGCCTGGTTCACCATGGGCAATAGGCAGTGAAGAGGGTGGCCATAAATCAATTTTGCCCGCTCTTGGCACCCTCGATGATTTCAAAAAAGTTATCAAAGAGGCAAAAAAGATAGGGATTGACATTGCGTTGGATATCGCTTTTCAATGTGCCCCCGATCACCCTTATGTGAAAGATCATCCGCAATGGTTTAAACTTCGTCCGGATGGTTCTATTCAATACGCTGAGAATCCCCCGAAAAAATACCAAGATATTTATCCCTTCAATTTTGAATCGGATGATTGGGAAGGGCTCTGGAATGAACTTCGTTCCGTCTTCTTTTATTGGATCGAGCAAGGGGTGAAAATATTTCGTGTAGATAACCCACACACCAAACCTATTCCTTTTTGGCAATGGGTAATCGCATCAGTAAAAGAAAAAGATCCAGAAGTGATTTTTCTTTCTGAGGCTTTTACACGGCCAAAGATTATGGCTTCGCTTGCCAAGGTTGGCTTTACGCAATCTTATACGTATTTTACCTGGCGGGTTTCTAAACAGGAGCTTATCGAGTACATGAATGAATTGGTCTACAGCCCTTCTCGAAACTTTTTTAGACCTAATTTCTGGCCGAATACTCCGGATATCTTACCCTACCATTTGCAGCATCAAGGTGAAAATAGTTTTATCTTACGTTATGCATTGGCGGCCACGCTGTCTTCAAATTATGGCGTTTATGGACCTGCCTACGAATTTTATGAAAACACCCCTGTTGAAGGCAAGGAAGAATATTTTAACTCCGAAAAATATGAGGTGCGTCATTACGATTGGAAACGAACCAACCGTATGACGGATATTATGACGATGCTGAACATGGCACGAAAGGCGAATGCCGCCTTACAGTCAACCTGGAACATTCAGTTTTGTGCAATTGAAAACCCTTCACTGATTGCCTACCTTAAAACGACCGATGATCTTTCCAATATCATTCTGGTGGTTGTCAATCTGGATCCGAACACCACCCAATCTGGATATGTTCAACTGCCTAAAATTAAGCTTGGATTGAATGATAAAATCAATATTAAGTTGCATGATTTAGTTACCAACGAATCTTATCTCTGGGTGCAAGAATGGAATTTCGTAGAAATTAATCCCCATAAAATGCCCTTTCATTTGTTTAAAATTGATGTCCGTGAATCCAACATGTAGATGACAACGACTGTAAAAAATGATCCCCTATGGTATAAAGATGCAGTTATCTATGAGGTGAGCCTACGGGCATTTTGTGATGGCAATGGAGATGGTATTGGAGACTTTCAAGGGTTAATTTCTAAACTTGATTATTTGGATGACCTTGGTGTTAACACCATTTGGCTCTTGCCTTTTTTCCCTTCCCCCCTAAAAGATGATGGTTTTGATGTCACTGAGCACTGCGATGTTCATCCTGATTATGGAACGCTTTCCGATTTCAAGCAATTTTTAAAGGAAGCCCACTTTCGTGGGATTCGGGTCATTTCTGAACTAATATTGAATCATACTTCTGATCAGCATCCTTGGTTTCAAAAATCAAGAAAAGCCAGAGCGGGATCTCGCTATAAAGGCTATTACGTTTGGAGTGAGCATGCAGAAAAATACAAAGAGGCACGGGTTATGTTTCCTGATGAAGAGACATCGAATTGGACTTGGGACACAGAGGCCAAAGCCTACTATTGGCATCGGTTTTATCGATACCAGCCAGAATTGAATTTTGAAAACTCGGAAGTACAGCTTGAGATGATCAAGGTCATCGACTTCTGGTTAAAGATTGGTATTGATGGTTTTCGGTTGGCTTCCGTTCCTTATTTGTTTGAGGAAGAAGGGACCAATTGTGAGAACCTTCCTCAAACCCATGATTTTTTAAAAAAACTCCGAACCTATGTTGATAAGCACTATGAGGAACGTGTTTTAATTGCAGAAGCTAACTTATGGCCTGAAGATGCGGCTGAATATTTTGGAAATGGAAAGGAATGCCACATGTGCTTCAACTACCCATTGATGCCACGACTATTTCTCGGCCTTCGCACAGAAGACAGCTATCCGATCATTGATATTTTTGAGCAAACCCCAAAGGCCTCTGAGAATAGTCAATGGGCGCTGTTCTTGCGAAACCATGATGAAATTGGCCTCGAGATGGTGACCGAAGAAGAGCAGGACTATCTCTTCAAAGCCTATGCTACCGATCAAAATTCCAAACATAATTTGGGCATTCGCAGACGGCTCGCGCCACTCCTCAATAACGACCGAAGGAAAATGGAATTATTGTATTCTCTTTTGTTTTCCTTGCCCGGCACCCCTGTTCTTTATTACGGTGATGAAATTGGCATGGGAGATAATATTTATTTGGGCGACCGTTATGGCGTGCGCACACCAATGCAATGGAACATGAATCTTAATGCCGGATTCTCAACAGCTAATCCACAGAAGCTTTTTTTGCCGGTGATTACAGACCCTGCCTATCGGTATGAATCCGTGAATGTTGCCACGCAAGAAGAAAATCCATCATCGCTTATGTGGTGGATCAAAAATATATTAGCCATGCGCAAAAGACTCAATGTGTTTGGCCGCGGAGATCTGACCTTCATTGAAAGTTCCAATGCGAAGATTCTTTCGTATAGCCGTAGCTATAAGAATCAGATCGTAGTGGTAGTCGCTAATCTTTCACAGTTTTCCCAATCCACCACGCTGGACTTCTCCGCCTTTAAAGAATATGACGTAACCGAAGCCTTTAGCCAAAACCGTTTTCGGAGCGTAAGTGAAGGTGAGTATCCCATCACTATTGGTCCCTACGGCTATTTTTGGTTTCAGGTGGATCTTTCAGAAAAGAAAGAAGCAGTCGCTGCCTCCGGTGAGTTGCCTTTATTTAAATCCGATCTTTCCTGGGAACGTACTTTTTCTGATTACGAGAACATTCGTTTTTTAGAGCGTAAAGTTTTGCAGTCTTTCATGCGCAAGTGCCGCTGGTTTGGTGGCAAAGCACGAACGGTGAGCAAAGTGCGGATCGATAAGTTGATCCCCTTAAAGGCAGATGGTGAGATGCATTATCTTTCTGTAATCGAAGTGAATTATGTACAGCGGCTACCCGAACTATACTTCTTGCCAATCTATTTTGCATCTTCCGAAACTTTGTTTGATAAAGTTGAATACATCGCGCAAAGCGTAATCTGCAGAGCCGATTTTGAGGGGAAGATTGGCTTTCTGGTTCATAGTAGTTACGATCGGGGCTTTAGACATTTCCTTTTTCATGCGATGGACAGAAAAACACGCATAAAAGATGACGGAGGAACGCTCGAATTTAACTCAAGCGTATATGTAAAGCTCAATGCCGATAAAGTAGATTCAAAAATATTAAAGGCCGACCAAAGCAATACGGCTATAATTTATAATGATCAATACTTCTTTAAATTTTACCGAAAAATTGAGAGTGAGATAAACCCTGATTTAGAGATAGTCCGGTTTCTTTCCGAGAATACAAGCTTTCGGAATTCTCCTAAGTATGCAGGCAGTATTGAATATCATGACAACGATGGAAAGGTAATGGTCTTGGGATTACTTCAAGAGAAAGTAGAAAATCAAGGAGACAGTTGGGTAATGACCACTGACTCGGTAGGACGTTTTTATGAACGAGTTATGGTGAGTTCCAAAAAGGACAAACTTCCTAAATTGATCAATAAGTCATCGATTACATTTGAAGAGGCGCCCGAGTTAATCCAAGAATTTATTGGACGAGGTTTCTATGAGCGTGTTGTTCGGCTCGGTCAGCGCACTGCTGAAATGCATTTGGCTTTAGCATCAGAAAAAACAAATCCTGCCTTTGCCCCTGAACATTTCACGGCCAATTACCAGCGCTCGCTGTATTCGATGATGCGCAAATTAACGCGCGACCGCCTCAAACTTTTGGAGCAATCGCTGCCCAAATTAAACCACGAGACGCAGCTCTTGGCGAAAGAAGTGCTGGCGATGGAAGCCCAGATTTTAAATTGTTTCAGTGAAATTTATAAATCGCCTATGAAGTCGTTACGGACGAGAATTCATGGCGACTTTCATTTGGGGCAAGTACTCTTCACGGGAAAAGATTTTGTGATTATCGATTTTGAAGGCGAGCCAGGTTTTAGTTTTAGCGAACGCAGGTTAAAGAAAAACTCACTTAAAGACGTGGCGGGCATGATGCGATCGTTTCATTATGCCGCCTTCGGAAAAATTTTATTGAATGAAAATTATCGTGAAAAAGATTTAGAACTTTTAAGCCAGTGGGCTGAACAATGGCAACATTATGTAAGCCGATTTTATATGGGTGCCTATATGGAAAAAGTAGGAATGGGCAAAAACCTGTCTGAAGAAAATGATATTTTAATGCGCGTTTACCTTTTGGAGAAAGCAATTTACGAACTCGGCTATGAGCTCAACGGTCGACCCGATTGGGTGATTATCCCGCTTCGCGGCATTCACTATCAGGTTGGCCGATTTATGTTGGCAAAGGAATCAAAGAAATAGGTTATTTGACTTTGGTGGAATAGCCTCTGTTGCCTAAGTGAAAGGAAATCTTAACGACAAAAAATTATGACAAAGAAGAATATAGAAAAAAATAAAGAGAATGCAGAGAGCTTCTCGCTACTGACTGATTTCGATATTCATCTGTTCCGATCTGGGAAACATTACAAACTGTACGAGAAACTGGGAGCACATCCAGCCAATTTTAAAAATCAAAATGGCATCTACTTTGCCGTTTGGGCACCCAATGCTGTCGCGGTTTCCATCATTGGAAATTTTAATTTTTGGAAAAACGGTCAGCATAACTTAAATGCGCGATGGGATGAATCAGGAATTTGGGAAGGTTTTTTTCCGGGAATAGAAAAGGGCGAAGCGTACAAATTTGCCATTCATTCAAATTCGGGTGAGTATTTGGAAAAAGCAGATCCCTTTGCCTTTTATTCAGAGATTCCCCCTCGGACGGCTTCTATTGTTTGGGAAGAAGATTATCAGTGGAAAGATCAAACTTGGTTAGATCGAAGAAAGAGCCTCGTAGGAAAACCTCAACCGTATTCAGTTTACGAAGTTCATTTAGGTAGTTGGAAAAGGAAGCCAGAGGATGGCAACCGCTCGCTCAGCTACAAGGAGTTGATTGAAGAATTAGTAACCTATGTAAAGAAAGCAGGTTTCACGCATGTAGAGCTTCTTCCTGTGATGGAGCATCCGTTCTTTGGTTCTTGGGGTTATCAACTTACGGGCTATTTTGCACCCACCAGTCGCTTTGGTTCGCCACAAGAATTCATGGCGTTAGTCGATTCGTTTCATGGTGCCGGTATTGGAGTCATCTTAGATTGGGTGCCCTCGCATTTTCCTGGCGATGCACACGGTCTCTATAAATTTGATGGAACCCACTTGTATGAACATGCTGACCCTCGAAAAGGATTTCATCCAGATTGGAGTAGTTATATTTATAATTATGGGCGCAACGAAGTGTGCTCATTCTTGATCAGTAATGCGTTTTTTTGGCTTGAACGTTTTCATGTCGATGGACTTCGTGTTGATGCTGTGGCGTCAATGCTTTACTTAGATTATTCGCGCAAAGAAGGTGAGTGGGAAGCCAATGCGCACGGAGGTAACGAAAATTTAGAGGCGATCCGATTTCTCAAAGAATTCAACGAAGCGGTTTACGGCACGCATCCAGACGTGATCACCATCGCAGAGGAATCAACTGCGTGGCCAGGAGTTTCTAGGCCAACATATTTAGGCGGTCTTGGGTTTGGCCAAAAGTGGATGATGGGATGGATGCACGATACGCTGAAATACTTTAAGGATGATCCCATCTATCGGAAGTATCATCAAAATGAAATTACGTTTAGCATCATGTATGCCTTCACAGAGAATTTTATGCTGCCACTCTCTCATGATGAGGTGGTTCATGGCAAAGGTTCGTTAATTGGTCGCATGGCAGGGGATGAGTGGAGGAAGTTTGCCAATCTTCGTTTGATGTATACCTATATGTTTGCTCACCCTGGAACGAAATTATTATTTATGGGTGGCGAGTTTGGCCAAACGGGTGAATGGAACCATGATCACAGCCTTAGTTGGAATTTGTTAGACTATGATTTGCATAAAGGCGTGTTGCAATTGATAGCCGACCTGAATGCTTTGTATAAAGCAGAACCTGCGCTGTATCAATTTCAGTTCAGCGATCGCGGCTTTGAATGGGTCGATTATTCAGATCGGGAAAACAGTGTGATGGTGTTTTTGCGAAAAGGAGAAGAACGTAACGATTTTTTGCTGGTGGCTTGCAATTTCACACCGGAAGTCCGAACCCAATATCGCGTTGGAGTTCCTGTTCGCGGCACTTGGAAAGAGATTTTTAATTCTGATAATCTAAAATATGGTGGGAGTGGTCAAGTGAATCAGGGGATTCAGTATACATCGCCAGTAAAATACCATAACAAGGACTACTCTCTTGCCGTTACCCTGCCTCCTTTGGGGATTTCAATTTTTAAATTGGATGAGGAGCAAACCGAGTTTGAACTGGAGTAATTTTTATTTTATTTAAAATCAAAAAGAACCTCGGTTTAAAATGGAAATCTGTAGATTGGATCCCTCCAGGACGGATGAAATTATCCAAATTGCAGACTGGTATTTAGCGGAATGGTCAATCCCAAAAGAAACATCAATCGAGCGATTCTCAAAGCAGTCGACTGATGACATCCTGTTTCATCTGTTGCTCAAGAAGGATAATCAAATAGTCGCCACGGGTGGGTTACATCTTCAGGTGGGGCTAGTGAAAGTGCATAAAGAATATTCAAAATTCGGTCCTTGGGTATCTATGTTATTTACCGATAGCAATTTTCGAAATCAGGATGCGGGCAGCTTTTGCTAAACGCAATAGAACGTAAGGCGCTTGAATTTGGATTCGCTAAAATTTATTTATATACCAACAGTGCCGAAGCGCTTTATAAAAGAAATGGTTGGATCATTTTAGAACGAATTATCTACAAAGGAAAAGAAGCCGTAGTGATGATGAAGGAAATTTGATTTGGAAAACAAAAATCAATCCTGTAATACATTCGTTAAGAAACTTGATTTTGATGCCAGCCAAAGGAGAAAGAAAAGCATGGCCCACTCTAAGTAAATAAAGTAAAAATCAGAGGTATCCTTGAAACGGCTTTCCTTGATCTCTGCTTTTTCATATTTGTTTATCCGGTCGAAAACATTTTTTAGCGCTTCGTTATCGGTAACTCTAAAAAATTGCCCATTGCCGATGTCTGCGATTTTACGCATCGTAGTTTCGTCCACAGTATTCTCAACCATTTGCGGTCTGCCAAAGTAATCTTTCCCGAAGGGAACCATGCCTTCTTTTCCCACCAAAATCGTGTAGATTTTTATGCTGTAAGCGGCTGCCAATTCCGCTGAGGTGATCGGGTCGATGTTTCCAGCGGTGTTATCACCATCACTGATCAGGATGCATACTTTTGACTTTGATTCCGACTCGCTCATCCGATTGGTAACTACCGCCATGGCACTGCCAATAGCTGTGCCGCGCGACTCGATCATGTCAAAGGTGATATCATTCAGGTAGGAGTAGAGCAAGTTATAATCGGTGGTGAGTGGCGCCAGCGAAAATGCATCTCCTGAAAAAACAACAAGTCCGATGCGGTCTTGCATTCTTCCTTTAATGAAATCGCGCGCGACCTGCTTAGCGGCTTCTAACCGATTGGGTTGAAAATCCTCAATCTGCATGGACTGTGAAATATCCAACGCGATCATAATGTCGATACCTTCTGTCCATTGTTCTACCTTTTCGTTTGACCGCTGTGGCCTTGCCAACGCGACAAGAATCAGCATCATCACGAGCATTAGAATAATTTCCGGGATAAAACGCAGCCAGTTGAAGATCGAACTTTTCAAATCGCTTCCGATCAGCGCCACAGGAAGTTTCTGGTTAAGAAAGTAGCGGATGAGCCAGCGTAAAATGAAAGCGATGGGTATAGCAGGGATGAGGTAAAGGAAAATTTTACTTTCCCAAGTTAACGCATTCAGAGTGGATGGAGAAAACCAATCCAGGGAATACCACGGTGAAGTGAACTTATCCATGGACTACCTCCTCTTTCTTTTTTTCAAATTCCTTTTGCACAAACTCCTTCAGGTTGGTGAACGGGGGTTGAATGTTGTCATGCCGATGTCCATAGATCATCCGATCGATATCGCTCAAGGCTTTGCCAAGTTCCTCACTTTTTTCAATATTTTTGATTTCCTTAGAAGTATATTTGGTATAGGGTCTGCCTACCAGCGATTCCAAATAATTTTTCCAGATCACTAAGGTCTTTTCTGCATGCTGCGAGGTGAATCCCGTTTCTAAATTCTGAACGGAGCTATCAAATTTAGACAGGAAGGCTTCATAGCTTTTGGTCATCCGTTTCAATTTAAAATAACGCTTGATTTTTTTACCGAAGAAAATCCATACCAGAATAAGGACTATCAATATAATTCCGGCTATTATTCCAGCCAAGATGTAATTGAGTTGCCATTTCACACCCAGATACTTCGTGTTGGTTTTCAAGGGCAATTTTTCAGCACTCAATGAATCGGGAATGGAGGCCACCATGTGTTGAAAGAAAACGGTGTCGGTGTTTGAGAATACCAACGTGCAATCCATCTGGTTGACCACATACACCGGTAGTTTTAGTTTTTGGATGCTGTCGATTTCGTAGGTTTCTACCGTGTAAACCACGCTGTCGCGACTTATCCCGTTGGCGGTTTTTGTGGTGAAGAATTTTTTCTTTTGAAATTCAAATGGAGCGAACGAGAACGTGGAGTCGGGGAAAAGGAGGTTTAACTTTTCTGGATAATGGGCCGTGAGATAAAATTCAATGGGCATTCCAATTTTTACGCTATCCGAACTAAACTTACCTTCCACTTTTATTTCCTGCGCGAACAAGGTGGAGCAAATAAGACAACTGACTATAGAATAAAAAATTCTAAATTTTAAATGTTGGCATATAAATATTGATCCCGAAAGCTTTCGGGATTGAATTTTGAATAGCGTCATACTGTCTTCATCGACTTATTTCTCACTTTGAAAAGCTTCAGCAGCTTAGGGATGTAATCTTCATCGGTATCGATCGACAAAAAGTTGATTTGATGCTTACGACTAAAATCGGCTAGTTCCTGCTGGCGCGAAGTATTGTGCTCAGAAATCTTTTCGCGAAAGCCGCCAAAAGAAGTATTTACCCAAAGAGTGCGTTGTGTCTCTTTGTCCAGTACGGGGATGATGCCCAATTTGGGCAATTGCGTTTCTCGTTTGTCGCTGATGCGGATGATCACCAGGTCATGTCTGCGGGCCATGGATTTCAATCCATGAAAGTAATTGTCGTCAATGAAATCAGAGATCATGATGATTACGCTTCTGCGTTTAATGAAATTAAGAGCGAAGGCTATGGCCTTGTTCAAATTTGTTTTCAGTGAATGTGGCTTTAGGTTGACGATGCCGTAAATTATTTCGTAGGCCTGACCAGTTCCTTTTCTTGGCTTGAGGGCTTTTTCGCGTTCGTCTGAAAAACAAATGAGGCCAAGCTGGCTTGCTTCTTTTGCTCCCGATAGTGCCAATACGCCACAAACTTCTTTGGCAACGTCCACTTTGGTTTTACCGGGTGTGCCAATGTCTTGGGAGGCGCTTACGTCCAGAATAAAAAATATGGTCTGTTCTTTTTCTTCGCGGAAAGTCTTCACAAAAGTGCCATGGCCTTTGGCCGTCACGTTCCAATCGATCGTGCGTATGTCATCGCCATATTGGTAAGGGCGCACATCGTCAAATTCCAGCCCGGTGCCCTTAAAAATAGAGCGGAAATCCCCTTGCATCTGGCTGTTGATGGCCTTGCGGATTTGAATTTCGTACTTACGCAGTTTTTTAAGAAGTTCCTTCATTATTTTTTCGGGCTTAAAAATAAGAAATCTCCTCGCACTTCGCGCACTCAAAACAAGGATATTGAGCTAGAGTTTCTACATGGCTGTCAAAAACAATTATTAGCTGATGGTGCGCATTTACATACTTTCAATCATTTTACTTTGTTCCTTCGTGCCTTTGTGGCGAATTCTTGTCTGTTTTGCCTCTAAGTCTCAAAGACACTAAGTCCCTTGCGTAACATCCGCTATTAACATATAAAATAGAATTAAATTTAAGGCCTGATTCTTGTTTTAAACGGGATAAATTATGCAAAAGGCAATTCTGGTTTTTCTTTTTTTTGTTTCTGTCTGTTGTAGTAAGCCCAAGCGACCGGATGATGTGCTCACACAACCACAACTCGCGGCCTTGCTCATCGATGTTTATTTAGCTGAAGCCAGGACGGATAACCTCCGAGTCAATAACATGAACCTTGTAAAGGATTCGTCCATCCGATATTTTCTTCCCTTTGAGGAAAAGTTGCTAAAAAGTCACGGTCTCTCAGATTCAACTCTGAAGATCACGTACACCTACTATTTGTCTCATCCTAAGGAACTTGAGGCCGTTTATGACGCCATCATCGACACCCTTACGCTACGGGAAAAACGAGCCATCAACGCCCCAGAACCTAAATTTGTGCCGAAAAAGCCAATCAAACATTGAACACTTACCCGGCCGATCTGGAATCTAAGCTGGGCTTTGACCAGATCAGAACAAAGCTGTTGACGAATTGTCTGGGAAAATTGGGCGAAGACGAAGTAGCCCAAATTTCATTTTCGAGCCAGAGTGATGTCATCAAGACTTTATTGCTGCGCAGCAGGGAGTTAAAACAAATCCTCGAAAAAGGTGAAGTCATTCCGTTGAATACCTATGCCGACCCCACGGTCTATTTTGAGCTCATTCGGGTAGAGGAAAGTTTTTTGGAAGAGGAAAATTTCCAGGAGATTATTCCAGCGTTACATTCTATTTTAACCCTCCATAAGTTTCTCAAGACTTCTAATGAAGATTATCCTGAACTTTTTAAACTTACAGAACCGATAAACCTTCCCGGTGAACTTGTGGCTGCCCTTGGCGACAAATTCAATGAAAAAGGAAAGATAAAAGACAATGCCAGCACGGAGTTGGCCCGCATCAGAAAGCGGCTGCGCGAAGAAGAGATCAGGGTGCGGAGGCTTACCGAACAGATTTTTCGAGATTCGGTTGGCCACAGTTGGGTACCGGAAGGGGCGACCCTCACCATTCGTGAAGGGCGCGTGGTGATACCGGTTTTGGCGGAACATAAAAGGAAACTTCGCGGATTTATCATGGATGAATCAGCCACGGGGCAAACGGTGTACATCGAACCGGCCGAATCCATGGAAGCGAACAATGAGATTCGGGATCTGCTCCATGCCGATCGCAGGGAAGTGGTGAAGATATTAAAAGCGCTCACTACACTGCTGCGCGAAAACCTGGATTCCATTAAGGCAGCCTGTGTCTTTTTAGGATTGGTCGATTTCAATAGGGCCAAAGCAAAACTGGCCTTAGAAATGGAAGCCGATATGCCGTTGTTGATGGACCGCCCTGCAATGAATTGGATATTGGCACGACATCCGCTGCTACACTTGAGTTTGAAAGGTAAACGGCCACTGATACCGTTAACGGTTGACCTTCCCGATGATGCGCGTTTTCTCTTAGTTTCAGGACCAAATGCCGGGGGAAAATCAGTTTGTTTGAAGACGGTTGGGTTGATTCAATACATGGTACAATGTGGGCTGTTGGCTCCGTTGTTTGAAAAATCGCAAGTCGGGATATTTAAAAATATCTTTCTTGACATTGGCGATCAGCAATCCATCGAAAATGATTTGAGCACCTACAGCTCGCATCTAAAAAACATGAGTTTCTTTTTAGCCCATTCCAATTCAGAAACCTTAGTGTTGATGGATGAATTGGGTGCGGGCACGGACCCGAATTTTGGTGGTGGCATTGCCGAGGCGATTTTGGGTTCCTTGCTTCAGAAAAGAGTTTGGGGCGTGGCGACTACGCACTATTATAATTTAAAATTATTTGCCGCCAACCGCACCGACATACGAAATGGCTCTATGCAATTTGATTCAAAAAATTTGCAGCCGCTATTCCATCTGGAGATTGGCAAGCCGGGAAGTTCGTTTGCTTTGGAGATTGCAAAAAAAACAGGATTACCTCAAGCCACGATCGAGCGAGCCGAACAAATCATTGGTAAGGAGCTGACCGGACTGGAAACCCTGATGAAGACGGTAGCAGAAGAAAAACAAATACTCCAAAAAAATCAGCGTGAGTTCATAGAGAAGGAAATGAAACTGACCGAGGAACGGGCGCGTTACCAAAAACTTAATTCCGAACTCGAAGCCCGCAAGAAAGAGATCATCGACCGTGCTAAAATGGAAGCATCCACCTTACTGAAAGAGACGAACCGCGAGATTGAAAAAACGATTCGTCACATACGCGAAAACAAGGCCGAGAAAAAAGAAACACGCAAAGTGCGGCAAGGACTTGGCGAACTAGCGGTTAAAGTGCAGCCTCATATTATCAAAATCAGTTTGCCGCCACAGCTCTTGAAAGAAGGCGACAAGGTGAAGCTGATAGGGCAGGAGGTGACAGGCACCTTGGTGAGTATTAAAGACAAGCAGGCGGTCATTGAATTTGGCAGTGCGCGCACCACCGTAAAACTAAATCAGTTGGTGCGCAGCGATCTGGTGGAGCCAGGCTCGGTGAGCAAGGCGCGCTCACTGGGGTTGGACGTCATGAGCAAACAATCCGCTTTTGTTTCCACCCTTGACTTGCGTGGCAAGCGGGCAGAAGAAGTAGGTGCCGAACTCGACCGCTTCCTGGACGATGCAATTTTATTAAGCCAGGGCGAGTTAAAAATCCTGCATGGCAAAGGTGAAGGCGTGTTGCGCAAAATTGTCCGCGAGCGATTGAAGATGGTAAAGCAAGTGGCCTCCTTTGCCGATGAGCATGTTGAAAGAGGCGGAGAGGGGATTACGGTGGTGGTGCTGAAATGAGAGACTTTGTTGGGTGAGGAAATAGGCTTAATTTCAAGTTGTTAATAGGGGCTATAAGATATATGTCTTATAGCCACATGTGCGTCAGCTTTTTTAGAGAAATTCCGCTTCGAATTGACGATAATTGGAAACTATCACTAACTTTGCCTCGTTGACACAATACAGGTTTAATGAGATATTTTGGCACAAGATTTTAGAGGGGGCAGACGAGTTTATAGCCTCTTAAAACCTAAAACTGTTAAGAAAATATTATACAACATTGACTTAGCTGAGCAGACAAATTGACCCAAGAATTTTTAAAAAAGCTAAAGAAAGAGATTTAGGAATTCAGGACTAAGTATGACTGTCTTGTCCTGAAATAGGTTGACAATAAAGTCAACCAAAATGAATCAATTAGAATTAAAAGAGAGTATCATTGCGGAGTATTTATCCACAGGGTTAAGTCTGCGAAAATTAGGCGTTAAACACGGAGTTAATTTTCGTAAGATTCATTACTGGATAATGCAATACCAAGGCCGCGTGAAAAAACCAGCAATTAGCAAATTAAAGACGGATCCGGATTTGGCGCAAGAAGCGCTCACTACCGATGTAAAAAAACTTCAAGCGGAACTTCGCAAGGCGCGCCTGCTCAATGAAGTACTCACTGAAGTAATCAAGGTTGCGGAGGAGGAGCTTGGCCTGCCAATCCGAAAAAAGCTTGGCCCCAAGTAGTTTTGAGAATAGTTCAAAGACAGCCTTCCCACTCTGTTGGGGCTCTTTGTTCATTACTTGGTTATAGTCGACAGGCGTATTAGGTGCAAAACACTCACGTCAGCATAATGCTTAATATTGGCAACCTGGACTTTGTTTATATCCATTTTTTGAACAAGCTTCCCATTTTCTTCTTTGCCCACATACTCTAAAACCCGTTGTTTAACTTTTCCATCTTCTCTATAAATAGAATAAAGGCTTTTCATCAGTTCGTTCTTTGTGTTGTTTAAATTGTACTAAAAGTTTGTTTATTTCCTTTGGTGTCCAAACATACGGTCTTTGATATTCGGGAATAGCAAGCGTTTGTTGATTGTCAAACAAATCTTTTAATGTCAAACTTTCTACTATTATTTCTTCCATTTAATTCTATCAGAGTTGTATGTCATTTTTTTTGCAAATGTCGGTTGTAGGTGCGTCAAACTATGACGCTGTGATTTCTATTTTCTACATTTTTTTCGTTTGATATCATCTGTTTGAGTATAGTTCTACAATGACCGCCAACACATAAATTTATGATATTACCCGAATGACGCAAAAACAAAAATCAGCCAATTTTGAGTGAATTTTCTTCATACATTTCGCATTGTCGTTAGGTCAATCCAATCTCCGTATATCTCTATGGCTAAGGCTATAACCTACCGACTGTGAGCCGTATTTTCAAACCCATTTTAACAGATCCACTTCCTTGTCGACAATGGCCTCAATTTTACCCGTTAGTTTTTGAAATGCCCCCAATACTTTTTTTCCTTCGGCAGTGAGCACCGCACCACCACCTGCTTTCCCGCCCTTGTGAGAAATCACATACGGTTTTTGTCCGCGGTGGTTCATCTTTTCCACCAAGTCCCATGCTTTTTTATACGACATGCCCATTGCCTTTGCAGCCTTTGCGATGGAACCCGAGTCATGAATACGTTCAAGGAGTTCAGCAGGCCCAGGGCCAAAATGTTTGACCCCACCGATGTCAACCCAACAGCGCACTCTGATTTCTACTTTCTTCATTTTAAACTCAGCGATAAATTATAAATAGGCGTTCTTGGCTTTAATCACAGCGCCCATAATACTTAGGGCAATTTCTTTAGCACCTTGCGCATGAATGTCCAATCCAATCGGAGCGTTTATTTTCGAAATCTCCTCCTGCGTAAAACCTTTTTCCAAAAGACGATTTGTTCGCTTTTCATGGTTCTTCTTGCTGCCTAATGCCCCAATGTAAGCCACATTCTTTCGCAGTAAAATCTGTAGGGCATTGTCATCAATTTTTGGATCGTGCGATAAGATGACGGCATAAGTGTAAGGTCCAAGTAGCATATCATCGAGTACTTCAGATGGATATTTTTCCAGTAGCCGATCCGGTTTTATAGGGAAGGTGGTATTCTTTGCAAAGGTTGCCCGTGGATCAATAACAATTGTTTCAAAATCAAAATCCTGGGCAAGCCTTACTAAATCAGAAGTAATGTGAGCAGCTCCGATAATGATCAGTTGACTTCGTTGAGGAAACACTTGAATGAAATAGTCAACACCTTCAATAGTTACGTTTTCATGAATTCGTTTGTCAAAAGCTTCTAAGGATTTTGGAACCACCTCAGCCGGGAGTTGGGCGCCATGCGTATTCTCATTTGGGATGATCAGGGAATTTTTCGTTTCTGCATCCACTAAGGTGGAGACAAGTATACAGCTTTTGTTAGTCGCTAAGCACTCCTGAAGTTTATTAAATACAGTGGTTTGACCAGCCTTAATTGGAAGAGACCAAGGTTGCAAATAAACCTGAATTTTTCCTCCGCAACTCAACCCAACTGCCCAGGCGTCATCATCACTAACGCCATAGGAAAGCCGCTTTCCGTTAATACCATTCATAATCGTTTTAGCTTCCTTGAGCACGGCCCCTTCAACGCAACCACCGCTCACGGATCCAACCATATCCATATCTTCCGAGATGACCATGGATGAGCCAATTGGTCGGGGAGAAGATCCCCAGGTTTGGATCACTCTTGCCAAAACCATTGGTTTATTTTTGGCCGTCCATGTATTAATTTGATTCAACAATTCTTTCATCTTGTTTACCCTTAAAAATAAAATTATATTTGATTACTGCTTTTTAGTAACCGATGTTACACAAAACTAATAATTTGACGTCATCGCGAGTTCCAGAGGGGGAAGCGCGAAGGGCGAAGCGATCCCCTACGAGGAGATTGCTTCGCGCAACCGCACAGATCCATCACAGGTGCTCGCAATGACGTTTTTGATTTTGAGTAAGCCCAGTTGGTAAAATGTTGCCTATAAAGTTGGAGTAAAAGAAAGCTGAATGCAAGCGGAAACTATACATTGTCAATGCGCTTCTTCAAAAAGGTCGAAGATTAATTCAAATCTTTCGTTCCTAGGGGCATTGCTCATTACGATCCTTCCTAAGTGCCCTTTCTGTATCATGGCTTATTCCACTGCAATAACGGTATGCAGCGCTAAGGTAGTTTCGCCATCCGCTCATTGGCCTTCTTACATTTCAATTTCTTTAGCACTCCTTACTCTTATGATCGTCCTATTTAATTTTAAGGGGAGAAGAACGTTGATTTCGTCATTGATCATTATACTGGGTGCAATTTTGATTTCCTATAGCGAGTTGTTGTCCGGCTCACCCTCGCTTTATTATTTGGGTGGTATTATCTTGCTGGCTGGTGTTTGGGCAAATGGAAGTTTTCTGTTCTTTTTTAATTTTTTCAAAGCAAAGGTTTGGGGGCATCGTGTGCGGATTCATGGCTAAAATAAAATTTACTTCAGCGTTAAATCGTTTTTTTCCTTCGCTTACTGAAATTGAAATTCAAGGAAGCACGGTGCGAGAAGTATTAATAAATATTGAAAAAATTCATCCGGGCATTTCAAATTATCTCACTGATGACAACGGCCGTTTGCGGAAGCACCTCAATATTTTTGTTGAAGGTGATCTAATCAAAGATCGTCAAACGTTAAACGATCACATCAACGCTGATGATGAACTTTTAATTTTCCAGGCGCTTTCCGGTGGATAACCAATAAAAAATTTGGATTTTTTTTGGGTGATTAAGTTGCGAAAAATAAAATCCGATGTCTAATAAACTTCTTGTAGGTACGTCAAAGGGACTTGTCATTCTCGTTCAGAATAATGGGCAATGGAAGATCGCTGCAGTGCAGTTTGAAGGGTTTTCCATCTCCTTATTATATGTTGATGAGCGAGATGGAACCTGGTGGATTGGAATCGCTCATCGGCATTGGGGTGAAAAACTACATTTCAGCATTAATGAGGGCAAAACTTGGGAAGAGTCAGGTGTGCCAAGCTATAAAGATTATTTTTACAGACCCGGTAAGCCAGCCACACTAAAAAGACTGTGGACGATGCAGCATGCTGGTTTAGACAAACCGGGATGCCTTTGGCTGGGAACTGAACCCGGTGGCCTTTTCTTCAGTAACGACAACGGTATATCCTGGCAATTGACGGAAAAACTTTGGAATCATCCCAGCCGACTTGATGACTTGCAATGGTTTGGCGCGGGAAAAGATTTTCCTTTCATTCATTCCATTATCGTAAATCCCCGGAATAGTGATCATGTTTATATTGGCGTCAGTTGTGCAGGTGTTTTTGAAACTAAGGATGGTGGAAAAAATTGGATCTCGAAAAATAAGGGTCTGGTCGCGGCATACCTTCCAAATCCACTAGCTGAAGTTGGGCATGATCCTCACCGCATGTTGCAGTGCCACGCGGATCCAAGGGTAATATGGCAGCAAAATCATTGCGGCATATTCCGAACAAGAGATGGTGGGGAAAATTGGGAAAAGGTGAGTGGCGAAAACGGATTCCCAAATTACGGGTTTGCGCTGGCCATTGATGAACAAGATCCTAACACTGCGTGGGTTATTCCTGCACAAAGTGATGAAATGCGTATTCCTGTAGATTTGAAATTAACAGTTTGCAAAACTACCGATGGCGGGAAAAAATGGTTTTCGGTGAGCAAGGGCTTGCCCGAATATCATTCCTTTGATCTGGTTTTGCGCCATTCCTTCGCAAAGCTCAATCAGACACTTGCTTTTGGCTCCAACAATGGCAATTTGTACCTATCTGATAACAACGGAGAAAGCTGGGTAACACTATGCCATAGCTTATCAATGGTCAATTGCCTGGCATTTTCTTACCGCCCATAAAAAAGACCAACTATTTAATGCAAACGATAGCATTAAATGTTAACTTTCTTTCGTTGTTCAAGAAGTAAATCACTTTAAATAAATTTTATATGATTCCAGCAGCATTTGATTATGCGGCACCGGCTACTTTAAATGAAGCTTTAGCTTTGTTAAAGAAGCATGGTGACGAAGCGAAGGTTCTTGCGGGTGGTCACAGTCTGATCCCAATGATGAAATTGCGATTTGCCTCTCCGGGCTATCTCGTTGACATCAACAACATACCGGGGCTCTCGTATATTAAGGAAGAAGGTGGTTTTCTTAAGGTTGGGGCTTTGACCCGAGAGGTCATGTTGGAGGATTCTGAAATGATTCATACAAAGTATCCGATTTTCATCGATGCCTCGAAATTGATTGCCGATGCGCAGGTGCGCAACATGGGAACCATAGGCGGAAACATTGCCCATGGTGATGCGGCCAACGATCATCCGGCAGTGATGCTTGCCTTACGAGCAGAGGTAGTGATTACAGGTGAAGGCGGTGCCCGTACCGTTCCGATTGATGAATTCTTTTTTGGTTTTTATTCTACTGCTGTACAACCCGGAGAGATACTCACAGAAATTAAAATTCCGATTCCTGCCAAAGGTAGTGGTGGCGCTTATCATAAACTGGAGCGAAAAGTCGGTGATTATGCAACAGCCGGTGTGGCGGTTCAACTTACCATCGATAAAGGAACCTGCACGTATATAGGAATAGGCTTAACAAATGTGAATGCCATCCCCTTACGGGCAAAACGCGCTGAAGACGTGTTAAAGGGCAATAAAATTACAGACGCATTAATTGAGCAAGCGGCTCAGTTTGCGGCAGAAGACTGCAGTCCTTCCACTGATCTGCGTGGTGATATCGAATACAAAAAAGCCTTAGTCAAAGTGCTGGTGAAGCGGATGATTCATAAGGCCATGGACAGGGTTAAATAAAATTTCAAAATACGATGCAAATGGAAAAAGAAATTACAGTCACCATTAATGGTGAGGCAAAAAAAGCAAAAGTAGAACCCAGGCTATTATTGGTTCACTTGATTCGGGAAGATTTTAATATGACAGGAACGCATATCGGTTGTGATACTACTCATTGCGGTGCGTGTACGGTATTGCTCGATGGAAAATCCGTGAAGTCATGTACTATTCTGGCTATTCAAGCCGATGGAAAAAAAGTCAGTACCGTTGAAGGACTCCTTAATGCCGATGGGACGTTGGCTGCAATCCAAGAAGCCTTTAAAGAAAATCATGCGCTTCACTGCGGTTTTTGTACGCCAGGTATGATGATGCGAGCAACCGAATTGTTGCAGAAAAACCCAAATCCTTCGGAAGATGAGATTCGTTGGGGAATTTCAGGTAACCTTTGCCGATGTACGGGCTACAATAACATTGTGAAGGCCATTCAATATGCCAGTGCAAAAATAAGAGGAGAGGCATTGCCTTCTACGGAACCCATATTCGTATAGTTAATAGGAAATTGTTAATAGAAAATAGTAAAACAGTTTTTCAAATTCCTATTAACGATTGACTTTTAACGACTAACTAATTCAAAAAGAATAACTAAAAAATTATGATACAAGAATGTAAAACTTCGAAAGCCATTAGCGGAATGGGCCACTCCATGAAGCGGAAAGAAGATGGTCGCTTTATCCAGGGCAAGGGCAATTACATTGACGATATAAAATTGGATGGCATGCTCTACATGGACATTCACAGAAGTCCGTACGCCTATGCCAAAATCAAAAAAATAAATATCGACAAAGCTATGAAAGTGCCCGGTGTGGTGGCGGTGATCACGGGTAAAGATTTAGAAAAATATAATCTCCACTGGATGCCTACCTTGATGAGTGACACCCAGATGGTTTTGCCTACCGATACGGTAATGTACCAGGCGCAAGAAGTGGCTGCTGTCATTGCCACCAGTCGCTATGCCGCGGCAGATGGTGTTGAAGCTGTAGAAGTGGAGTATGAGGTGATGAAGCCAGTGATGGATCCTTACAAGGCAACCTTACCAGGTGCACCAGTACTTCGCTCTGATAAAAAAGGAAAAACGGACAATAAGATTTGGCATTGGGAAGTAGGCGACAAAAAGAAAACAGACAAACTTTTTGAAACTGCTGAAGTGACGGTGAAAGAAGAAATTTACGTGCCGCGTATTCATGTGGCTTCAATAGAAACTTGTGGATGTGTGGCCGATTACCATAAGGTAAACAATCATCTTACCATGTACATGACTACGCAGGCTCCCCATGCCATCCGCACGGTGATTGCGTTGGTAGCAGGACACGTGGGTTTAACAGAAGAAAAAATCCGAGTGATCTCACCTGATATTGGTGGCGGGTTTGGTGGTAAAGTTCCCGTTTATCCGGGCTATGTGATTGCTATTGCTGTGTCCTTCCTAGTCGGGAAACCGGTTAAATGGATTGAAGACCGCAGCGAAAATTTGCAAGCCGATTCTTTTGCGCGTGATTATCATATTACCGCAGAAATGGCTGGCACAAAAGCAGGAAAGATCCAAGGTATACGTTTCAAAGTATTGGCGGATCATGGTTATACGGATGCCAGTGCAAATCCATCCAAGTTTCCGGCAGGAATGTTTTCTATCTGCACCGGTTCTTATGACTATGATACTGCTTTCGTAGAAGCGGATGCGGTCTATACCAATAAGCCTCCCGGTGGAGTGGCGTATCGTTGTTCTTTCCGGGTAACCGAAGCTGTCCAAGGAATTGAACGTATTACGGATCGGTTTGCACAAACCATCGGTATGGATCCTGCTGCTTTCCGGTTCAACAATTTTATCAAGAAAGATCAGTTCCCTTGGAAATCACCTACGGGCTGGAGCTACGACAGTGGAGATTATGAACTTGCGTTAAAGAAGGCAATGGATGTAATCGACTATGCCGGATTGAGAAAAGAGCAGGCTGAAAAAAGAAAGAAGGGTGAAATCATGGGCATTGGCATCTGCAGCTTTACCGAAGTAGTTGGTGCAGGACCTTCAAAAGATTTTGATATTCTGGGAATAAAAATGTTTGACAGCGCGGAGATTCGTGTTCATCCAACTGGAAAGGCAATTGCCCGTTTCGGAACAAAGTCGCAGGGGCAGGGCCATGAAACTACCTATGCTCAAATCATTGCGGAAGAGCTTGGTATTCCCGCGGAGAATATACAGATTGAAGAAGGCGATACGGACACTGCGCCTTATGGGTTAGGAACGTATGCCAGCCGAAGTACGCCCACGGCTGGTGCAGCTGCAGCGGTAGCCGCTCGTAAACTTCGTGACAAAGCGCGGAAAATAGCAGCTTACTTATTGGAAGTAAGTGAAGAGGATTTGGAGTGGGAGCCAGGTGTTTTCTTTGTAAAAGGAGCGCCAGAGAAAAAGAAAACCATTCAGGAGCTTGTGTTTGCTGCCTACACCAACCACCCACAAGGGATGGAAGCCGGCTTTGAAGCCACCCACTATTATGACCCTCCAAATTTAACGTTCCCATTTGGTTCGTATATCTGTGTGGTGGATATTGATAAAGAGACCTGCGAGATCAAAGTAAGAAGGTTTGTCGCTATTGATGACTGCGGAAATATTATCAATCCCATGATCGTGCAAGGTCAGGTGCACGGTGGATTAACACAGGGCATCGCTCCGGCCATGTTTGAAGAGTTGATCTATGATGAAGATGGCAATATCCTAAACGGCACGTTTATGGATTATCTTGTCCCCACGGCCGTTGAATCGCCAAGTTGGGAAACGGGCCATACCATCACACCGTCACCGCATCATCCAATCGGGGCAAAGGGGGTAGGAGAGTCGCCTACAGTGGGCGCACCACCAGCCATTGCTAATGCAATTTGCGATGCACTACTTCCTTATGGAATTACCAATATTGATATTCCGATCACCCCTTATAAAGTGTGGAAGGCATTAAAAGAAAAAGGAGTGGTGAAAGCGATTTGAAAGACAATCGGTAATCCTTTTGAAGAATTAAATTTAGAAATAAGGTGGCTTAATGGCTACCTTATTTCTCTTTAACTGAGGTCGATAAGCATGAATTTTTCTTCGCTCTCCCTTGTTTATGGGTTATCGCAACGGGGTATTATACAAAACAAAATAACAATAAGGGTAACCGGATTAAAAATCAGAGATGTTCCTTATCATCACTAAAAATTAAAACATGAAAACAACTATCGAAAAAGAATTTCAATTGGATCAGCCAATTGAAAAAGTATGGGAATATTTAAGTGATCCCACCAAAATAGTTTCGTGCGTTCCTGGTGCTTCCCTTACAGAAAAAGTAGATGAAAAAAATTATAAAGGCCATGTCACTACTGCTTTCGGCCCGGTAAAGGCAAGCTACAACGGTGAGATCACAATTGCAGAACTTGATCACACCAACCACAAAATGATATTGGTAGGGAAGGGGGTTGACTCAAAAGGGAAAGGCAGCGCAGACATGACTATGAACGGTAGCCTGATAGAAAAGGATGGAGGTACATCAGTTACGTTCATCATGGATGTATCCATTGTGGGTATGCTCGCACAATTTGGAGGGCGATTAATTAAGGACGTTTCGGATCAAATCCTTGGCAAGTTTATTGGTAATTTTAAAGATAAATTAGAAGGCAAAGAGATTGACAATACCATGAGTGGCGCCTCAATGGTCGGGACTGTTTTGAAAAGTACAATTGGAGGTATTTTTGGTGGAAGTAAAGATAAAGAGTAGGCTAGCTGATAAAACTTAAAGTGAAAAGAATAAGCCGTACAACCAACTAACGCGTTCATGATAAAGGAAGTTTCTGGGTTTATAGAATCGTTTGATCGTCTCGGCTATGTGGTTGATGAAGAGTTGGCCACTATTTTATTTTTGATGACCAGCCTTCAAAAACCGCTATTACTGGAGGGGCATCCCGGGGTTGGAAAAACTGAGGTCGCCAATATATTGGCCGCTCATCTCGGCACTGAATTGATACGTCTCCAATGTTATGAAGGGTTGGATGTTCACTCGGCCGTGTATGAATGGAATTACCAAAAGCAATTGCTTTCCATAAAAATACAAGAGTCAAATCAAAAATCTGACAATGAAAAGGAAAAGCATATTTTTGGAAAGGATTTTTTGATGCCTCGTCCCTTACTAAAAGCTATTTCTGGCACTGACAAACCACCGGTACTTCTCATCGATGAGATTGATCGGGCGGATGAAGAGTTTGAAGCTTTTCTTCTCGAACTTTTATCGGCTTACCAAATTAGTATTCCGGAATTCGGTACGATTAAGGCCACCCATCCACCACTGGTGATTCTTACCTCTAATCGCACTCGCGAATTGAGTGATGCACTGCGAAGAAGATGCTTATATCATTGGGTAAACTATCCTGACTTTGAGAAGGAATTGAAAATTGTGCATAAGTATCTCCCCAATATTGATCAAAAGCTTTCTGGACAATTAGTGCGGACTATTAATGTTTTGAGAAACAAAAATTTAGAGAAATCGCCCGGCATTTCTGAAACTTTAGATTGGGCAATGAGTCTCCATGCGCTGGGCAAAAAAAAACTGGATGAAGAATCTTTTACGATTACACAAGGATCCGTGTTAAAATCCTATTCCGATTCTGAAAAAATTAAAGAGGAAGGATTCGATAAAATTTTAGCAGAGGCAGACAGTTTTGATTAGGCTTAAAGAATCAATTGGATTTCGACTATAAGTTATATAGGTTGGTTCAAGGATAATCTACAAGAAAGGTGAGCGCAAATTATAAGTCCTACGATACGATATCTCAATCCATTCTTGGCTTTGCTGAGTATGCCAGAGTGAATGAACTGAATGTAGGTATTCGCGAAGCACAAGAGGCGTTGACGCTTGCTTCATCGGGATTAATGGGCGACAAGGAAATATTTCGATATGCATTGAAATCTGTTTTTTGCAGTTCAGAGGAAAACACAAAAATTTTTGATCAACTCTTTGAGGATTATTGGGGTTTGCCAAAAGTTTCTGTGACCAGTCGGATAACGATGAAGAACCAATCAAATTTGCAAAAGCAAATCCAACGATCGCTGGTGCTGTTGGGGAATGGGGAGAACAAAGAAGGTAAAGAGGAGGAGGCTAAAAATGTATCAGGCGCAAATGCTGCCGAGCAGTTGCGCAAAACGGATTTCTCTAGGCTCTCCGAAATGGATAGCGAGTATTTAGAGAAGTTGGCGACAGGCCTATGGAAACAGATGAGCAAGCGCTTGAAAAAGAGGTTGAAAAATTCCAATACCAAAGGAAGAATTGATATTCGGCAGACCATACGTAACAATATTTCCAGTGGTGGCGCCATGTTGGAATTGAAACTGAAGCACAAAAAGCCTTCAAAAAACCGATTGATTATTTTATTGGATGTGAGTGGTTCGATGGATAAATACAGTTTTTTTCTGCTCCGTTTTATCTTGGCATTGCGTACCCATTTTAAAAGAATAGATGCTTACATTTTCAGTACTACCTTGATTCGGATTACTGAATTTCTTCACATTAAAGACCTGGAGGGTGTGCTTCACGGCCTTTCTCATCATGCCGATAATTGGTCGAGTGGAACAAAAATTGGTGAGTGTTTAAAACATTTCAACCAGCAATTTGCCAAGCGCTCCCTTAGCGGAAAAAATATGACCCTTATTTTAAGTGATGGACTTGATACAGGTGAACCGGACGTACTCGCGAATGAGTTACAAAAGATAAAACGTAGAACACGGAAATTGATTTGGCTTAATCCATTAAAAGGAATGAAGGGTTATCAGCCTCGAACGCGCGGGATGCTGGCTGCACTTCCTGAAATTGATCATTTTATGCCTGCGCACAACGTAGAGAGTTTGTTACAACTTGAAAACTTTTTATCACATGTTTAATGAAATTTCTAATGGAGAAAAACCTCCGTATGCCATGGCTATGGTGGTGAACCGGGTTGCCCCTTCGAGTGGCAAGCCGGGTGATAAGGCCCTAATTTTTCCTGATGGAACGCTGAAAGGTTGGATCGGGGGAGGCTGTACCCGGGGCATTGTTTTGAAAGAGGCACTTCTGGCTATCCAACAGGGAAAACCCAGGTTGGTGAATATCAGTCCGGGCGCTGAGAATGATTATACGCGACAAGGTGTTGTCACCTATAACATGACTTGCCAAAGCGGTGGATCGGTGGATGTTTACATTGAACCGGTATTGCCCAAACCGCACATTTTAATCATGGGCAAATCACACATTGGCATGGCCTTATCAACGTTAGGAAAAGCCACAGGGTATCTGATCACTGTGTTAGCTGTGGGTGCTGATAAAATAACTTTTCCGGAAGCCGATAAGGTAATTGATTCTGTTCAACTGGAACCTTCTTTGGTTACCAATAACACCTTTATTGTGGTATGCACACAAGGTGAAAACGATGATCAGATGCTGAAGCAAGCCATTGAATCTGACGCTAGTTATGTTTCATTTGTTTCAAGTTTGCGCAAAGCCAATTCCGTTTATAATGCCCTTAAAAAACAAGGAATAGCAGTGAGTGACCTGGCGCGTGTAAAAACACCCGCTGGACTAAACATCAATGCGAAATTGCCCGAGGAAGTTGCCATTAGTATACTTGCTGAAATAATTTCCAAAATGCGAGAAGAAAAAAATTCGGAAAGCAAACCGGAAACTACCTTGAATCTCGATGTATATTTTATCAATCCGGTGTGCAATATTCCGGTGCAGAAAAGTACGGCCAAGCATGTGATAAACTTTAAGAACAAGGATTACTACTTCTGTTGCGATGGTTGTAAGGTTTCCTTTGAGAAAGAGCCTACGAAATATGAACTGAAAGAAACGGCCGATATTTAGTGTTTACGTGCGGATTGAAGGACTCGGTTAAATAGTAAAGTTTTTCCTTCATTTCCTGCAAAAGGCTGTGCAAATGTTTTCCTGATTTGTTTTACAAAAAATAGAATTAAATTCACTTTATAAACCAAGGTATATGGATGCAACATTATTAACGACAAGCACTTCCCTGGAAGGCTATAAAATCACAAAACAACTGGGGTTGGTTCGTGGCATTACTGTCCGCTCTCGCAGTATTTTAGGTAACATGGCCGGTGGGTTTATGACCATTTTTGGAGGGCGGAGTTCCATTTACACTGAACTTTGTGAAAACGCACGCGAAGAGGCATTGCAACTAATGATCAAGCACGGCCGCGATATTGGCGCCAATGCGATCATCAACATGCGTTATGATGCCAACGAGGTAATGAGCGGTCTTACGGAAGTGCTTGCTTATGGCACTGCCGTAGTAGTGGAGAAAACATCATAGTAAAGTAGGAAAGTCGTGCCACCGCTCCAGCGGTGGCACGACTAATAACTTATTGAATAGACACTTCCTTTAACGGTAGAAAATTCGGTAATTCCATTTTCTCCCTTCCTAGTCTTTATTTTTCCTCCATTACAAGTTACTTGAACATTTCCTTTCACTTTACAAACTTCACCTGCTTTTGAAAGGATGGTAAGCTTTGTTATTTTTTTATTTGCCCATTTGAAATCCAGTTCAAAAGCACCTCGTGTGCATACTCCGTGAAATTCACCAATGCCCCATTCATCCGGCAAGGCGGGCAATAAATTGATGTACCCATAGTGGGATTGTACCAACATTTCTGTGATGGCTGCCGTCATTCCTAATGTCCCATCTACCTGTGGTGCCTTTCCGCATAAGGCAATAAGTTGAGAACAACTTTGTTCTTTTAAATAGCCTTTGAATATTTTGTTGGCCCGGTTACCATCTTGAAGCCTTGCCCACAAGGCCATCTTCCAACTTCGCGACCAGCCAGCTGCGCCATCGCCTCGTTCATCCAAAACCTTTTTGTAAGAATCGATGAATGCCGGTGTTTTGTTTTCCGTCAGGACTTTACCGGGATAAAGGCCGTACATGTGGGAGAAATGGCGATGATTTTTTTCCAATGACTTCCAGTCATCGGCCCACTCTTGTAAGGAACCATCTGCTCCAATTTGAGGAGGCACTAATTTTTCTCTCGCTTCCCTGACTTTTTGAACAAACATTGAATTATTCTTTAGCACTTCCGAGGCTTCGAGATAGTAACCGAAGAGATCGTATAAAATTTGCATGTCAATGGATGAACCAGCACAGATGGTTGTCCCTTCACGGAAGCCAGCCGTGACTTCATCAAAGTAAGGTTTGTTACCACCGCCATCCGGAAAATTTTCCGGTGAAGTGGAGGGATTAGTAACCAACCATTTTCCATTGGGAGAAAGAATTAAGAAATCAATAAAAAATTGAACGGAGCCTTCCAAGAGCGGATAGACTTCCTTTAAGAAAACAAGATCTTTTGTGTATTGATAATGCTCCCACAAATGCGTGCATAGCCAAGCACCTCCCACGGTAAATGTTCCCCAAGTGGGGCCATCCATGGGCGCAGCTACCCGCCATAAATCGGTGTTTTGGTGTAACACCCAACCTTTCGCTCCGTAATGTTCTTTTGCTACTTGTGAGCCCTGATCGCTTACCTCTTTTATCAGGTCAACTAATGGCTCGGCACATTCGGAAAGATTGCTGCTTTCCACTGGCCAATAGTTCATTTCGGTATTGATGTTGGTGGTGTATTTCGAATCCCACGCGGGGTTCATGTCATCATTCCAAATTCCTTGAAGATTCGCTGGCTGTGTTCCAGGGCGCGAGGAAGAGATGAGGATGTAGCGACCAAAGTTATAACTCAATGCAGCAAGATTTGAATCGGGAGAAGTTTGGATATTTATTTTTCGCTGATTGGTAGGCAAGTAAGAATTATCCGTAATAGGCAGTGACAATGAAACACGATTAAATAATTTTTGATAATCAGCGATCGATGCTTGTTTGATCTTATCAAACGTCTTGTTTTCTAAATTTTTAAGATAGGATTCAACGCGGGAATGTTGGTCGCCACTCACATCTTTATAGTTGACGAAGTTGGTGGCGGCCACGAAATAAATTGTAACCGCATCGGCATTTTCTACCGTCAGGTCAACGCCATCAGTTTTTATTGAGCCTCCTTCGGGTACGACTTTGATTCTGGCTTCGTATTTTAATTTTCCTTCCACACCCATGTAATCCGCTGATTTTCCGGTTACCGATAAACCGTCATTTCCTACCGGATCCATCCGAAAGTAATCGGTAGCATAATTGGAATGGGTCTGGTTTCTCACACCTCTCAAGTTGGCTTTAAAAGAAATGCTTTTTGGTTTATTGGAAGTTAATCTCACCACTGTGGTCTGATCGGGTGCGGATGAAAAAACTTCCCTTCGATAAACTACCCCGTTGGCCGTGTATTCAACGCCACTTGTTGCTGTGGTAAGATCGAGCCATCTTTTGTAATCAGTGACTTTTTCTTGATCTTCAAAAAACAAATGTAGATTGGCAAGGCTTTGGTACTTCTGTTGCTCCACTGGATAGCCCATCAGATTCCGACCAAATAAATTGTGAGCGTCCAAATACTTTCCATCAAAAACTAACTGTTGAATCTGCGGTAACACTTTGTATCCTCCTTTCACTACTGTGGAGTAAGGACCTCCTGTCCAATATGTTTCTTCATTGAGTTGAATCCGTTCTTCTCCCGGTTTACCGAACACCATGGCACCAAGCCGGCCGTTACCTACGGGCAATGCCTCTTCCCATTTGGAAGCGGGTGTATTGTACCATAAAAGCAATGCTGGGTTGAATTTTTTATCCAGTATGCCAGTTGGTAATCCTGATGGTTGCGAATACCCCGAAGATGCGCTGGTAAAAATGATAGACCAAAAAAGAAGGAATCGTTTTTTGATTTTATAAACTACGGATTGGATTGAAACTTGCATTGAAGCCGTGGGTTATTGGTATCGAAACTTAGTAAAAATAAAGACTATATTCTATTAACTTCTGGCGGCTTCGGTTTATCTTTATAGAACGTTTCGTGAACTTAATTTGATCCTTATGAAAACTTTCCCCAGTATATTCAATGATGTGATTGGCCCAGTGATGCGAGGACCATCCAGTTCGCATTGTGCCGCTTCCTTGCGAATAGGAAGAATTTGCAGGGACTTAATGGATGGCGATATTAAGGAAGTGTTGATTGAATTTGATCCGAATGGTTCGCTGGCCACCACCCATAAAGGACAGGGTTCAGACATGGGCTTGTTCGGTGGTTTTCTGGGTTGGGAGGCCTACGATGAAAGGTTGCCCGATTACCTTAATGCTGTAGAGGAGGCAGGGATCAAGATTGAAATCGAAATTCATCCGATAGGCGCTACACATCCCAATACCTACAAGATAACGTTGAAAAATGCGAATGAAGAACACTCGCTCATCGCCTTATCCACTGGTGGAGGGATGATTGATATCATTGAAATAGATGGCGCACAAGTTTCAATGGCTGGGGATTTTTGTGAAACGCTTGTCTACGTGAAGTCACCGGGTAGCCTAATTAAATTCCTGGAACAATCTATTCCCTATGATGAGATCAACTTGCATCAGGGATCATCTGCCTTCATTGAAATAAAGTCGAATCAATTTCTGTCAATAGATATTTATAATGAGCTCTTGGCAATGGATGAGATACTCTTTATCAGAAAACTAAACCCAGTCTTACCGATAATGTCGCGTAAAGACCTTACTGTGCCTTTCATTACCAGCGAAGAAATGCTTAGCTACAATGAAAGCAAGAACCTTGAGCTTTGGGAATTGGCGATAGAATATGAACGGATCAGAGGAAATATTTCTAAAGAACAAGTATTTGAAAAGATGCGCGAGATTATGGAAATCATGCGGAACTCCATCGATCTCGGAATGAAAGGAACGAGTTATGTGGATCGTATTTTAGGAAGTCAATCGCAAGGTTTCCAAAAACAATTCAAGGAAAAGAAATTGGTAGAAGGCGATGTGCTTAACCGGGTGATCATGTATACTTCTGCGATGATGGAGGTGAAGAGTTCGATGGGTGTAGTTGTCGCGGCTCCTACAGCAGGCTCGTGTGGTGCTTTGCCAGGTGCGGTCATCGGCATTGCCACGGAACTTAAACTTTCGGAAGACGAAATGGTAAAAGCGATGCTGGCAGCTGGTTTGATTGGGGTATTTATTGCCGCACACGCTACGTTCGCAGCAGAAGTGGGGGGATGCATGGCAGAATGTGGTTCCGGATCTGGAATGGCCGCAGCAGGAATAGTAGGGTTGAAAAAAGGGACTCTGAATCAATCGCTTGCCGCAGCCTCCATGGCACTGCAATCTTCGTTAGGAATGATCTGCGATATGATTGCCGATCGGGTAGAAGCTCCTTGCCTCAATAGAAATGTATTGGCGGCCACGCATGCACTTTCGTGTGCTAACATGGCGCTTTCCGACTACGATCAGGTAATTCCTTTGGATGAAGTAATTGAAACCATGAAGCGGGTAGGGGATGCTATTCCAAATACGCTCCGCTGCACCGGCTTGGGTGGATTAGCCATTACGAAAACGGCAAAGAAAATCGAGGCCATGCTTGAGCAAAAACAACAAGAAAGCGTCAAAACGTTTTATAAAGTTTGTTAAAAACGGATTGCTGTCTTTTCAAATATTTCCATTGAAATAGTCTTTTATTGCATGATAGCTATCATTTTGAAAGACTTCTGATGACACATATAGTATCGGCTATTGTGTTAGCATTTTGTTCAAACCTTGATAACCTTGGGGTTGGCATTGCCTATGGTGTTAGGCCAAGGAGAATTTATTTGCACCATAATTTTTTGATTGCATTAGTATCGGGAAGTGGAACCTATCTATCCATGAGTGCTGGTGAGTGGGTCAATGATTATATGTCAGAATCCTTTGCTAATATTTTTGGAGGGTCAATAATGATTGGTATTGGCCTTTACACTATTTTTCAATCCGTGCGCAGAGAAGGAAATCAATTTAATGAAACTTCTGTTTCTTCACCCAACAATTTGAGCGAAGGAACCCACAATAAGGAAGCTTTTGCCCTTGCGATCTCACTGACGTTCAACAACCTTGGAGGAGGCCTGGGGGCAGGAATCTCCCATATTAATATTCCGCTCACTACGGTGCTCACCATTGCTTTAAGCGTGCTTGCAATCCTTGGTGGATACCAAATAGGGAAAAATGCTTCGTTAACGATCCCAAAATTTTGGTTGGGTGTTTCATCCGGGCTTCTTATTATGGCTGTCGGGATTTATGAAATGTTTGTTTGAAATTTCAATTGTTGCTGATATGAAAATAAGAGCTGTATTTCTAATTATCTTTTCTTTGCTTCTTTTTGTTGACTTGAATGGTGAATGGAATCGTTTTTCTTTTTTTGATCAACGTCCAACGATCACTGCACTGATATTTCGTGGTGAGTATGATATCCCCCACAATCAGAGTTTTAAAAGCACAACTATTGGCGGGCTTTCAGGGATTGATTATGATCCAGAAGGCAAAATATTTTATTTAATTAGTGACGATCGGTCGGCCATCAATCCTGTTCGTTTTTATACGGCTAAAATAGTTATCGCTAATAATAGGATTGATACCGTTGAATTTGTCAGCGTTCAAACATTATTTCAAGAAAATGGTCAGCCTTATCCTTCCATAAAGCAAGATCATTCTTTAACCGTTGATCCTGAATCCATTCGTTACAATCCATTGAATGGTCAACTTATTTGGACGAGTGAAGGAGAACGCGCCCTAAAACCTGACCACAACATTCTTTCCAATCCTTCTATTTTCATTGCTGATGCTAATGGAAAATACGCGGGCACTTTCCCTACGCCACCCAATTTGGTGATGTCGGTTTCAGGAAATGGTCCTAGGCAGAATGGAACATTAGAAGGAATTACTTTCGATGATAATTTCAAAACCCTGTATGCAACCTTGGAAGAACCTCGTTATGAAGATGGCCCACGAGCCGATGTTTTAACTACACTTTCATGGATAAGAATTTATCAATACAATACAGAAACTAAAAAGAATACGGCCCAGTATGCTTACCAATTGGATCCGGTGTCCTTTCCAGCAAATCCCCCAACCGCATTTAAAGTAAATGGTGTATCGGAGATTCTAGCTCTTGGTGGCAATAAATTGTTGACGGTGGAACGATCTTATTCAACGGGAAGGCTTTCCTGTTCGGTTAAGATTTTTGTTGCTGATCTAAGTGAAGCAGATGATATTTCGAAGGCCAAATCATTGAAAGAGAATCCTCCCTTACATCCTGTTCAAAAGAAATTACTGCTGAATATGGACGAGTTGAACCTTTATGTAGATAACATTGAAGGGGTAACTTTTGGTCCCCTTCTTCCCAACGGCCATAGCACGTTACTCTTTGTATCTGATAATAATTTTTCTCCGTTTGAAAAAATGCAGTTTTTGCTTTTTGAGGTGATTCCCTAAATCAATCGGAGTGCTCATGATAAATGTAGTTAGTTCATTAGGGTATCAGAGTTTGCCGTCCAGGGAAATTTTGTTCGGTTAGGTCAGAATTACTGCTAACTTTATTCAATTAAATTTTCTGTACCATGAACCACAACCGAAGAACATTTCTTAAAACATCCTCGCAGGCAGTTGCCGGAATCGGGATTTCTTCTCTTCTTCCTTTATCCACATTGGCAAATTCAAAACCTAAGTTGGGTCCAGCGAGTGATCGACTGAACGTTGCTGCTATCGGTATCAATGGAATGGGTTGGGGGGATTTAAAGAATTTTATGAAAGTCCCCAGCACCAACGTAGTTGGATTATGCGATGTGGATGGTAACGTGTTGAACAAGCGCAAAGAGGAGCTGGCCAAAGACGGGATCCAAGTAAAAACTTACTCCGACTATCGGAAACTACTAGAGAACAAAGATATTGATGTGGTCATTATTGGCACTCCCGATCATTGGCATTGCCTTGCCATGGTAGATGCGTGCAGTGCGGGCAAGGATGTGTATGTAGAAAAGCCGGTGGGGAATTCCATCGAAGAGTGTAACATAATGGTGGCGGCCCAACAGCGCTATAACAAAGCTGTGCAAGTAGGGCAGTGGCAACGAAGTGTTCCTCATTTTGTCGATGCCCTTAATTTTTTGAAGACTGGAAAGCTTGGAAAAATAAGAACGGTTAAAGCGTGGGCTTACCAAGGGTGGATGAAACCGATGGTTGCCCAACCCGATGGACCGGTGCCATCCGGTGTTGATTATAAGATGTGGCTCGGGCCGGCACCAACAAGACCGTTTAACCCAAATCGTTTTCACTTTAATTTTAGATGGTATTGGGATTATGCCGGTGGACTCATGACGGATTGGGGAGTTCATTTAATTGACTATGCTTTATTGGGGATGGATTCAAAATTCCCAAAGTCGGCTGTGGCACTTGGCGGAAAGTATGCCTATCCGGATGGACCGGAGGAAACACCCGATACGTTAGCTACCCTTTATGAATTTGATGATCATAATTTAATTTGGGAACACGCACAAGGAATCAGCAATGGCCAATATGGACGGGATCATGGTATCGCGTACATTGGAAATAATGGAACTTTAGTTCTCGATCGCAATGGATGGGAAGTGATCCCCGATGAAAAGAGGATGGAGGCTGTGTTGCTTCAACCTAACAAAGGGGACGGGCTTGAGAACCACATGGTCAATTTTGTAGAAGCTATAAAATCAAGGGATTTTAAAAAACTCGCCTGCCCAATTCAAGATGGCGCTCACGTGGCGAAGGTTTGTCAGATGGGGAATATTTCTTACCGAACAGGACAACGTGTAGAGTGGGATGCCACTCAAGAGAAATTCGGCAATGCGAGAGCTAATAAAATGATCAATGCCACCTACCATAATGGATACAAAATACCAGAAATAAAATAGTGGAGTACATCGCACGGTTCGTTCTCCTTACTTTTGTTTTGCTCCTATTTTTCAGCGTGACGGCTTCTGTGTAGGTGTGAACGTTTCTTAACTACAAGTTGATCAATACTTTATAAATAGCTACTTTCGTAAACGGCTTGTGCGCTGTCGCGTAAACACGGTCGTTCTATTTTCCAGTGAACTGTCACGATCTTCAGAAGGAACTACTATTCATAAACCTTAACCTAAATGATATGAAAAATGCAATCAACTGGTTTGAAATTCCGGTAAAAAAATTTGACCAGACAAAAAAATTTTATGAGGCCGTTCTGGGCGCTGACCTTCAAGTCATGGAAGCCATGGGCATGAAATCCGCTTTCTTTCCTGCAGACATGCAAGCCGGTGGTATAGGTGGATGTATTACCCAAGGCAAAGGGTATGAGCCTTCACCTTTGGGTGCGCTGGTTTACCTCAATGGCGGGGACGATTTGAGTGTTCCGCTTTCTAAGGTGGAGGCTGCGGGTGGAAAAATACTTTTGCCTAAGACCGCTATAGGCCATAATGGTTTTATGGCTCATTTTACTGATCCCGAAGGAAACAAAATAGGGCTTCATTCAAGAAAATGAATCGCAAATGAACGAAGGGAAAGATTATTTTCTTGAAGAAGTCATTTCACAAGATTGATGTAGGGCAAGAAGCAGAAGATAAATCACTTTCCAACGCGAGCTGGAAAAAACGAGTTTTTAAGACGAAAACCTTTATTGGCATTTGCCTCACTAGTTTTCTTCGGGAACTTAATGGTTGATATAATTTTCGAGGGATTTAATGATTTCGCCTTGTTCATTATTTAAGTGCCTCAAAATATCGCCAGCTGAGATAAGTCCCATCAATTTGTCGCCATCCACTATCGGCAAATAGTGTATGGATTGTTCGGTCATAATTTTTCGGCAGTTCTCAATCTTGTCTTCTAATGAAACGGTGGCAGGGTGCTCGGACATAATTTCTTTCACAAGCGTTTCTTTAGACGATTTTCCTTTTAGTACAACTTTCCTGGAATAATCCCTTTCAGTAATCAGACCAACGAGTTTATGGTTAATGTCTAATACGAGTAGTGCTCCGACATCATTTTCGACCATTAGCATCAGCGCATTATAAACGGTTGCTGACGATCCAATTGTGGCGACAGTTCCGCCTTTTGATTGCATTACGTCTTTTACCTTTTTCATGGTTGTATGTTTTAAAGAATAATTTAGTGCCAACAGAACTTGAGTAACATCAGTATTCGAAGTTATTGTAATAATTTGTCAATTGTTATGACTTTGATCATGGTTTCATGGATATGTTTATAATTTCAGAACTCCTTGCCTGGTGTAATAGAATCAAAGGAGTTGAGGTAAAGTTCGCAAATAAAAGTGCGTATTTTTCCTGCATGCAATTAAAGTTACCGATTTTTCCCGCTACGGCCACACTCATCTCTGATTGTCTAGGAGTCTATGAAAAAGAAGGCTTGATTCAATACATCGTCAATGGCCTTCCCGTTTATGCCCATGCCAAAGGGGACTTGAAAGCCTTCGGTATATCTCCAGTAATTTTATTCATCAGCAACTTTGCTGAAAGGCCGATGTGCAGCGGTGTTTTCATATTAGTGAAAGCAGTGCTCAACGTTCCTATAATAAATTCATTAAACAAGGGGAGGCCTGTTTTTTTGGGCAGCACCCAGTGAATCAGAGTGATCGATCAACCCTTTTGTGGCAACAGTAACCGTTTCAAATCCACGATGGGGATGAGCAGGGAAGCTCGGCACGGTTTGGCCATGGTACATCTGCCACTTCTCACCCGGGTCAAAATCCTGTCCGAGGTTACGACCCGCTAAAGATGCAGCGGGCCCCATGTGGTCATTTCCTTTCGGGTAAAAATCTTCGTGTTGTACGCAGAATAAAAAAAGGATCTAGCGTTTGCCAGGGAAATCCGAGTGGCTTGATGAATTTGATCGGGCTATTCATAAGTTAAAAATTGATGTACTGGTAAACCAAATTGAACGCGAAAAAGGTTACCCAAATCCCTATGATGTCTTTTCAACCAGAGATTTTGTGTTGGATGATAAGTGGAGCCAACGGACAAAATTTGTTACTTTTCCATTAGCCCATATCCACTCCTATTTCCGATATGTGCCATGCAGTCCGAATTTTGGCGCTTTTCATCTTGAATTCCTTCGTTTTCAATTATTATTTTACTTAAAAAAAATGAAGCAACTTTTTTTCTATATTAAAGGGCAGAATAGCTTTCGTAAGACAACGCCTATGAACAAAATCAATTTTGATACCTACAAAAACATAGGGTTCCATGACGAAATGTTCGCGGAGGAAGGAAAGGCACGGCCTCATTGCGAATTATTGAAAGAACACTTGGAGGAGATGGGGTGGGAGAAACTCAATTTTCTACAACACGCTACTGATAGAGCCCAACTATCCTTAGGGATGACCTTTAATGTGTATAGCGACAATCAAGGGATCGAACGAATTTTGCATTTGGATATCATCCCCAGAATTATCTCTGGGAAGGATTGGGACATTCTTGAAAAGGGGTTGACGCAGCGAATCGTGGCACTCAATATGTTTATTGGAGATGTGTATAACGAGCAAAAAATTTTAAAAGACAAGATCATCCCTCAAGAATTGGTGCTCTCCAGTGCTACCTATCTGAAACAATGCATTGGTTTGAAGCCTCCAAAAAATGTATGGTGTCATATTACCGGTTCCGATCTTATTCGCGGTGACGATGGAAATTTTTATGTTCTCGAAGATAATTTAAGGTGCCCTTCTGGAGTATCCTATATGCTCGAAAACAGAGAGATTCTTAAGCGAACATTTCCTGAATTGTTTGAACAACTAAGGGTGAGGCCAGTTTATAATTATGCCCATAATCTTAGAGATATGCTGGAGTCACTTACACCCATACCGGGGGCTACGATTGCCGTGCTTACACCTGGAATTTATAACGCGGCCTACTTTGAGCATGCTTACCTCGCCCAACAATTAGGGGCCGAGCTTGTAGAGGGGCGGGACTTGGTGGTAGAAAATGATTTTGTTTACATGATTACCACTAAGGGATTAAAAAAAGTGGACGTCATTTACAGAAGGGTGGATGACGATTATATCGATCCCTTAATTTTCAAAAAAGAATCCCTATTGGGGACACCAGGGTTATTCAATGCCTATCGCAAAGGGAATGTGGTATTAGTCAATGCGCCTGGTGCTGGGGTGGCCGATGATAAGGCAATCTATGCTTATGTGCCCAGAATTATTAAATATTACCTGGGTGAAGAAGCGTTGCTTCCCAATGTCAAAACATACATCTGCGCAGAAGGTTCTGATTTGCAATACGTAGTGGAAAACATTGATCAACTGGTGGTGAAACAAACCGATGCGTCTGGGGGTTATGGCATGTTGATAGGCCCAAAGTCGACAAAAAGTGAGCGAATCGAATTCATAAAAAAGATAAAGGGAAGGCCACGGAATTATATTGCGCAGCCCATGATTAATCTTTCTCGTGTGCCAACCTTAACAGAGAGCGGTATTGAGGGCAGGCATGTGGATTTGCGACCCTACATATTATATGGAAAAGATATTAAGATAGTTCCGGGAGCACTGACCCGTGTTGCCTTAAAGAAGGGATCGATCGTGGTTAATTCTTCTCAGGGCGGAGGGAGTAAAGATACTTGGGTACTGGATAGTTAACAGCAAAAACAATAGACTATGCTTAGCAGAGTTGCAGAGACCATCCATTGGATGAATCGGTACATTGAAAGGGCAGAGGATTATGCCCGGTTTATGGATGTGAACTTTAACCTTTCATTGGAGATGCCCCGCGAGCTATCGGAGCAATGGAAGCCGCTGGTGGTGACCACGGGCGATTGGGATTTATACGAATCACTCTATAAAAATGCAGAAAAGAGCAAAGTCATTTACTTTTTAGGATTTGATGCCGAAAACCCAAATTCCATTTTAAGCTGCCTGGTGAAAGCACGCGAAAATGCCCGCGCCATTAGGCCTGAAATTACCATTGAAGTTTGGGAACAAATAAACAACCTCTACTATACGGTGAAAGAAGGCGTGGAAAAGAAACGCTGGAAGGAAAATGATCCCCGGAATTTTTTTAGCGAAGTGAAGGAAAGCTGTCAATTACTTTATGGTATTTTCGATTCGACCATCTCAAAAAATGAAGGATGGCATTTCGGTAAAATTGGTCAGTTGATTGAACGGGCGGATAAAACGTCTCGGGTATTGGATGTAAAATACCACATGTTGCTGCCGACCCCTGAAGCCGTAGGCTCACCTTTTGATTTGATCCAATGGTCTGCATTGCTTAAATCGGTAAGTGCCTACGACATGTACCGGAAAAAATACGGCAAGTTAAACCCTCAAAATATTTCTGAGTTTTTGGTTTTTGACAAAGACTTTCCACGTTCGATGCTAAGCTGTTTGGTCGGGGCGGAGCAATCGTTGCACGCCATCTCTGCCAAAGAGACACGGTATTCGAACAGTGCAGAAAAACAACTGGGGATACTAAAATCTCAATTGGAATATGCTGACATCAATGACGTATTTCGCATCGGCTTGCACGAATACCTAGACGATTTTCAGCAAAAGCTGAATGGTGTTTCTGTAGGTATTTTCGAAACTTTTTTTTCAACAGAAAATATCTTGAGCGACAGCCGCTCGAAAATCAACCAAATGATGCAATGATTGGTGAATCAATTTATGATTGGCTTAAGTTAGGTTGTGCTAGACAGAAATATTTTTTTGACGTTACAATGGGATTGGATAATTAAAATACCAGATCATGAATTTCAAGATAGTCCATGAGACGCTGTATCAGTTTACCGCTAATGTTTTTCTTGAACCTCATTATATACGGCTGCTGCCCAAAAGCACCCCGCATCATACACTTACTTTTTTCGAGTTGACCATTTCACCAAAACCCGCAGGGGTATCTCACCAAATTGATGTGGAAGGAAACCTTATCCATTTTTGCTGGTTTGATGGGATGACTGAAAAATTAACAATCCGATCAGAAGCTAACGTGTTAGCAGAAAAGTATGACCCCTTTAATTTTATTTTATACCCGACTGATTTTTTAACGTGGCCATTTTCGTATGCTGAAGTGCAACAAACTTTGTTAAAGCCTAGTTTAGATTTTGAACCCCTTTCAAATCCTTTGATTGAGTATGGGAAGAAGATACTCGAAGAATCAAAATTGGATACCGTTCAGTTTGTAACGAATTTGACGAGACAAATTCATTTGGATTTCGTTATCGAAGTGCGGGATGTAGGAGCACCGCACACGCCCGATCTGGCTTTTGCGTTGAAGCGTGGATCGTGCCGAGATTTAGCCTGGATGGAAATTAATCTCTTGCGCTATCTTGGTATTGCGGCCCGATTTGTCAGCGGCTATTTTTACTTTCCGATGGAAAGCGGCTCTGAATATGAGCTGCACGCATGGCTCGAAGTGTTCCTTCCAGGCGCGGGTTGGATTGGGTTTGACCCAAGCCATGGCATGGTGGCTGGAAGTACCCATATCCCCATCGTCTCAAGTTCTAGGTTTGAAAACACCATGCCTGTGACGGGGACAACACGCGGAACGGGTTCTTCCAACCTTGTCACCAAGGTGATGATTGAAGAGGGCGTTTAATAAAAACACACACTTATCTTTCAACCTCAAGGAAAAAAATGAATGTAGCCATTATCCTCAACGGCATTTCGAAGAAAAAAGTCTTTTACCAAAGGATTCTTCCTCAATTGAAAGAAAAATTGAATGTTTCAGTTTTTGAGACACAGTTTGCGGGCCAGGCCATCGAACTAGCGACCTCGGCTGCGGATGGAAAGTTTAATTGTATTTTAGCGGCAGGCGGTGACGGTACCCTCAATCAGGTGTTGAATGGCATTTTAAAAAATCGTAACGCTACATCTCTGCCAACCTTTGGAATAATCCCACTGGGCACCGGGAATGATTTTTCTAAATTGTGCAACATAAAACCTGACGCCAATCAAATTTTAAACCTGATAATACAAAACAGTCCCAAACCAACTGATGTGGGAGCAATAAATTGCAACAATGAAAAGGGAGAAATGATCACAAGGTATTTTATCAACGCCTGTAGTTTAGGGATGGGGCCAGAGGTAGTAAAGCGGCTTATGAAAAACAACCGATCATTAGGACCGATGGTCACTTACCTTAAAGCAATAATCGTTTCTTTTTTTGGGAACCGGCCCGAAAAGATCTATGCAAAGACTCCACACTGGGAATGGTGTGGAAAAATGAGAGTAATGGCAATTGCCAATGGAAAGTCGTTTGGGAACTCAATGTTTATTGCACCAGATGCTTCACCAGATGATGGTAAGTTCGCGACCTTTATTGCGGGCGAGCTTGCCTTATTGAAATTCCTGATCTTTCTTCAGAAAATAAAAACAGGAAAAAAAATCAAGGATACGTTGGTTCTTTATAATGAATGCAGCACCATCGAAATCACTGCGCCAAAACCTTGCGCCATAGAGGCGGATGGTGAAGGAATGGGTTGGTTGCCAATGAAAGTGGAAATGATGCCCAGCCGAGTAATGTTTTTAAGATGAAAAATCATCAAATCCCTTAACTTTCCGTCTCAATAAAATTATAGAGTTATGCCATTAATTAAATCGATACGTGGGCACACTCCTCAGTTTGGAAAAAATTGCTTCCTTGCCGACAACTGCACAGTGGTAGGAGAGGTAACAATGGGAGATAACTGCACGGTATGGTTCAATGCGGTTGTTCGTGGTGATGTGCATTCAATCACCATAGGCGATAACACCAACGTGCAAGATGGGGCGATCATTCACTGTACGTATCAAAAAGCCAAAGTGGTAATTGGAAAAAATGTTTCGATTGCCCACAATGCCATTGTGCATGGCTGCACGATTGAAGACAATGTCCTTATTGGCATGGGTGCGATCATTATGGATGATGCGGTTATCGGCACGGGGTCGGTGATAGCAGCGGGTGCGGTGGTGTTGGCAGGAACGAAAATAGAGAAGGGAAGTATCTACGCAGGTACTCCTGCAAGGAAAGTAAAGGAAGTTGGCGCTGAAATGACAGAAGTGATCGCGCGCACAGCACGAAACTATCCAATGTATTCGGAGTGGTTTAAATAGGGAGTAAGGCCACGAATTTATGGGTTTTGGCTAACAGATTCATACGAACCATTAACAAATTGGCTTATATTTGCGCCTCAAAAAACATTAGAATCGATGAAAAACCTTTCCCTTATCCTCAACGGAGTACTTTTGGTAGCTGTTGGCATTTTGTATTTCCTTTATTTTTCAGGCAAGAAAAGCGGTACTGTCTCTTCTGTTTCGGCACCTTCTGATTTAAAAATAGCCTACATCAAGTCGGATAGTGTTTTGAAGTATTATGATTACTTCAAAGAAATCAAAACGATCCTGGAGGCAAAAAGTAAAAAACTGGATCAAGATCTTCAGAACCGTGGCCAAAGTTTGCAAAATGAAATTTCCTCCTATCAGCGGAACATTAGCAACCTCACAATCGGTCAGGCAAAAGCACTGGAAGAAGATTTGGGCAAGAAGCAACAGAATTTTCGTTTGTACCAACAAAGCCTGGAGCAGGAGTTGGCCAACGATCAGAACAAAATGAACGAATCGCTGTATGGCCGGATCACAGCATTCCTTAAGAAGTATGCCGCTGGGAGCGACTTGCAGGTGGTTTTTAAATTTGACCCTTCCAGTGATGTTTTGTTTGGTGGTCCAGGTATCGACATCTCGCAAGACGTGATCAAAGGCCTCAATGACGATTATAAAATCGAAAAGCAAAACCCTGCTAAAACTGACTCTACTTCCGCGAAGAAATAGAATCATACGCTTAACATTCTACAGGCTATCCACAACAAAACATTAGCTAAGCTCTGCTTTTGGTGGAGCTTTTCTTTTTGTTGCCATTAGTTGTTCATTCCATAGTAAACCAACCGATCACTCTTTTTTCTTTAATTTGGCCTTATATGATCCGTATCCGAAAAGCAAAAATCGAAGAAATTCCTGCCGTGCGCGAGTTAGCCATTGAAGTTTACACGGATACGTTTGCCGATCAAAACACACCCGCCAATTTGCAGGCCTTTTACGATGACTCCTACAACCTGGAAAAATTCAAAGGTGAGTTTTTTGAAGAAGGTTCAACGTTGTACCTCGCCTTGGATGACTTGAAGATCATTGGTTTTTTGCGTTTACGACTCAGCAGCGAGGCCGAAAAGCAACTTGGATCGAACGCGGTGGAACTTCATCGCCTTTATATTCATCGCGATTATCACGGCACCAGTGCGTCTCGTCTTTTAATGGAAGAGGCTATGGCGTTTTCGGTTGCTCGAAAATTTGAATGGATGTGGCTGGGAGTTTGGGAGAAGAATTTTCGCGCGCAAAAATTTTATGCAAAGTGGGGCTTTGAGCGATTTGGCGAGCACATCTTTCAGATGGGCGATGATCCCCAAACCGATTGGCTTTTAAAGAAGAAAATTTTAAAGTGACACAACTACTTGGCAAAAACCTTCGTTATAATTTAATCTGCCTTGGAAAACATTTGCCTCATTTTTCGGTTTAACTAGACAATCATCAATTTTTTAGCGGTTTTTTTTATCTAATGCAGCCCCTAAACACCTAATATTTCATGCGGCATCTAATCTCTGCTTTTGTTTTCCTTTCCCTTTCCTTTTGCTCTTTGTATAGTCTAGCGCAACAAAAATTTACAATCAACGGATACTTGAAGGATGCGGCTAATGGTGAGGCTATGATTGGGGCGACTGTCTATATCAAGGAATTGAATTCAGGCACGACTACCAACGAGTATGGTTTTTATTCCATCACGATTCCGGCAGGCAATTACGTTTTGCAGTACAATTACATTGGCTATAAAGCCATTTTGCAAGAGGTGGCTTTGGATAAGAATTATCGCCTTGATGTTGAGTTGAATGCAGAAGCTACCCAGTTGAATGAAGTAGAGGTGGTGGACGAAAAGGACAGGCCTGCGGCTCAAAATACCAGTATGAGCTTTAATAAAATGGACGTATCTACGATGAAGAAATTGCCAACCTTCATGGGCGAAGTTGATGTGATCAGAAGTATTTTATTGTTGCCGGGTGTAAGCACAGTGGGTGAAGGGGCTTCTGGGTTCAATGTTCGTGGTGGAAGTGTAGGCCAGAACTTGATTTACCTTGATGAAGCCCCTGTTTACAACTCATCGCATTTATTAGGCTTCTTTTCAGTTTTTAACCCAGATGCAGTCAAAGACATTACCCTTTACAAAGGAGCAGTGCCTGCCAAGTATGGCGGCAGGCTGGCCTCAGTACTAAATGTGCGAATGAAAGAAGGTAATAGTAAAAAAACAGAAGTAACAGGCGGTATTGGAACGATCTTCAGTCGACTTGCCATAGAAGGACCGATTCTAAAAAATAAAGCGTCTTATATTATAGCCGCACGAAGATCTTATATTGACGTTCTCGCTCGACCCTTTGTGAGTGTATTAAAGAATGGGGGGGCATTGAATTTTTATGACCTTACTTTCAAGGTCAACTATAATTTCAATGATAAAAACAAAATCTACTTATCCAGTTATTTTGGCCGCGATAATTTCTTGTTTAGTGCCAATCAGGGATTCAGTTGGGGAAATGCCACGGGAACGCTACGATGGAATCATCTATTTAACAATAAGCTATTTTTCAACCAGGCGTTGGTTTTCAGCAAGTATGATTATCATTTACAATTTGGTAACAATTCGCAAAATCAATTCGTATGGAACTCCGCCATCACCAACTATATTTATCGCCCTGACTTTAGTTACTTTATCAATAGCAATAGCGAAGTGAACTTTGGGGGGGAGGCCATCTATTACACCTTTGAGCCGGCCAACGCCTCAGGGACCACCAACGGAGTTCCTGTTAACGTGAGTTTGGATAAAAAATACAACCTGGAAACTTCATTGTATGCCAGTCACAGTTTAAAGGTAAGCCCACGGTTTTCTATTGATTACGGTTTGCGCTACTCAAATTTCACCTTGTACGGCCCTGGCACCCAGTATTACTATAACGACACTGTTCCGGGCGTCCGTAAAAGTGTAGTCGGCCAAAAAACGTTTTCAAAAGGCCAGCCGATTCAAACCTATGGCAACCTGCAGCCACGGTTTTCCTTTAAAGCACAATTAAATGAATTGAGTTCTATCAAGGGAAGTTATAACCGCATGGTGCAATACCTGCATTTGATCTCCAATACCACCGCTTCTAACCCGCTCGATGTTTGGACACCCAGCACACCCAACATTAAACCTGAATTAGGCGATCAGGTGACCATGGGTTATTTCCGTACTTTAAATACTTCAAAAACGCAATATGAATTTTCAATGGAGACCTATTACCGGGCAACACAAAATCAAATCGACTACATCAATGGTGCCAGCCTGCTGATTAACAGGTACCTCGAAGGAGATTTGCTTTCGGGTAAGGGAAGGGCTTATGGATTGGAATTTTATGCCCAGAAAAAAACGGGCCGCTTTAACGGATGGATCAGCTATACCTTGGGAAGAACTGAACTATCGGTAAACGGAATTAATAACAACAATTGGTATCCGACACGCTATAATCAGACGCATAATTTAAAAGTGGTTGGGTTCTATGAAATCAATAAGCGATGGTCTTTCTCTTCTAATTTCATTTATACTTCAGGAACACCAACGACATTTCCCACTTCGCGCTACACCGAACAAGGCATTCTGATTCCCTATAATGCCAATAATTCTCGAAACAATGTAACCTTGCCAAGCTACAACAGACTGGATATTGCATTTACTTTTCAAGGTAAAGAATATAACAAAGCGGGAAGGAAAAGAAAGAACCATGACTACTGGGCATTCTCCATTTATAATCTTTATGCTCGAAAGAATCCGTTCTCCATTTATTTTTCTCAAAATGATGTACAAACATTACCGGGTCAGCCATTGGTTTCACAGGCTACGCAACTTTCTATCATTGGCTCCATTGTTCCAGCAGTTTCTTACAATCTTAAATTCTGACCATGCAATCAAAGATCAGTTTTTTGTTTTTCGTATCTTTTGTCCTCGCGATGGTTTTTAGCGCGTGCGAAACCACGATCCACCCCACCTTACAATCAGCTGCGCCAGTTCTCGTAGTCGATGGCTGGGTCAATAATAAGTATCAAAAGCAGACCATATTGTTATCGCTTACCCAGCCGTATTTTGATGATGCACAACCTGTCGGAGTTTCGGGTGCTACGGTTACCGTTCAAGACCTAACCGATAATACCTTGTACTCTTTTATTGAAAACCCTTCTGTTCCAGGTTCCTATGAATGGACACCAACCACTTCCATCTTTGGTGCAGTCGGACATGATTTTAATCTAACCCTAATGGTAAACGGAGAAGTTTTTATTGCTTCTTCGCACATGGGGCGTGTGCCACCCATTGACAGCATTACGTTTGCGCAGGATCAAAATTTTAGATCTTCTGGCAAAATAAGATACACCGGGCAATTTTGGGCTAAAGATCCCATAGGGGTAGGTGATACCTATTGGATAAAAGCCACAGTAAATGATACGTTATTAACCTTGCCAACAGAGATAAACACGGCCTATGATGCTGGCCTATCGGCAGGTGGTGAGGCCGATGGCGTGGTGTTTCTTCTTCCGATCCGAAGAGGCATCAATCCAGATAGATCAAACCGAACTAATAATCCTTCACCTTTTTGGCCGGGCGATTCTGTTTATGTAGAAATCAATTCGATAACCCATGCGGCTTTTAATTATTTGAGCGAGGTAGTGACGCAAACAAATAGGCCAGGGGGTTTCGGGCAGTTATTTGCTACTCCGGTAGCTAATGTTTCTACCAACATTACGAATACCAACCCCAAGGGTTCTCAGGTGGTTGGATTTTTCAACGTTGCCGCAGTGAGTGGGCGAGGGCAGAAGTTTAAGCTGAATTAAATAACTCAATGATCAAAAGTACCTGATAACAATTGGTTAAGAATTTCTGCGGCTTCTTCCAGGGAATATTTAATTAACTGACCTATTCTTGCTTTGAGAATAGGTTATCTGACCCCAAAGTGTTGGCACAGCCGAATTGATATTGAAATTAAATATTTTGTAATTTAAGGAAGTCTTCAACTTCTTTTCTTACATCTCTTGTAGCATGACTATCGTAACCAGCTGTGGCGATGGATTTAAACAGGTCGCCTACCAGCCCCTTTGGAAACCCTAATTTCTCTGCATAAACTGCGGCAACTTGTAACTCAACGTCTTCAACAATTTTGTCGAGATAGATCATATATATCAGATGGTAGAGGGTCTCTAGTTTTTCCGCCTTGTCTTTTGGGATAGTGGCATTTGTTTTTTCAAGTTCCTTTAGGTCGGCCACATTTACCCCTAATTGAATGCCCCACTTCACCAAACATTGAATATACTTGCTTTCAATTTTTTCGCTCCTCATCAGCACAGCCAACAAGTTGAAATAGCTTTTTTTTACTTTTTCAATGTCTATGGAAGATTCTTTACTCATACTTTTACATTAAAATGCAAGGTAACAATTTGATCGGGGATAAATTGACTAAGTCTTGCTGCTTTTTAGATGCTCATAAATGATTACACCGAATACGAAGCTTTCTAATGGATTGTGACTAAATTTGTGGTTCATGAAAATTCAAAGGTATTCCAAAAATTCAAGCCGGTGCCAATCTTGGGTAAGCTTTTTTATCATCTTTGTAATTTTATTTGGTGGCAGTGTGGTTAAGGTACAAAAAGCGATTGGCGTGTCCTTCCTCCTCTCAAGATGCCAAAGCAAGTCCTCCTCTTCAACTTCTCAATCAACACAAGAAAGTGGCACAGAGGACGATGATGGTGACAATGACTTTAAAAGTAAAGTGGAGGCTTGTAAGATAACAACAAGTGAGCGGATTGTTTTCAAGAACGCTTATCTGGTTTATCAGGAGCAATTGATTTTCGACCCCCATAAAGCGTTGATTTCTCCTCCTCCCAAATTCTGATTCTTTTTTTTCGTTATTATTTAATAGAACCTTTCAGGTTTGTTAAATTATTTTCACGTGTTAACCAAACAAAGAATTTCCTTATCTATGAATTTAAGAAATTACTGGTCTTCTGACTTTCGTTCTTCAATTATCGTTTTCCTTGTGGCACTTCCGTTGTGTCTCGGAATTGCATTAGCATCGGGGGCTCCGCTCTTTTCTGGGTTATTGGCAGGCATCATTGGCGGTATAGTAGTGGGCGCCCTAAGTGGGTCGCCTCTTAGCGTCAGCGGGCCGGCTGCTGGGCTTACCTCTATTGTGGCCGCTTCAATTATTAGCCTTGGATCCTATCAAGCATTTTTACTTTGTGTGGTTATCGCAGGTATTCTTCAAATTTTTCTTGGGTACATAAAAGCTGGTTCTATCGGGCATTTCTTTCCGGCCTCTGTTATTAAAGGGATGCTTGCCGGCATTGGTTTGATCTTGATTTTAAAACAAATTCCGCATGCCGTAGGCTACGATATTGACTTTGAGGGCGATCAAGGTTTTTTTCAAGGTGATGGGCAAAATACGTTTTCCGAAATCATGAATGCCTGGGGTGCCTTTTCGCCGGGTGCCATCCTAGTTTCTGTGCTTTCAATCGTAATTTTAGTGGCCTGGGATTCCAAAAGACTTCAACAGTATAAATTCTTTCGGATTATCCCTGGGGCATTGGCGGTGGTAGTCATTGGGATTACCCTCAATGCTTTTTTTAATTCCTACATTAGGTATTTAATGATCGCCCAAAAGCATATGGTTGCTGTGCCACTGCTCTCAGAATCAGGAAGTATATCTACATTCTTTGTTTTTCCTGATTTTTCTTTCTGGAATAACCCAAAAATTTATTTCGCGGCAGTCACGATTGCTATTGTAGCAAGTCTTGAGACGCTTTTGAGCATTGAAGCTTGCGACAAAATTGATCCCTACCGGAGAATTACGCCCCTCAACCGTGAATTAAAGGCCCAAGGAGTCGCCAATTTTTTATCCGGTCTTTTAGGCGGGTTGCCTTTGACTTCTGTTATTGTGCGAAGCTCAACGAATATCAACAATGGTGCACGTTCAAAAGCTTCAACAATAACCCATGGAGTTATCCTTTTGTTGATGGTTTCGTTTTTTCCGATGATCTTAAAAATGATCCCGCTTGCCTCACTGGCAGCGATTTTAATTGTGGTTGGTTACAAACTTTCCAGCCCTTCTCTTTACAAAAGCACGTATGCTAAAGGCATGAGCCAGTTTTTGCCATTTGTCACCACTGTAGTAGCAGTTACGTTCACCAATTTGCTGCAAGGTGTTTTTATGGGTATTTTAGTAGCGGTCTTTTTTATTCTTCGCACTAATTTTGAGGAAGCGATTATCTTGGTAAACCAAGGAAACAACTACCTGATTAAAATGACAAAAGATGTCTCGTTCTTAAATAAGGCCACACTCAGAAAAAAACTTTTAACCATACCACCTAACTCATTGGTTACAATTGATGGCTCTCAGTCTAATTTTATTGATGCGGATATCAGAGAGACCATTGAAGACTTTATGAAGGAAGGAGAGACTAAGGATATTCAAGTTGAATTAAAAAATATTTCCATTTAACAAACCAAGACCAATGGCAGACGCACTTAAATCCCACCAACAATTACTTTTGCAAAACAAAGCCTGGGTAGAACAAAAAAATAATGAAGACAAGGGTTTTTTTAAACGACTATCCCTTATTCAAAAACCAGAATTTTTGTGGATCGGATGCTCGGACAGCCGAGTACCGGCCAACCAAATAACTGGTACACAACCGGGAGAAGTGTTTGTCCATCGCAATATCGCCAACATGGTGATTCACACCGACATGAGTATGTTGAGTGTGCTGGACTATGCTGTCAACGTGCTTGAAGTAAAGCACGTTGTAATTTGCGGACATTATGGATGTGGTGGCGTACTGGCGGCCATGACCAACAATCAAATTGGACTTATCGATAACTGGATAAGACATATAAAGGATGTGTATCGGATGCATCAAGATGAACTTGAGGCTATTGATAATATGAAAGCCCGTCAGGATCGGCTCGTAGAGCTTAATGTGATTGAGCAAGCGTATGATTTAGGAAAAACATCGATCATACAAAATGCCTGGCAAAAGCGCGGTGCTCCACATGTGCACGGATGGGTGTATGACATCGCTAATGGATTGATCAAAGACCTTGAGGTTTCGATGAATAGCGATGAAGATATGCCCGAAGTCTTTAAGTTTGAAAAGACCAAACCAAATCTAAAGTAACCAGATCCATTTGGTATGTTTAATTTGAGGTGATTTCTGTGGGTCACTTAGCAGCAATTGCCTCGTATTCTTTATCAACTAAAAGACCTCTTGCTGAAGCGGCTTGAACGGCAAGAAA